>JAZRWB010000061.1:0-87838 GCA_045599445.1 Kiritimatiellia bacterium | reverse complement strand
TTTGCCGGACTTGAAGTTGGCGCAGCGCTCGGCGCACAGCTGCCAATCGCCGGGCGGATAGGCCTTGGGCGCAAGCGGTGTTTTGCGGTTATGCTTGAATAAGTGCCACGCTTTGTCTTTTTCGCTATGCGACCAGTAATTGCGAAGACTTTGCTCGGCGTCGTGAATTTCGCAATTGCGAGTGACTTCGAGCCAATACGAGAGAAAGAGAGCGGGAATATTCCACTTCCTCAAAAACTCATCGCTTACCCTCGCGCGCGGACGCGCGCTGGAGGAGGAGGAGCTTTCTTTCTCTTTTCCCTTTTCTCCTTTAGGGGGTTCAAGGGGGACTTTTCCTCTTTCGCTTTTCTCTTTCTTTGCGTCGTACGCTGATGCTGGCCGAGCGAGATGGTAAGCGGGAAAAAGTTGGACGAGGGCTGGAATAAGCCAGAAAATAAGGCCCATTCCGGCTTAATCGTAATCAAAACCACGATTAAGCCGAATATGGGAAAAATAGGCGCGGCGCAGCCGCGTTTCTTATTATCTTGGGAAAAATAATTAAAGCCGGATAAACGACTTTTACAAGCGGAGGGAACGGAGCTTTAAAAGGAGTTTAGGAGGCGTCCTCGAACGAGAAGGCCGAGCGGATCGAGCGCGACGAGGTTACAGCCCTCGGAGGGAACGGAGAGGATGGAATCGAGGAGCGCGAAGAGTCGGGAAGGTCTTCGAGAGAGAGGTCAACACCACTTGAAAAGCCGGAATCCGCATCCGTAGCGGCCCAAAAGGCGGAAACGTGGAGGGATTTTGGGCGATAAAAGCCGCACGGATGGGATTCTGGCTTGAAGATAATAAGAAAACGCCTGTAAAATCCCTTGTAAAACGCTTGAAAAAACGCGCAAGCCCAGCCCTCGTCCAACTTTTTCCCGCTTACCATCTCGCTCGGCCAGCATCATCGCGGTCTAAAAACGAGTCCAGTGGACTCTTTTTAGACAGAGGAGTAGGCCCGGTGGTTGCGTCGAGATAGTATTTTTTAGGAGTATATTCGACCAATCGCTCGCGTGACGATTTAACGCAGATCTTACGAGTCTTTTCTGATCCGTAAGCACCCGGGCGTCATGCGAATCTTTTTTGAACCGCACACCCGCCCGCCCACCGGGCCAAAAGAGTTACTTTTTAATCGCCTCGACGACCTTTTCGGCCACGTTGCCGACGGCAGTTCCGGTAGCGCCGACGATCTCCTTGTTCTCGGCGGAGACGTCGGTCGCGATACCGTTTACCTTAACCTCGATCGCGCCGGTTTCGGTTCGTTTCGCGACGATGGAATCGACGTCGGTTTTTAGGCCGATATTCCGATAAGTCACGGTCCAGCCGGAGGTCTCGGAGACAAGCGTCTCGTTAACCACGATCGGGTCGTTCTTTTCGATCGTGATAATTCGCATACAGCCGGAGAGGACAGTCAGGGCGAGCCCTGACATCAGGAATAGTTTTTTCATGGTTTTTGCCTTTCGTTTTTGGGTTTTAGCCCGCCGGGATAGCGGGTAAATTCGAGGGTCGTCCTGGAAGTAGGTCAGACGGCCGAAAGTAGCGGCGGCGAGAGTGCTTTTTTCGGCGTTCTCATCCCACGATTTTTGGCCGCAGAAAACGAGCGCCAAGTACTCGATTAAAATACGCCAATAAGCGCGGCCCGCCTGGGCCATAATTTTCGCGTAAATCAAGTCGGCCTCACGCTTCGAGAGAATCTGCGAACGATAGAGGAAATCGTGGACCAAAGCCGCGCCTAAACGAGGACCCAAAAGCGGGTGTCCGGCCGCCGCCCAAAGGAGCCGAGGAACGCTCGCGCCATCGAAGACGAAACCGGGTAGAATTTCGAGCCGAATAGTCCAACCGAAGAGCGGAACGAAAACGGCGTAGTCTTCGAGCAATTCGTAGTCAACGGAAGAGCCCTCGACCGGCTTAATTTTGGGCGAGACGTAGGCGGGATCCTTAACGCCGAAAACGCAGCGCAAAAGTCGTTGCAAAAGTTGGAGAAATTTAGTCGCCATAAACTACCGTAACTTCGTTGGTCGTCTGTTCGTTTTCGAGCCGTTGGCGTTCGATATCGCGCATCGCTTCCGGAAGTTGGGAGAGACGGCGATTAAGAGCCGCTTCTTTGCGCTTCTTTTCGAGCGCGATTCGCGCCTCGACGGACAAGGGCTCGACCTTCTTAAAGGGTTCCTCGAAAACATAGCCGTCTTCGTAGGTGTAGACGATCAAAAGTCGATCCAAATCTTCGACGCGCGAGAGGCGCTTTCCGTGCCATTTTTGGCGGCCCATGTCGGTCTTGCAATCGGCGTCGCGGATTCGGGCGATTTGGTCGTATTGGGACTCCGCGTCGACGAGGGCTTGAAGAAGCCACTCGCGGGACTTGCCGGTTGCTTCTTCGACTTGGGAGAGGAGGTCGCTAAGGTTGCTGAGGTTAGTCTGCGCAAGCGCAGACATCGGGACAAGGGAGACGAGCGAGACGAGTAGGAGGAGGCGTTTCATTTTAGGGGTTCCTTTCGTTAGTCGTTGGAGGAGTTGAGGAGGCGGTCGATGTCTTCGTCGGTGAAGATCACCGGGCGAGTCAATTCGGGCGGGGAAATCTGCTCGTCGCCCTTCTTGATCGGCGTACGAATCGAGAGGTAGCGCGGAGGCGTATAGGCGGGCGCGTTGGTAGAGGATAGATCGGACATCGGGCGCGTGATATTGCGGATAGCGTAGACGCCGTTGGTGTGGATGGGAGCGGGCGGGATGTAGTCGGACCAGACGAAGATTTCGCGGTTGGTACAATCCGAAATAAAGCCAGTCCATACGCCGTCGGTCACGGGGACGGAGCCCGCTTCGGCCCATTCGCGATTGGAGCCGGTTTTGTTCCGGTACTCGATGTGGGCGGTGTTGTAGGCAAGCGGGGCTTCGTAGGTCCAGCGAATCACTGGATAGTCGTTGGTCGCGACGGAGCCGTTATCGGATAGCCCCGTGTCGAAGCGAAGAGTCGCATGCGGAACTTCGGGCGGTTTAGCGGAGTCGTTGCCGACGGCGGCGATCAAAAGCGACCACGCGGCGAAGAGGCAGATTTGGAAGACGGTCACACCACGGAAGCGGGCGTCTTTAATCGCCTGTTTAACGATCAGATAAAAGACGGTGCCGACGATGATGCAAAGACCAAGCGCGACGAGGCCGTAGAGGGCGTCGGTAAGAGGACTATTCACTGATCACCTCCCAAGTTACGGTAGTTCCGGTGACGACGGGACGGATTCGGACGTTGCCGACTTGGATTCCATCGTCGAAGGAGACGGGTTTAAGATTTTGGATGTAGTCGTGGCCTTGGACTTCGACGCGGGCGGCGAAGAACATCTGGGGCGCGGGTGTCGTTTTAGGGAGCGCGTGCATGACCCAAGCGCCCGCAGAGCCCGTCCAAGTGATCGTCGCCGGGCAAGCGGCGTCGTCTTCGCTGACGAGCGGAGAGGAGAGCGTCGCGGTCGCCGCGCCGATCGGGTGGGCGGTCGAGGTAAAGGTAATATCCCAAGTGTGGGTAGTGTTATTGAAGGAGATCGAGGACGCTTCGGCGGAGGCGAAGTAGGACGAGGTCTTGTTGAATCGCACGTAGGCGTCGCCGAAGGCGTCGGTCATTTCGAGGTAGCCGGTTTCGTTCGTCGAGACGTTGGCGACGCCGTTGCCGGTTAGGACGAAGCAGGTCTGATTTCCGGAAACATGCTTTTCCCATTCGTAGCCGGCCATGAGTTGGAGGTTGGATTTATCGACGATTAAAGTGTCTTCGAACGGGCTTTCAAGCCCGCTCGCGGTCCAGTTGCCCCAGGGCTTCAAGGATTCGATAGTCGCCTCAGCGGAAGCGAGATCGGCTTCGAGTTGGGCGATGCGGTTGGTGAGCGCGGTCTCCTTGAATTGGTAGTACCAGACGACCCAGTCGCGGGAATCGTAGATCGCTTTGGTCGCGCCATCGCGGAATTCGTAGAGCTGGAGAGAGGAAGGGACGCGCTCGAAGTCCATCCCGGCGACGGGAGCGTAGTGGGTGCGAGTCGCGTCTTCGGAGGCGTTTACTAAGTAATTGGTCACGGAGAAGTGCGCGTTGGTCGAGCCCATAACGAAGGAGTAGAGTTGTTCCGCCATGACGTTCAGCGAGGCGAGATCGTCGGCGGACGCCGCGCCCAAGGTTTCGAGGGTCGGGGGCTCCAAGTCTTCGAGAAGAGTATCGACTTCGGCGCGGGAATAGGCGTTGAGATCGGAGGCGTGGAGGTTTACGTTGTTGGAGGAGTCGGCGTAGACGCCGTTCACGGTGGCGGCGGGATAGCGATGGGTAATGAAGTCGCCGAAGCCGAGTTGGATCGCGACGTCGTCGCGGTAGGTCACGGAGTTGTCACGCTGCGAGTAGTTGGTCACGATGCCGTGGGTGAGTCCAGTAATGCCAGACGCGCAACGGCGGGCGAAGGAATTGCCGGCGGCGATCGAGGACGGATTTTTGGAGAAGAGGAAGAGATAAGGGGAGGTATTGTCAAAACCGAAGCCCGAGGGGAAGCTGTAGATGCTGCGCCAAGTGTTAGGATCGTTGGGATCGTAAATCGGCGCGGTGTGGCGATCAGAGGAAGCGACTAAGCTCCAATCGCTTAAGACCGAGGCGTTGCCGCCCGCTCTTAGTTTGTAAATGAGCGCATAGTGTTCGGTTTGGTCGACAGCGCCGGAACTCGCATTGCTTACAAAGAGGTAATAGAACGCCCGCCCGGCAAGCTGCGTGAAGTCGGAGCTGTCGAAGAAGGTGCCGAAGAAGTTGCCGACGCCGTTGGTGGAGAGCGGATAGCGCTCGAGCTCGACGACTGCGCCGTAAGTTCCGGCGGGGAAGGTCTGGTTCCAGTCGATACCGATATCGGCGAGGGATTTGGAGCCGATAAGGGACGTGCCGTCGATCGAGGGCTTGTTGGTTAGGTCGTTGTAATCGGAAGTCCCGCCGGAGCCGCCGGTCGAGGAGATCACGTTATCGACGATGGTGATATTGGAGCCGGCGATTAGGGTGTCTTGCTTCTCGGCGAGGGCGGCGTCCGTTTCGGCTTTCGAGTAGTACGGGGCGTGGAGAACCTCCACTTGCTGGAAGTCGAGGGTCGGGACGGGGAGCGGGAGCACGGAGGGGACGGCGCCCGGAGTGGGGCGGAGGCGGAGCTGGAAGGCGGCGTTGTAAACGGAGCCGGGGACGCCGATGAAGCAGTTGTAGGATTTTGCGCCGCAATCCATTTCGGGAAGCCACGTCGCCTTGAGGACGTTGTTCGTCACGGTCGCGGGAACTTGCCAGTAGGCCGAGGCCATGCCGTTAGTCTGCCAGAAAAGATACGCGTCGCCCTCGATCGGAAGCGGCTCGCCGTAGGAGGTCAAGGTCGCTTCGAGTTCGTAGGAAGCGCCCGCGTATTCCTCGAAGGTAGCGGGGACGGCGCGGGAGGTTTCGACGGTCCAGCGGAGGGGGACGGAGGCGCTAAGGATAGTCGGCGCAAGCGCCAACATCAGGACAGGGACGAGTTTTTTCATGGGCGTTCACCTTTCGTTTAATTGGAGGTTAATTGGAGGTTGAGGAGCGTTTAAGGGCTTTCCAATCCCAGTCTACGCGGGTCAGGGGTTGGATGTAGATGTCGGCGTTTTTCGGGGTCGATTCGACGACGCTGCCGGGATAGGGAGAGCCGCCGGCGGAGTAGGAGTAGTGGACGGAGATCGAGATAATAGGCGTTGTAGGATGGAGATCAATTTTTTCGCCGGTAGTTTCGTCGTAGTAAAAGGCCGAGAGGACTTGACGACCTTGAAGATTAAGCCAAATGCCATTTGAGGCGAATAGATAAGCTTGGGCGCCGCAAGTTTCGCCGGCAGAGTAGCGATTGGAGCGCACTTCGTCAAACCAACTATCGTCGATCGAGAGGTCGGGATCCTCTTCGGCGAGCGTTTCCGCGAGAGACCGGAGTTCGTCGTTGAGCGCGTGGTTGACGTCGCGGCTGGTGACGTCGGCGGCGACGCTACGGTAGCGGAGGGAAGAGTCCGAGCCGCGATAGACCAGCGGATTCGAGATCGACTGGAAGGTTTGGTTGGTGTAGACGTAGTGGTGGTCGGCTTCGACGAACCATGTCGTCGCGTCCGCGATCCGCTCGGTCTGATATGCCTCGGGGCCGGGAGCGTGAGGCGAGAGCGAATAGTTGAACTCGTCGTCGAGGGCGAGCGGAGTCCACTGCTTGTAGAAGCTGCGATCGATAAGCGTCGTTCCAGTGCCGTTCAGGGTCGCGCGATTCCATGCGCTCGCACTGCCAAGGGTTCGTTCGACGGATTCGAGGACTTCTTCGCCCTTGTAGAAGATAACGGAGACGACTACGCCGTATTCGCCGAGCGCGGCGCTGGAAATGAAGCAGAGCGTCGCGTCGTAGGGCGCGTTAAGGTCGCTCATTATATCGGAAGCGTAGATGCTTCCGGCGTTGCCTTGCGCTTCGATCGACACCCGGCCACCGGTAGTGGAGGAGTCAACGCGTGTAGCCATTCGCGCTTGGCCGTAGGAGTTCGTGGAGGGCACGTCGTAGGTGCGCTCGTTGCCCGCGCCCCAAGAGAGCGAGTCGGGGCTTATTTCGGCGAACCAAGTACCATCGGCTGCGCGAAAAGCGGGCGCGGAGACGGAGGCGACTTCGGTTTTTTCGTGGTGGCGAGTGGTCGAGAGATAGCGCTCGAAGCCATTGAACTGCGGGATATCGTAGGTTCGGTCGAAGAGCGAGAGGTATTGGTTGATGAAGCAAAGGTCGTTAAAGGAGAGGCGACGAGTAAGCGAGGGCATGTAGTAGTGATCCAATTCGGGGAAGTGATAGTCGAGATGATAGAGAAGATTGCCGCAGGATGCGCCGTAGTCGAAATCTTCCCAATGCCAAATAGAATTGTCGACGTAGATGTTGTAGAAGACGCTGCGCGGGATAGAAACGCCCGCAGGGCCGGTATGCTTACAGTAGCCGTCGTTTTCGAAATTGTCGAAAACGGGAGCGGTGTAAGTTGGGTGGTCGAAGGATTCGACCGGATTCTGCGTCCAGCCGAAGGCGGGGAAGTCGAAGAAGCCGTAGCTGTCGGTTAGTATCGTCGAGGACCAATAGGCATGGTCGCCGTCCGTGTTGAGCCAGTGGGGGCGGTAGATGAAGGATTTGGTGTCGTCGTATTGATTGATGTATTCGTCGGCCCAGTACCGGAGATTTTGCCAGAGCGAGGCGTAGTTGTCGAAATCGAGAAGACGGCGCGAGACCTCGTGGGTCGTCGGCTGGTAGGAGAAGTTCCGGAGCGCGGCATAGTCGGGGACGGAGTTGGTAATCGCGCGGCGAGCGGTGTAGTTGGCCCATTCGAGTTCGGAATAGGAGTTGGTCCAGCGGGCTGAGTACGAAAGGAGTGCGGCGTATTTGGAGTTAGCGTCGGGGCCGTCAATATAAGCGCCCGACTTAGACATGTCTTCGTCGGTCGCGTAGGCGCGCCATCGGCCGGTCTCGTAGTCGGGGTCGAGGTATTCCGGTTGTCGGACGGAATCGGTTACGTCTTCCTCGTGGCCAAAGTCGAATCGAAGGGAGCGCATAATCGTCCACGGGCCGAAGAGCGGGACGATGTTCCAGTAGAAGTAGCGGCGGCTGGTCGGGCCGTAGATGGCGGAGTTCCAAGAGTTGTCGGAGCCCTGAGAGCCGTAGTAAAGCCGTTCGTAGTAGGCCTCGAAGGTGGAGTTGAGTCCGGCGAGGATGGAGGGAGTCAGCCGAGGAGAGCGGGCGACGTAGTTAGTTGTAGTTGTAGTTGTAGGTTGGGCGATATACCAGTCGCAAGAGCCGGGGGTATCGTAGGACGAGACTTCGGTCGGGTAGTCGGAGGGAAGAGTGAAGAACCAGCCGAGATCGGGAGAGGTTAGAGTAGTCCGCGCAAGCGCGGACATCGGGACACTCGCAAGCGCAGACATCAGGACAAGGGAGATTAGGGCGAGGCGATTCATGAGCCAAATTCTCCCATGGAGGCGTCGAGGCCGATGCGCCAGTCGCAGGTGATCGAGCCGTTTTCGTCGATGGTGTAGAGCGGGAGGATGTAGACATCAGGATCGCTTTCGCAATCGTTGAGATCCTCGAGATCGGCGCAGGTGTTAAGTTCGAAGGCGGGGGTGCTGCCGGAGATGTCGATAAAGATGCAGAGAATGCAGGGAACGTCGACGTACGTCGCCGCTTCGCAATCGGCGTCGTAGGTCTTGCCGCCGATGCGGACGAATTGGTTGGAGAGGGAGAAGTTATAGGTCGGCGACTCGCCCTCGGTCTCGGGCTCGTTGCGAGAGATTGTCAGGTCGAAGCGGCCGGGGCGAGAAGGAGAGGGAGCGACTTTGCGGTCGCGGAGATTTTTGGGGATGGGAGTAAAAGTGCTTGCGTTAGGGCTTTCTTGCAAGAGTTGTCTGCTCGGTGCCATTAAGCCAAGCGAGTTGATGCGGTCGGTTGCACCTTTAACCCACGATGCAGGCAAGGTTTGTCCTTTACTTGGAGCTGTTAGCGTCGGAAACACTTAGCTGTTTCCTCCGTTATTAACTGGTGGGCGTGTGCCTGTACAATCGTAAGGAATAGGCCAACGTGTACCGTCGGCTCCATAGAGGTCGGGATCCCAAGTTGTCTCGCCAGTGTAGGCGTATTGCAATTTTTTAAGCCCCATCCAGCTTTCGGTACGGATCCAATCTCCGTCGGGCTGTTCTTCACAATCGTCTTGGCACTTTACCCAGTCGTAGTCGTTAATGATGCCTGCGAGGTTGCCGGGTTTGTAAACCTTTTTGGAGTCGCCTGACCCAGTTGCCGGGGTGTCGATGTAGCCGAGTTTTTCAAGGACTGTTTGAGGTGGGCGGGAGTATAGTCTGCGTTTGGTAAGCAGTGGATAAAAGCGCATTACCGACTCGACGCCATTAGAGATTTTTTGGGCAATCTTTTTGCCGTTTGAGGTGAGCTCTTGCACAGATCCGTCGTCACTTTTGAACTTATAGGCATCGGCAAGGGTTTTATTAGTTTCCTTTTGCCACATTTCAAGCGAATAGCGAGAAAAAGTAAACGCTGGGTCGCAATAGGCGAGGATTGGCAGGTCGTTGCGGATCGACCTGATAGACCAGGTTTCCTTTTTGGCTTGTTGCTCCGTGACGGATTGTGAGATGGTGGTATCTTCGGGAATGCAGTTGATATCGAGCTTTCCCCACAGTCCGGAAAGACGGGACAGATTCCAAGAGTTGGCAATCCAATTGCCTGATATGACGTCACCGCGCGCAATTGCGTCGGCAGCAGTTTTAAGGTCGTTGTAAGGACCTTTGAAAGAAAACGAAAAGACCTTTTGATCGTGTTCGGTAAGTCCAGTTGTGTCGGTTGGCTGGTCGATTGCGGTAGCAGGTTTAATCCAACTCATGTCAAGACGGCTCCTTTCTTGGAATTGTCGGCAATAACGCCGAGCAGTTCTGTTTGCTTGTCAAGTGATCGTTGGATGTCTTGACCATGGAGCCCAATCCCTCCGCCAGTAGCGTAGCCACCGATTTTAGATAGGGCATCGCCAGCGCCATACGAGGCGACGCGATATTCTTGGCGCTTGGAGAGTTGCTTTTCTCCATTGTAAACGAAGTCTTCAAGTTGAGATTGCCAGGCGCGGTTTTGATTTAGGTATCCTTGTTGGATGGCTGCCGACTCTTTATCTCCTTTTTTGTTAAAGCTCTCCATGTTTTCTTTGGCTTTTTCTTCGGCGACTTTCAGCTCTTCAAGCCGATTTTTGGCAGCGGCAATTTTCTCTTCCAACTTTTCAAAGTTGTCGCCCGTGTCGGTAAGATCGCGTATGAACGATTTCCAGGCGCGATCTTCTTCATAGTCGTGTTCGCCACGGGCATATTCGCGCGACATATTGTTTTGGAGCGCGGTGCGGTCGAGATAAGTTTTGAGCACTCCAGCAAGTCCACCGACAGCAGCGCCGATAGGTCCACCTACCATCGCGCCCATAGATGCGCCGGTTACCGCGCTACCCGCATATTCGAGCGCGGTGCGACCAGTTGACCCTTCGCGCATGTGGCCGGCGGCGTAGGACGAAGCGAGGCCGACGGCAATGCCTGCAAACGCGCGGGTGGCGCGTTTCATATTGATATTGGTTTCGGAAGCTGCGTTAGAAAGTCCCTTCAAGGAACGGGCGGCTCCATCGGCTTCGTTCGACATGGTGCCGCCAGTGGCAGAACTGCCGCCCGACTTCTCCAATGCTTTCGCCTGGCGTTTGGCCTTGGCGGTGTCGAGCTCGACTTCAAGTTTTAGCTTTTTCGTTGCCATCGTCGATCTTTTCTATTTCCGATAGCGGGAAGATGTAGAATGATCCGTCTTTGTTTTTGCAACCTTGCCGGCGGAGGAGTGCAAGCGTTGATACTGGCGTTTGCCAGAGGATTTCTTCGAGCGACCAGTGGTAGGTGCGGGCGAAGTAGTCGATGAAGAGCGCGATCCAGCCGTCGCCTGTTTCGGGACTTTTTTTTTACTGTCGTCAACTTCAGGCACTACATCGAAAAATGCGCCCATCTGCTTGTAGGCGGCTTCTTTGATTCTCTCGACGACGTCGACGGGCTCTTGGTCGGCCCATTGCATCGCGAGGTCGAGGATGTTGCCGCGAAAGACTTCGCGCGGATCGTGGGTCAGAAGGTAGAGCGAGGGAATCAATTCCAACGTGTCCTTCGGCTCGCGACCGGTGACGAGCGGGGAGTTGATGCGCTCCAGGGCCGCCCACATTCCAAGCGTCATCGGTTTGATGACGGCTTGGCCGGGCGGAATTAGAGCGGCAATCGCTTTGCGTGGATTGGCTTTGCTCATGGGTGATTATCAGCTTGGCGAGTTGTCGAAGCGGTGAGCGCGGAGGTTGTAGCGCTTAAGACCGTTGTAAGTACCGGCTTCCTCGTGCGAGTCGATGTAGTACTTGACGTTGTTGTAGGTGATCTTGGCGTTTTCGCTGCCAACCGTGCCTGCGGTTTCGGTGAGTTTGGTGCCGCGATAGGTGAGGGAAAGATCGACGCGGGTGTCGTAGTAGATCTCCTTGACTGTCGCGTTTTTCTGATCGGGTACTGGCTCGGCGAGCGGGGTTTTGGTGATGGTCTCGCTTTCGACGGTGATGCCCGATTGGCTGGTGGCGATACCGTAGGTCTCGGCGGTTGCGGTTGCGGGGGTAGTGGCCATGGCTTATTTTCCTTTTTTGGGGGTTAGAGATAAATGGTGGTTGAGAATGTCGTTGACGCGGTGACCGTGCCGTCGTTAGATAGGGTCTGTTCGATGTCTTCGAATTGAATGTACTCGTCTTCGAGTTCGTGGGCGATGATGCCGGCCGCATCAAGAGCGCGGATGGTGAGAGAGTCTTCGCGGGCAATCGGCGGGATCTCCACGCAGCGAATGACGAGATTGGCTTCGACGGGGATGCAGCCCTGGCTGCAACCGTTGCGGGTGAATTTGGGGGTGGTAACGACAACGGCGACTTTGCCTTCGCTCAACGCTTGCTTGGCGCGATCGTAGACTTCGCGGGTGTCTTCGGCGAGAATCACGCAGCCGCCTTGTACGAGCGCTTGAACGCTCGCTAAACGCGCTTTTAACTGGTTTTGAAATTCGTGTATTGTCATGGTTAGCGAATTATTGTATACTTCTTGCATCCGAGCGGTTCAGGTCATCTCAAGCCCTTTGAGGCTCCGAGCGAGAAGTTCAGGTGATGCTCCCGCCCGGATAATTTTTTTTGAATGCTTTTCAGTCCATCTCTTCGATCGATTATGGCCAAGATATATCCTCCGTCCAGAGTGTCCAAGTCGAGCTCGAAGCGGTTGGGATCTCGTGTCGGCAGTATGCGGTCGGGATTTCGCCATAGAGAAGGCAAGAGCTCGAATTCCTGTTTGGTCAAATGCTCGCCCGGTTCTTCGGGGTTTAAATGTTTGGAACCGTGTTCAACAAGAAATTGATGTGACAAACTTAGGTTCTGTCCGTTGAATCCTTTCCCCAAACGAGCGCGTTTTATGCGTCCTTCGAGGACATCTTGAATCAAGTTACCTTGCCAATTAACCTTGCTATTCTCTATTGAGATCTGGTCGCCAAATTTCTGATGGAGAATATCCGCGCAGAGCGAGTCGTTGCGAAGATTGGGTATTTCCGCGCCAAGAGCGTCGTTAAAGCCGATATCCGGGACTTTTTGCGGAGGATCGTCTTTTTTTACGAGCCCGATGGATATTGCTTCCGAAATCGAGACGTTTTCGACTCCCATTCCGGAATTGAAGTCGAAGGGAGGGTAAGGGTGGCCAAAGCGGGAGATGGCCGTCCAGATAGGCGAGGTCTTGAGCGCGACCATGTCGCGAGCGCGAAGTACTCCATCGTAAGCGACGGCCGCTGCGGCAGAGTTCCAGCGCGCGTGCCAATCGCGTGGAACACGGCGCGATTTCACGCGAACGAGACGCGAGGCGGGAAACTCCTCAAGCGCGGATTTTGTCGTAAATTGTTTGTATTGCAGAAATCCATGCGCTTGGTCGCGATTGGTTTTAATAATCAAGTCCAATCTCGCTTTAGTGCGTAAATCCCGGAGGGATCCTTCTTTGCCTTCCGGGGCGCTATATCCTATGGTATCCAAAGCTTTGCGGATCGTCAGTCTGGCTTCGGAAGGATCGAGTTTTTGGCTTGCCACTTGAGCGACGGCTTCGCGCATCGTATGGAGAAGGCGAACGTCTTCGACAGTCGCAGAGAAAAAGGCACGGTCGCGAAGTCCGGCTTGAATGCGTGACCACTCGGTCGAGTTGATCTTCGATCCAACTAGGGCTTTTTGGAGGATTAAGTCGGCGGCGGTCATACTGCGGTCGCCTCCCCGAGTCCAAGAGTTGCGGCATTGGCGATTTCCTCGTCGGTCGGCAGAACCGACGGATCGGCGGGGATGGTTGCGCGCGGCAGAAGGATGTAGAGAATCTTACCCGTCTCGCTGTCGCCAAGCGCGCCGCCAGGAGTTTTGAAAAGTTTGTGACCCGCTTGGGTGTATTCGCTCGGCCAGATGCCAGCAACGATCGGATCGATCGGCATGGCGAGTGATTTTTTGCGAGGGTAGATGGTGCCGCCCTCGTAGTGGAGGGCGAGTCCGCGACCGGGCGCGTTACGCTCGGTAGAGTCGGTGCCGACGGAGACGACGAATGATTTGGTGTGGACTTCGTATTTGGCGGTATCGGCCGCGTCGGCATAGTAGTTGGACTTGGGCATCCCAAAGGGATTCGGCTTGGTGGCGAAGTTTTTCTTGCGCAGATGCTTGATAACGAGGTCGGTCACGCGCAACGCGGCCTTCTCCGCGCAGAGACGGTCGGCGGGGATGAGGTCGCGAGGAACTATGACGCGGGTGATGCGCATTACAGGCCTTCGAGTTTGCGGGAGGAGACGCGGGTGCGGGAGTTCTGGATGACGACGGCGCAGGAGCCGCCGGTCGGGGCGGATTCGTCCGCGAGATAGGATTCGGGGTTGTTGTGGCCGGAGGCGATGTCGCGGAAGAAGGTGATGGCGGCGTCGCGGGCCTTGGAGCGGGCCTCGGTCGGTTCGAGCGCGATGCGCTTCAAGATGGAGATGACGACGTAATCGATCGCGGGACCGACGCAGCTTTCGGGAATCGTGCCGTCTTCCGGCGACATGCGGACGTTGCCGTTGTTGCGAATGTAGCCGCGAACCATGGCCGAGGTCTGCGAGAGCAGCTGGGGAATCGTGTCGACCTCGAAGTCGCGACGAAACGCTTCGACTTCACGGCGCGAGAGCGCGGCAATCAGATCTTCTTCGGTAAGTTTGCGCCACATGGTGATTTAGTTGTAGTTGGAGTTGTAGTTGTAGTTAGGAGGTGGCTGGAGCGGGGAACAATGGTAAAGCCCGCTCCAGCGCACCTTAAGCGTTACGAGATCGTAAGCTTGCCGATGCCGGTGGTCGAGGTCACGACCGCGCGGCTCTGGTGGGCGACCGTGAGGTCGACGAACGCACCGTGCTCCTCGCGGAAGACGGCGTACTCGCTGCCGCCGCCCATCTTCGTGATGAAGAGCTTGATGTTCGACGGATCCTCGTCGAGCCCGGACTGCTGCACGTTGTAGCCGAGCACCAGGTTGTCGATCATCGCCGCCTTGGACGCGCCGCTCTGGTAGATCTGCTCCACCTGGCTGACGGTCTTGACGCCGAAGAGTCCGGCGAGCTGCTCGTTGGCGAGCGTCGCGGAACCGGCGACCGCGGTGTTGTTCGCGTCGCGAAGCGTGAGGAAGCGCTTCTGGTACGCGGTGATGCCGTAGAGCACCTGATTGGGCTTGAGTCCGGCGGCCTTGGCGGCGGTGATGAGCATTCCGATCACGTCCGCGTCGGCGTCGGCCTTGTTGTCGCCCGTGCCCCAGGTCTTCGCGGCGTTCGTCGCGTTCGACGAGAGCGCGTTGAGACCGCGAAGGATGTCGGCGCGCATCAGGAACGTGCGGAGCGCGGAGATGGCCTTCTGCTCGGCTTCCGGGTCGTCGTTCAGCTTGTCGCGATCGATGCGAGTCGTGAGACCCTTCGAGAGCGTGTGGCTGTCGACCTTCGTGCTGCCCCAGTTGACGCGCTTGAAGTCGGCTCCGATCGCGCGGACGTCCTCGTCGCTTTCGCAGGCGTAGAACGACGCCTTGTCGTCGGCCTTCGAGAACTGGAACGACTTGCCGACGACGATCGGCTCGCCGAAGATGAGCTTGAGGAGCGCCTCGAGCACACCGCTGGGGGACTTCCAGCCGACGGAGTACTGCGTCAGAGCCTCCGAGAGGAACTGGTTGTTGACTGCGCCCTCGTTCGCGAGATAGATCTCGCCGGGCTTCATGCTACCGTTGGCGGTAGCGGGGAGGATGATATTGTCCATGTTGATTTGCCTTTCTTGGTTTTGTGCGTGAACTTAGCTGATCTTGGTAACGGCCGGAATACCGACGATGGCCTCGATGAGGTCGCCGGAGGCGGTCGCCGCTTCGAGGGCGATGCCGTACTGAAGAGCGCCGGCGGTGGAGACGGTCGTACCGAGGCACGAGAGCGTTCCGCCCTGGGCGACCGCGCCGCCCGCCTTGACGATCACGGTGTCGGAGCCCGTCAGGAGCTGCACCGGGATGTTGTCGCCGTCGGCGGAGGCGCTGTCGAGCGCGACGCCGATGGCGATGTCCGTCGCGGCGGAGCACTTGACGACCTTGCCGCTGGAGAACTTGACGAACTCGCCCGCAGCGATGGCCGCGCCGGCGACGAACGTCATGAGACCGTTACGATGAATACCTTTCATTGGTTTTTTGCCTTTCTTTCGGGGGTTACTTGACTTCGGGGTGTTCCTTCATCACCGCGGCGAAGGCGACGGTGTAGGACATGCCGGGGTTCTTCTGCATGCGCTCGTTCGCGAGCGCGACGAGATCCACGGACTTGCCGCTCGTGTTCGCGAGCTCCTTGACGGCGCTTTCGCGCTTCAGCGGCTTCTCGTTCGCGAGCGCGACCGAGCCGGCGGCGAAGTCCTCGGTGAGGCGCTTGGCCCACGCGGCGCGACCCGCGACGGAGATGCGACCGTCGGCGATGGCGCTGTCGAGAAGAAGGTTGCAACGCTCGTTGCGCTCGTTGGCGAGGGCGTCCTTGGCCTCCTTGCACTCCTTTTTCGCCGTTTCGGTTTCGGCGTTGGCCGCTTCGAGCTTCGTGCTCGCATCGGCGGCGTCGGTCTTGAGCTTGCCGATCGCGGCGAAGATTTCCTCGTCGGTCGCTTCCGGCTTGAGCCCAAGCATTTGGATCAGTTTGTTCCTGTCCATGTCTTGTTCCTTTTCTTTGTGGCCGATGTCGGCCGGGTTGTCGGTGTCCTGCAATTCGTTTGCAAGACGAAATTCCTCGATGTTGGGGGTGTTGATGAGCGCGACCGACTGGATCGAGTCGACCGCCATCGACGCGCGGCCTTCGCCGGTCGGGGTGATCGAGCCCTTCCAGAAGGGCGAGAACCAACCGAAGCCCTCGGTCGGCTTTTCGTCGAGCCAGTCGACGGTAAGCAGCAGCGCGTCGTCGGTCGCTTCGGCCTTGACGATCCAACCCTTGGCTCGCTTGTCCGGATATTTGTGGGCGAGCTCCGGGACGTCCGGGTGGCCCCAGTAGACCGGCACGCCTTTTTCGTTTTTCGCGATCTTGGCGGAGACTTCGCCGGCGATCGCTTGGGCGCCGCGCCGGTCGAGCGTCTGGGTGAAGAAGATCGAGCGTCCGTCTTCCAGCTTCTTGGTTCCGTAGTCCCAAGTTCCGTAAGGGACGCGGATCACCCGGTCTTTGGTGTCGTTTTTCTCGTTAGCGAGGGCGAATAGTTTCATGGATGTCGGTTCCTTTCCTAAAACCCCCTCGAAAACGGCCGTAGGAGCGCTTGGAGGGTCGGGACGGGCAACGAGCCGTCCAAAACGCGCGGCGAGTTTTTAAACGGCATAGCGTCGGGATTAAACGGGGTCACGGGGGTGCGGCCGACGCCGCGGCCGCCGCAAGACCCTTCGGGGAGGTAGAATTGGGGGGAAATGGGCATGTTAGGGACGAGTGGGACGGGTGGGACGGGTGGGAATTTTGAATGTCAGTAAATGACGAGTTTTTGGAAGGTCGTTAATTCCAAAGCCGCGATTGGAATGACGCTGGATGAAGCCAAGTAAACCGCGAGCGGGTCTTTTTGATATAATCACCTCTCGATTAAGGGGGTTAAAATGGACGTCATACTGAAGATTTTTGAGTTCATAAAAGGAGCTTTCGACTTTTGCGATAGATTTCGCAAAACGAAGCGCGGCAAGAATCGGCTTCGCGTAGCGTTCCACATCCGCTTTACTGATGACCTTTCCGTGATCCCCGAAGTGATTGTTGTCAATGACGGCGAGAATGGCGAGACCATCGAATACATCTTCGCCGAGGTCGGGATTGTCTTCAAGCAGCGATTCCCGATTTTCGTTAAGTGGGGCGAGGAAGAACTTCCGCGCATCGTTGTAAAGCGCGGGGAGGAAGGGGCGAAGGCCGTTTTTGCGCTTCCCGATCACGGAACCTTGAGAGATGTCGCAAGATATGCTCACATCAGATTCGGCGTTCGCACCGAGATGGGCGACGAATTCCTCGCCGATAAGAGGATCGCACGCTGGGAGCATGTTGAACTCCGTCGCGCTGTCCATCTTGATCGTTATTGAATATCGCTTCATAAAATTCGCTATTGCCTTTCAGAAGTTCGTTGTGGTATAATTCGGGGCGTCGCGAGATATTACGTCTTGGACGTAATCGCTGGAGGGCACGTACACTCCGCGGATATCTCGCGATTGTTTTTTCATTGCGGAGCATCTTTCCATCCGGTTTTGTAGCGGATCGTCTTGTCCTTCTCAACGATGACATCAACTCCGTATAGAGTTCCGTCGTCGTATTTTTTTATGAATCGTATCGAGGGGAGGTTAGTATTCTTCTCCGGAGATCCTTTTTCAATTCGGTCGTAATTTGAAAAGAGCTCCGGGATTCGCTCGTAATCTTCAATCGTCAGCGGGACTTGCCCTTTGTTTGTTTCGCCGTTCGATCCGTGCCGGTTGTCGGCGTGGCGCAGATCGCGCGACGAAATCGTTTGTTTGAAACCGGTTACGTCAATGCCGGTTTTGCGTTTGATGTCCGACACGGCTTCGCCGTTGACGGTTCCGAGGTCGATTGTCTCGTTCGATTGCCTGTCGGATATTGCTTTTTCGGCGAGCGCGCGGACGGCTTTCTTGTTGTCCTCGAGCTGCTTGGGGGTCCAGCCGTTGCGGAGGCGCGTCTCCCATCCTTTCTTGGCACCTTCGGAAGTACCGCTATTTGCGAGAGTAACGCCGAACTCCTCGGCCATTGCCTCGGCGAGGATGGAGGCGAGGGCGGGATCGTCCGGGAGGAGGGACGGGAGGCGGTCGATTAAAGCCGTGGCAGCGGCGGGTGAAGGGTCGTTTAAAAGCGCTTTAATCGCGTCGCCCAAGGGGGACATGTCGGAGGCGAAGGCGGCGAGGAGCTTATCGCCACCGCGAGCGGTGGCGTCGGGAGAGGGACGCTTGTTCAGGAACGGGACGCCGTTCGAAGGCGTTTCGTCCTTGACGAGCTTGAAGCCGGTCGCCTCTTCGAGGGCGTGTTGATCGACGAGGTAGCCGGCGGACTTGATCTTGCCGGCGAGCTCGGCGACTTCGGCCGGCGAGGGATTCTTCTCGGGGCCGAGTTCGAACTTGGCGGCGATCTCGCGCCCGGGGAAGTTGAGAGCGAGGAAGCGGTTAATTAGCGAACGCGCGAAGACGGCGTTGGTCAAGACCGCGTCGCGAGCGACGATCTGCTCCCAGACTTTCATCTGGGCGCCGCCGGCGAGGGCGCCGGTGTCGGCTTGGGCGAGCGAGGTTAGGGTTCCGCCCGTCGCCATAAGGACGATCTCGCGCTCCTGATGGTCGATGAACGCGGAGAACGGATCCTGGCCGCGCGAGGTTTCGGAGCGGGAGATTTGGGAGTTAGCCGGCCAGACGACGTTTTGGCCGTTGTTGGCGGCGTCGGCGCCCTTTTCGTATTCCGAGCGATCCTCCTTGGTCGCGTTCGCCGCCATGACGACGTCGACCGGCGGGATACCGTAGCGTTCGAGGAAGCGGCCCCAGTCGCGCTCGCCGATGTACTTCCGAAGATAGATTATCAGCGCGGGCCAGTCGATCGCGCGGCGACGCTTCAGGTAGAGAAGACGGGCGGAGGGCCCAATTGTCTCGCAGTCCTTCACGTCCATCGAGCAGTTGGGGTTCCAGAGGAGCGCGCCGCGCTCGTCGAAGAGGAAGTTCCAGGAATCGAAGACTTCGATGTGGCGGACGGTGTCGTTCGTCCAGATCGGCTGGGCGACGGAATAGCCACGGAAGAAGGCGAGATCGAGGTGTTCGATAACTTCGTCGAGATTGTCGATAGAGTTCACGAGCTCCGAGACGGCGGCGACTTGTTCGTCGGCGAGCTTCTTGTCCTTGGCGCTTGGATTGGCGGTTACCGTGCGGGCGAGCGAGGCGAGCGCGGCGGCGGTGCAGCGGTCGGAGTGGCCTTCGGCGGTGCGGCGGCGACGGCGGCGACGCCGGCAGAAACGCTAGTAATTGGGGCGCTATCGGCGAAGCCGGCGATCGTGGCGATGACGGTTCGCTGGCCGATGGCTTTTGGAATGTGTTCGGTAAACCTATAATCAAGGGCGGCGAAAGCGAAGAGACGGCAGTGACCTTTACCGCGTACACCGACGAAAAGTATATTTCCGTGCATTACCACGTTTGGGAATCCATGAACTTGACTTTCCATTGGAATGCCGATCATACGGCTTGCACGGCGACGCGGCACTGCGGCGACTGCGGCGAGGACATCCTGATCGAACAGGCGACGGAGATCGCGTTTGTCGAAGACACGCCCGGCGCGGACTGCAGGGAAAAAGGCAAGGGACACTACGAGGCGAAATTCCAGACGATTGAAGCCACACGAACCGAGAGCGTTTTTGACACTCGGCCAGGTCCCCATGTCGATGCGGACGGAAACGGTCTCTGCGACTTGTGCGGTCTGCCCCCTGTGGACAGCTACAATGATGTGACGGCGGAAACTCTAAAGCTCACTTCTGGCAACTGGTTTGTCGAAGGGCGGCTCGATCTTGCCGCGTCCATCGTCATTGATGGCGGGGTCACGCTGTATCTTGCGGAGGGGTCTCTTCTGAACGCTACACATGGCATTGTTGTTAACCAGGGCAACACCCTCACCATTTTGGGCGAGGGCGATATCTTGGCACAAGGTGATGATTTTGCTGCAGGCATTGGCGGTGCAAGTCGGCAGGATGCAGGAACCATCGTTCTCAATACGCTCGGTACGGTGACGGCAACTGGAGGCTACAGTGCGCCAGGTATCGGCGGCGGCTGGAATGGTGCGGACGGCACGGTGACGCTGGGTGATAAGGTGATGGTGGTTGAAGGCGCGGTTGGCACTGGCCACCCATATGTAAAGATCGCCAAAAAGGACCAAATGTGCGAAGGCGGAGCGATAGCCGATGGCGAGGATGGCGTTTGGGTTATTACACCGAATGAGGGAGTTGAGGCGGTGACAATCGGGAATCTGCCAGAAGAGGCGAAGGTAGCAGTCAAGCTGAACGGCTACGATATTCCGAGCGAGGCGTTTATGGGATTTGGCGAAGGCGGGGTATTCTCGCTTGCGCTTAACCCCGAGGTGGTTACGCCTAAGATTGGCGAATTGGACGCGGGCGAGCCGTTCGTCGTCGGCACGGGCGAGGTAGCGGTAACGATTAAGACGATACCCGGTCTTAAGTATTCGCTTATTCGCGGCGCTGAACTCGGCAAAATCGACACTACGGTAGTGACGACGCCTGCAACCGAATCGCAGATGACGCTAAAGGACGAAAACCCACCTACGAACAATGCGTTCTATAAAGTAGGCGTAGGGAAGTAGGCGGGAAGTAGTTGTAAGTTGAGGGAGTAATGAGTATTTGGACTGATTAAAAGATTGCGTTTAGTCCAATTCATAATTGACATTTAGTCCAACTATTTGTTATACTGATTGCTGGTTATAGAGTCTCATTATGATTGTTCGTTGGCAACAAAATGAAGTTCTTGAATCGCTTCGGTATCGGCGCGTTGTGCATGTGACAGGTGCGCGTCAGGTCGGAAAGACGACGCTTGTCAAGATGCTTGACCTTGCTGCGTGTAGGCGGTATACATTGGATGATTCGGGTGTTCGCAATGTGGCAAGGGAGGATCCAATTGCCTTTTCCAAGCGCACCGATGAGCGACCAATGATTATTGACGAAGTGCAGAAGGTGCCAGAACTTCTTGATGCTATCAAAATGCATGTTGATATCAATGATGCGAAGGGGCAGTATCTGCTAACCGGGAGTTCTAATCTTGATTTCTCAAAGAAAATCAAAGATTCCCTTGCAGGGCGCTTGCATACGATCAGGTTGCGAACATTGAGCTTGGGCGAGATTACGAGCCAAAAACCTTCATTTTTAAGCAAGGCCTTTAATCGGCAATTTGATGAGGCAAGAGCACCGCTTGGGAAACGGGAGATTATTCACTTGGCATTTCAGGGTGGATATCCAGAATGCCGAGAGTTTCCAGTTCGTCCACGCAAGTCGTGGTTCGCTGACTATCTTGAGCATTTATTGCAGAAAGATGTCCACGATGTGACAGAGATTCGAAAGTTGGATGCATTGCGCGAAATTGCGCATTGGCTTTTGGCGCATTCTTCCAAATTTTTTACCTTGGAGGAGCTTTGCGGTAAATCGTCCATTAGCAAGGCAACAGCCGAGTCGTATCTTTCAGCGCTTTGTGCTCTATATGTTTTTGATAAGGTTCCCGCTTGGTCGAAAACGGATTATGATCGGATTGGGAAAAGGCCGAAGTATTTTGCAACGGATACGGGGTTGATGGCGAACCTGCTTGGGTGGGATGAGGAGATGGCATTTGTCGATGCGGATATTTCCGGAAAGTTAGTCGAAAGTTGGGTGTATCATGAACTTGCCGTGCTTGCGGATGTAGAGGGCGGATATTCGATTAGCCAATACCGCGACAAGAATAAACGCGAAGTTGATTTCATTATTGAGAATGAAAAGGGTGACTTACTTGGGGTGGAAGTCAAGGCGGGGGCAAATGTTAGCAAGAACGATTTCAAGCATCTTAAGTGGTTTGGTTGTAATTTGGCGAAAAATCCTTATACGGGAATAGTCCTTTACCCAGGAGAACACGTCCTACGTTTCGGTGATGGCTATTATGCCGTTCCTATGTCTTGTTTAGGGTAAAGTAAGTATTCGCTTATTCGCGGCGCGGAGATTGGCAAACTTGATACTACGGTAGTGACGACGCCTGCAACCGAATCGCAGATGATGCTAAAGGACGGCGACTTGCCGAAGGGCAAGGCGTTCTACCGGGTTGGGGTAGAGAGATAGTTGGAGTTCGGCGGATATCCCGAGCCGTTTTTGAACGGTACGCGACGTTTTTACACTCGTTGGCAGAACTCTCGCTTGGACAAGATTTTCTCCGAAGATTTGCGCGATTTGAGCCGTGTTCAGGATTTGCGGGGAGTGAGGGCGCTTTAAATCTATTTGTGGGATTGGAGCTTGCTGTCGGACGTCGGGGCGCGAGCGGAGAATTTCGTGGCATCGCACTTGCTAAAGAGCGTCGATTGGTGGACGGATAGCGGTTTGGGGCGCTTTGAACTCGGATATATTCGCGACAAGCAACAGCACGAAGTGGATTTTGTCGTTGTTCGCGATGGCAAGCCGTTCATGTTGGTGGAGTGCAAGATGTTCGGCAAGGAGTCGATGAGTGCCAGCTTGAAGTCCTTTGCGGCGAAATTGAAGGTTCCGTATGTTTATCAAGTCGCGGTCAACGACCCAGTGACGAATGTCAATCCCTTGGATTACAAGTTCGAGCCGGTGAAAATCGCCTTTGTCGATTTGGCCAAGGTATTGGTATGATATCCCTGTCTTTTTATAAGGAGCGGAACGTTACCTTTAAGCGGCGTTTTTTGGTATAATACACCAAAAGACCTTAAGGAGATTTATCTCAATGATTTTGCTAATTGGAGAGGGAGCTTATTCGCCGTTCCGCATGGATGCGCTCAAAGACGCCATATCCAAGGCGGATCCGTCGCTCGGGCGGGTGGACATCGACGCGAAATGGGTTTATGCGATCGACACGGTCGGGGACGAGTTCGACTCGCTCGAAATCGAGCGCGCCGCTTCGCTTTTGAACGCCGTGGGGAATTGCGACGACGCGGACTTTTTCGTGACTCCGCGCAAGGGCACGATTTCGCCGTGGAGCTCGAAGGCGACCGACATCTTCCGCAACTGCGGCCTCAAGACGATCAAGCGCGTCGAGCGCGGCATTCGCTACATCGTCACGCCCGCGCTGACGGAGAAGTGCTTCGGCGTGCTCTACGACAAGATGACCGAGGGCGTCTACGAGGACATTCAGGATCTCTTCGACGTCGCCGAACCCAAGCCGGGCCGCACTTACGACGTGCTCGCGAAGGGAGTCGAGGCGATTAAGGAGGCGAACGCGGAGATCGGGCTTGCCATTTCCGAGCCGGAGATGGAATATCTTGCGAAGAGCTTCCAGGAGGCGGGGCGCAACCCGACCGACACCGAGCTCGTCATGTTCGGCCAGGTCAACTCCGAGCACTGCCGCCACAAGATCTTCGGCGCCGAATTCATCATCGACGGGAGGAAGAAGCCGAATTCGCTCTTCGGCATGATCAAGAACACCCACAAGCGGCGCCCGAAGGACACGCTTTCGGCCTACAAGGACAATTCCGCGGTAGTGGCCGGGTTCGAGACCGACGTTTTCGCGATTGATCCCGAGACGAAGCGCTATTCGTTCAAGGCCGACCAACTCGACCAGCTCATGAAGGTCGAGACCCACAACCACCCGACGGCGAT
Source organism: Kiritimatiellia bacterium (assembly GCA_045599445.1). GTDB lineage: Bacteria > Verrucomicrobiota > Kiritimatiellia > RFP12 > UBA1067 > UBA1067. Next base: position 64,420 of record JAZRWB010000061.1, on the reverse strand, counting down.
TTCGCCTTTCCCGGGCGCGGCGACGGGCGTGGGCGGCGAAATCCGCGACGAGGCGGCGACCGGCCGGGGCTCGCGCACGATCGCGGGCATTTGCGGCTTTATGGTATCCAACCTCCGCATTCCCGGCTATCCGATGCCGTGGGAGCGGGTCTTCGCCGACTTCCCGACGCGGCTCGCGACGCCGCTCGCGATTATGGTCGAAGGGCCTATCGGCGGCGCAGCTTTCGGTAACGAGTTCGGGCGTCCCCAACTTTGCGGATTCTTCCGCACTTACGAGGGCGTTGTCGCGGGCGAGCTTCGCGGCTATCACAAGCCGATTATGCTCGCGGGCGGCATGGGCGTAATTCGCCGCAGCCAGGTCGAGAAGCGCGAGGTCGAAGTCGGCGCGCTCATCGTTCAGATCGGCGGACCGGCGATGCGCATCGGGCTCGGCGGCGGCGCGGCGAGTTCGATGATGACGGGTACGAATTCCGAGGCGCTGGACTTCAATTCCGTTCAGCGCGGCAACGCCGAAATGCAGCGGCGCTGCCAGGGCGTGATCGACGCGTGCAGCTATCTCGGAAAGGCGAATCCGATTTTGTCCATCCACGACATCGGCGCGGGCGGGCTTTCCAACGGCTGTCCGGAACTCGTCGAGGCGACGGGCGGCAAGTTCGAGCTTCGTGAAGTTCACAACGAAGAGCGCTCGATGAATCCGATGGAGATTTGGTGCTGCGAGGCGCAAGAGCGCTACGTTCTCGCGCTCCGGCCCGAGGCGCGCTACTTCTTCGAGGAACTGTGCAAGCGCGAGCGTTGTCCGGTCGCGTTCATCGGCGTCGCCACCGGCGACGGCAAGCTCGTTCTCGACGACGCGCATTTCGGCGACAGCCCCATTGACATGGACATCAAGGTTCTTTTGGGCAAGCCGCCGCGCATGGTTCGCAAGGTTTCGCGCGTCAAGAAGCCCAAGGTGGCGACGAATTTCGAGGGCGTTCGTCCGCTGGACGCGCTCACTCGCGTTTTGCATCTGCCGGCGGTCGCCGACAAGACTTTTCTCGTTACCATCACCGACCGCACGGTCACCGGACGCGTCGCCCGCGACCAAATGGTCGGCAAGTACCAGCTTCCCGCGGCGGATTGCGCAGTTACCTTAATGGGGTACAAGACGTACGAGGGTCAGGCGATGGCAACGGGCGAGCGCACTCCCATCGCGCTCTTGGACGGCCCCGCCTCCGGGCGGATGGCGATTGCCGAGGCGATTACCAACCTCGCAGCCGCCGACGTCGGCGACATCGGCGAGATCCGGCTTTCGGCGAACTGGATGGCGCCGTGCGGCGAGAGCGGCGAGGACGCGATCCTCTACGATACCGTAGAGGAGGTCGGACTTAAGTTCTGTCCGAAGCTCGGCGTTTCGATTCCGGTCGGCAAGGACAGTTGCTCGATGCACACGACCTGGACGGACTCGAAGGGCGTCCGGCAAAAGCAAGTCGCGCCCTTGTCGCTCGTCGTCTCCGGCTTCGCGCCGGTGAAGGACGCGCGACTTACGCTCACGCCGGATTTGAAGGCGGACGGCGAAGACGAGGCCTCGGCGCTCGTCTACGTGAACCTCGGCAAGAAGGGCGAGGCGCCGCTCGGGGCGACGGCCCTCGCGCAGGTCTACGGTCAGCTCGGCGACACGCACGCCGACGCCGATCCCAATACGCTGAAGCGCTTCTTCAACGCCATGCAGAAGATCGTGAAGGAGCGTCTCGCAGTCGCCTACCACGACCGCTCCGACGGGGGACTTGCCGTAACGCTCGCGGAAATGGCGATTACGGGTGGGCGCGGCCTTATCGCGAAGCTCCCCGAAGGCGATGCCCTCGAGCAGCTTTTCAACGAGCAGCCGGGCGCGGTTTTGCAGGTCAAGGTCGATCTCAAGAACGCGAAGAAGAACGACAACCTCAAGAAGGTGATGGACGTCTTCAAGAACTCGCGCATCGAGGCGTGGCTCGTCGGCGCGGCCGTGTCGGGACGCGAGTTCAAGCTCTACGTCGGCGAGCGGCTGGCGATCGAAACCGATATCACGTATCTCCGTCGCTGCTGGTCGGAGACGACCTATCGGATGCAGGCCTTGCGCGACAATCCGGTTTGCGCGCGCGAGGAATACGACAACGCGCTCGACGAGCGCGACCCGGGCTTGAATTTCCGTTTGACGTACGATCCCGACGAACCCGCCGCGGGCGGCGGCGCGGAAAAACCGCGCATGGCCATTTTGCGCGAGCAGGGCGTCAACGGTCACATCGAAATGGCGGCGGCGTTCGCGCTCGCCGGCTTCGATTGTCAGGACGTGCACATGTCCGACCTCATCGCCGGCAAGGTCGATCTCGCCGACTTCAAGGGTCTCGTCGCCTGCGGCGGATTCTCCTACGGCGATGTCCTCGGCGCGGGCTCGGGCTGGGCGCGTTCGATTCTCTACAACGATCGTCTCGCGGCGATGTTCAAGACGTTCTTCGAGCGTCCCGATACGTTCTCGCTCGGCGTCTGCAACGGTTGCCAGATGCTATCGCAATTGAAGGACATCATTCCGGGGGCGCAGAACTGGCCGCGTTTCGTAAAGAACATTTCCGAGCAGTTCGAGGCGCGGCTCGCGACGATTGAAATCGAGAAGAGCCCCTCGATTTTCTTCAGGGGAATGGAAGGGTCGCGCTTGCCGATCGCGGTCGCGCACGGCGAAGGGCGCGTTTGGACGGACGGTTTCGCGCCGTCGATCTGCGCGGCGCATTTCGTCGACAATCGCGGCAACGCGACAACGCGCTATCCGTACAACCCGAACGGCTCGATCGGCGGGCAGACCGCGTTCACCAGCGAGGACGGGCGCGCGACGATCATGATGCCGCACCCGGAACGTGGTTTCCGCGCGGTGCAACTTTCCTACAACGACGGTTCGTTCAAGGCGAACGGCCCGTGGATGAGAATGTTCCAAAACGCCTATCGCTTCGCGGTCGGCGGCTGAAGAAGGAGTTAAGACATGGCCGAAATTACGGTTGAAATGAGAAGGCATTCCGCCGCGCACATGATGGCGCGGGCGATTATGAACCTCTTCGAGGACGTGCAGGTCGACATCGGGCCGGCGACCGAAGAGGGCTTTTACTACGACTTCGATTTGCCGCATCGCATTTCGACGGAGGACTTTCCGAAAATCGAGAAGGAGATCGCGCGCCTCATCGCGCTCGACGAGCCGTTCGTTCGCAAGGAGGTTTCCGCCGACGAGGCGAAGGCGCTCCTCGCGGGCCAGCAGTACAAGCTCGAGCGGCTCGCGGACGTGATCGCGGACGGCGCGAAGATCTCCACCTACACGGTCGGCGACTACGTCGAAATGTGCCGCGGACCCCACGTCGATCACGCCAAGGAAATCGGCGTCGTCAAGCTCACCAAGATCGCCGGCTCCTACTATCGCGGCGACGAGAAGAACAAGATGCTGCAGCGGGTCTACGGCATCGTCGCCAAGGATCAAGCGGAGATGGACGCGATTATCGCGCGCGAGGAAGAGGCGAAGAAGCGCGACCATCGCGTCTTGGGCAAGCAACTGGAGCTTTTCACGATTACGGAATCGGTCGGCCCCGGCCTCGCCCACTGGCTCCCCAAGGGCGCGCGCATTCGCGTCGCGATCGAGGAGTATTGGCGCAAGAAGCATTACGAGGCGGGCTACGAAATCGTCTACACTCCGCACGTCGGGCGTTCAAACCTCTGGCAGACTTCGGGCCATCTTGGCTTCTACAAGGAGGGAATGTTCCCGTGCATGAAGGTGCAGGAGGGCTCGGGCAACGACGCGTACATCGAAGAGTACTACGTAAAGCCCATGAACTGCCCGTTCCATATCCAGATCTACCAGTTCAAGAAACGCTCCTATCGCGATTTGCCGATGCGCCTCGCGGAATTGGGAACGGTGTATCGCTACGAGAAGGACGGCGTTCGGCACGGTCTGTTTCGCGTGCGCGGCTTTACCCAGGACGACGCCCACATCTTCTGCACGCCGGAGCAGATCGTGAGCGAAATTCGCGACACGGTCAACTTCGCGAAGAACATGCTCGGCAAGTTCGGCTTCCACGACATCCAGGCGTATCTCTCCACCAAGCCCGCCAAGGCGGTCGGCGATCCGGCGCGCTGGGAGCAGGCGACGCAATCCCTGCGGGATGCGCTGGATCAGGAGGGGATGAGCTACGAGGTCGACGAAGGCGGCGGCGCGTTCTACGGCCCCAAGATCGACATGAAGATCAAGGACGCGCTTGGCCGTCCGTGGCAGCTCGGCACGGTGCAGTTCGACTTCAACCTGCCGGAGCGCTTCAACCTGACTTACGTCGGCGACGACGGCAAGGAGCATCAGCCCTATATGGTTCACCGCGCGCTACTCGGTTCGATTGAACGCTTCTTCGGAATTCTGATCGAGCATTACGCGGGCGCGTTCCCGCTGTGGCTCGCTCCGGAGCAGGTGCGGATTCTGCCGATTTCCGACAAGGCGCTCGACTACGCGAAAAAGACGCAAAACGCCCTGCGCGAAGCCGGCTATCGGGTCGATATCGACGTTTCGTCCGAAAAACTCGGCGCGAAGATCCGCGAGGCCACGCTCCAGAAAGTTCCCTATCAGGTGGTGGTCGGGCCGCGCGACGAAGCCGCGGGCACGATCAGCGTGCGTTCGCGCGCGGACGGCGATCTCGGGTCGATGACGATCGAGTCGCTGCTGGCGCGTCTCGCCGCCGAACGGTAGGAACGGCGCTTAAGGCGCCTCCATGTTTTCGAAGCGCGGATACTTGCTGGACGTAAGCGGGCGGACGCCGAAGCGCTCGACGTTCGAGGAACTCGTCGATACGCTCGTCGCGTATCGTTACAACGAGTTCTGGCTGTTCGCGGAAAAGGCGATTCCGGACGACGTCGACGCGGAACGTCTTGCGGCGTATTGCCGGATGCAGGGAATCGACGTGAAGTTCCTGAATTGCGACGCATACGCCGAGGCAGTCGCGGATCGGGTGGTCGTGAAAACCGAATCTGCGCGCAGTCTCGCGGGACGGGTCGAGGAGATGCGCGAGCGGATGATCGAGGCGGAGACGAAGGGTCGTGCGAGCGGCGCAAAGGGGTTTCTCGTCGTCGACTTCGCCGACGATTGCAACTGGCAGCCGCTTTGCGTTTCGTTGCCCGCGATTCTGATGGGCGGCGCGTTCGCGTCCTCGGGCGCTAAGTCGGCGAAGATGGATCTCGAGCGCGAGCTCGATCGCGTTCTCGGCGTGCCGCTCGGAGGCGTCCTCTTGAAGCTCGGAACGCTCTATTTGCGCGGCGGTGCGATGAGACCGGACGGTTCGGAGCTTTTCAACATCCTCGCCTCGCCAATCGGCTATTCGCGACATCCGGGGCTGACCGATTGCATTCTGGACGAGATTTCCGGAATCGCCTGTGGAATTCGCATCGCCTGCGAGAAGTGGACGGAGAGAAGCGACTGGGCGAAGGAGATCGCATATGCCGCGCAACTGGTGGACGCGGCGTGCAATCGGCGCGACGAGCGGCGGCTCCGGGAACTTCGAGACGAGCACGGAAGAATTTGGCGAATGCGCTTCGCCGATTTCGGTCGCGTCGAGTCGCTTTCGCGCTTGCCGAGGTTTTGAGCGGCGTAAATTTGGTATAATAAGCGACATGGGATACGCCAAACGAGCCACCGCACCCGCCGCAACGACGACCGCTTCGCCGAAAACGGACGCGTCCAAGACGAGCGGGTCCATTTGGCAACTGCAAATCGGCGGCAAGAAACGCAAGAGCGAAATGAAGCGCGTGGAGGTGCTGCTCTTCGTCTCGGAGCTCGCGGACCTGTTGGAGGCGGGAATGACGCTCGGGCAGGCGCTCAAGGCGCTCGCGAATCAGGGCGAGGAGGATTCCGCGCAGCGAGTGATCTGCCAGGATCTTTGCGACCGGATCGTGAGCGGCGAAAACTTCTCCACCGCGTGTGCGAGCCATCCGAAGACCTTTCCGCCGCTTTTCTCGAACATGCTTCGGGCAGGCGAGGCCTCGGGCGCGATGGTGGAGGTTTTGCGGCGGCTCGCCGATCATTACGAGCGCGACGACAATATGCGCGGAAAGATCAAAAGCGCGCTTTCCTATCCGATAATCGTTCTTTGTTTCGGCGTCGTAGCGGTCATCGGGGCGTTGGTGTGGATCATTCCCCAGTTCCAGAAGGTGTTCGATTCGATGGGCGCGACGTTGCCGCTACCGACGAAGATTCTGATCGGAATGTCCGATGGACTTATCCACTACGGATGGCTCATGGCGATCGCGTTCGCGGCGTTCGTCTGGTGGTTCAGGCGCTGGAAACGGACGCCGAACGGAGTAAGGAAGATCGACGCGTGGAAGCTCAAGGCGCCGCTTATCAAGGGCATCGTCGCCTCGGGGGCGTATTCGTCGCTCGCCTATACGCTGAAGACGTTGCTGGTGAACGGCGTCAACGTCTTGCAGGCGCTGAAGATTTGCGAAGAGACTTGCAATAACGCGGTCATTGGAGACGCGCTCAAGACTGCGCGGCAACGAGTTACCGACGGCACGACGATTTCCGGCCCGCTCGCATCCTCGGGCGTATTTCCGCGAATGATGACCGACATGCTCGCGGTGGGCGAGCAGGCGGGCGACATGCCTTCGGCATTGGAGAACATCGGCAAGCGCTACCAGAAGGACATGGATCGCAACATCGCCTCGTTTACCAACGCATTGGAGCCGATTCTTATCGTCGCCATCGCCGGCGTCGTCGGATTCGTCGCGATTGCGATTTTGATGGCGGTATTCAAAGTTTCCTCGTCGATTGGTTAAAGCGCGATTTTGTGGTATAATACCACATATGAAAAATACTGCTATTATGATGTCGGCGCTGCTGGCTTTAACCGGCTGCGAGAAGAACGAGGAAAACACCGCCGAAGTCGAGACGACGAAGTCGCCCGAGGTCGAGGAGACGAAGACGCCAGAGGAGGTGAAGACTTCTACCCCCAAAGGTTTTACGGATGACTTGGAAAGTGCGCTTGCCTCCGCCAAATCGTCGGGCAAGCTCGTTTACGCCTGCTTCTCCGGCAGTGATTGGTGCGGGTGGTGCATTCGGCTCGAGGAGGAGGTCTTTTCGGACGCGAGCTTCGCCGCCGAGTTGAAGGACAAGTACGAGCTCGTGTACATCGATTCACCGCGCAACAAGGATATTCTTTCCGAAAACGCAAAGCTGAAGAATCCGGAGTTGGTAAAGAAGTACGATATTCGCGGCTTTCCGTCGATGATCGTCTTCAAGGGCGACGGTTCGATCGTTTTTCAGAGCAGTGCCTATCGTGAAGGCGGGGCTAAGGCGTACGTCGAGTTTTTGAAGGGCATCGCCGTCGATCCGGATGCGTTTGTCAGGGTGCAGGCGCTTGGCGACGAGTGGGTTAAGCCGCTCAACGACAAGTATATGGCGATTTTCGCGGAACTTAATCGGGCTTGCGGAAAGTATATCGAGGAGAATCTGGCCAAGGAAGGCAACACCAAGAGCCGTGAAGAGCTTCGCGGAGAATCGAGCGTACTCGTGAAGGAGTTTCTGCCGAAATTCTCCGCGTTGCTCGTCGAAGCCGAGGCGAAGGCCAAGATCGCGCCGACGGAAATCCGCGAAGATGTCGCCAACTACGCCGCCGAGCTCAAGAAGTGGATTGAGAGTGCGCAAGACCTGCGTTGACGCAACGCACGGCGTTTTGATATAATACGCACCGTTGTTTTCATCAACGGAAAGAGAGAAGAAGAAATGGGTACTGGTCGTACACTCCGCAAGGAATCTCACGTTCGTCCGTGCAAGACGCCCGCCGGCAAGGTGCGCAAGAACAAGGCGCAACGCGCACGGCTCGTGAAGTTCGGCATGAAGGCCGAGGACGTGAAACTCATGGGCGACGAGGAAGTGCGCGTTTTGGTGCAGCGTCCGACGGTGGTCAAGAAGCTCGTCGCCAAGAAGGCGAAGTAATGTTTTTCGTCAGCTGTTCCGTTCCGGAACGGTTCGTAAATCCCCTCTTTGAAGTGTTCGACGGAGGGGATTTCATATTGTCCTCGTATCGCGACATCGAGGAGAGCGAAACGAGGATGCGCATCTATTTCGAGCGCGAGAGCGAGCGCGAGGGTGCGCAAAAGGCGCTGAAGAGCGCGATGGAGATCGTCGGCGTCGAGCGCGAAATCGAGGCGGGCGAAATCGCCGACGAGGATTGGCGGTACGCGTATCGTCGCCACTTCAAGACCGAGGAAATCGGTCGGCGGCTCGTCGTCGTTCCCGCGTGGGAGAAAGTTCCGGAAGGCGAGCGGCTCTCGATTGTACTCGATCCCGGAATGGCGTTCGGCACGGGCAAGCACGAAACGACCCGCGCGTGTCTTGAGTTCATCGACGAGCTTGCGGACGAGGGCGGATCCTTTCTCGACATGGGGTGCGGCTCGGGGATTCTTTCCATCGCCGCCGCCAAACTTGGCTTTAAGCCGGTAAGGGGATTTGACGTCGACCAGGAAGCGGTGGACGCGTCGATCGAAAACGCGAAGAAGAACGACGCGCCGGTCGAGTATTTCAAGTTCGCCTTGGGGAGGACGAGCGGCGCGGGGAAGGCGGAGAAGAAGTACGATTTGGTCGTCGCCAATATCTTGGGGCCGTTGCTCGTTCGCTTTGCGGATGAAATCGTCGAGTATGTCGGCGGAAAGCTGGTCATTTCCGGAATTTTGAGCGAAATTTACGAAGAAGTCCTCGCGGCGTACGCGAAGCGTGGCTTTAAGGAGCTTTCGCGCAAGACGTTTGGCGAGTGGACGAGCGGGCTATTGACCAAAGCGGCGGATTTTTGATACAATACGTGAACTTAGCCTTTCGTGGAGAGGTTTCCACAAGGAAGGCAAGAAGCAAAGGAAAGTAACAATGGAAGCATACGCTGTACTCGAAACCGGCGGCAAGCAGACGCTTGTCAGGGTCGGTGACAAGATCGAGATTGAAAAGCTCTCGGTCGAAGCGGGCAAGGAAGCGGTTCTCGACACGGTTTGCGCCGTATCGGACGGCACCACGCTCAAGGTTGGTTCTCCCTATGTCGCGGGCGCGAAGGTCACGCTCTCGATCGACGGCATCGTCAAGGGCAAGAAGGTCGTGAATTTCAAGGCCAAGCGCCGCAAGGGCGAACGCCGGAAAGTCGGTCACCGGCAGCAGTTGACCGTCGCCACCGTCAAGGCGATCGCCTAATCAAGGAGGATAGAAAATGGCTACTTCCGCATCGGCTCGCAACGGTCGCGACTCCAACCCCCAGTTCCTCGGGGTCAAGGCATACGACGGCCAATTCCTCAAGACCGGCTCGATCATCGTTCGCCAGCGCGGCACGAAGATCCATCCCGGCAAGAACGTCGGCCAGGGACGCGATTTTACCCTCTTCGCCCTCAAGGACGGAAAGGTGAAGTTCGTCAAGGACGGCAAGGTCGTTACTATTGTCGACTAAGGAAAACTACGCCTCGGCGCGAAAGCTGCTGAACGGCGCGAAACGAATCCTCATCTCGGGTCATCTTAGCCCGGATGGGGATTCTTTAGGTTCGATGATCGCGCTCGCGCGACTTTTGCGCGGCGCGGGCTTCGACGCCTACGCGACGGCGGACTTGAACGCGCTGGGGAAGCCCGGCTTTCTGGAGGGAGTCGAGGACTTGATACCCGTGCGTCGCTTGAAGCGGCAGCGCAAGTTCGATCTTTTCATCGCCGTCGATTGCGCGTCGTTCGAGCGCATGCCGCCGGAAGTGCGGCCGGTCGCCGAGAAGCTGCCCAAGCTCTGCATCGACCACCATCTCACCAACGACGGCGCGTTCGCCGACGTCTCGATCGTCGAGCCGGGCGCTTCCTCGACCGGCGAGATAGTCTGGCGGCTCGCGAAGTGGAACGAGTGGAAGCTGGATCGCGCCATCGCCGAGGCGCTGTGGGTCGCGATCGTCACCGATTCGGGGCGCTTCGCTTACGATTCGACGCGCAAGGAAACGCTTCGGGCGGCGGGCGACCTTGTTGGTTACGGCGTTCGGACGGCGCTCATCAACGACATTCTCTACGGAACTTTTTCGCGCAAGGCGATCGAGCTTAAGCGCATCGCGTGGCGGAGCTTGCGCATCTGGAAGAATCGCAAGGTCGCCGAGGTGACGCTTACGCGCGCCGATTTTCGCGCCGTTCGCGGAACCAAGGCCGATGCCGAGGATGTAATCGAGATTCCGCGCTCGGTTGCCAGAAACGAGATTGCGCTATTTTTTTACCAAATTCCCGATCGGACGCGGGAGATTCGCTGCTCGATTCGGACGCGCGGCGAGTGGGACGCGACGAAGCTCGCCGCCAAGTTCGGCGGCGGCGGACATCTGAAGGCGGCGGGTTGCACCATCACCGCCTCGATGGGGTCGGCGAAGCGAATGATGCGCGCGGCGGTGAAGGAGCTATTGAAAAGCGCTTGCCGCAAGACGATGCGCATCCCGGAGATCAAGCTGTGAAGGCGCTGATTCTGACCGACGGCAAGGCGGGCCACGAAAACCAGTCGAGGGCGCTCGCCCGCGCGCTTGGATTGGAGGCGGAAGTCGTCGAAGTCCATTTTCGTTCGAAGGCGCACAAGGCGCTTTCCTATCTCCTCGACCGAATCGGCCTTAGGACGGCGACTTGGCTTTTCGACCGCTCGCCGGAAGCCGAGGACTGCGCGGTCGCGATTGGCACCGGGTCGGGGACGTTCTACGCGGCGAAGGCGGCGGCGCGCAAGGCGGGAAAAAAGTGCGCGGTCGTTCTTTATCCTCGCGGTTACGATTTGAAGAGCTTCGATTGCGTGCTCGCGCCGGCGTTCGACCGACCGGCGAAGGCGAAGAACGTCGTCGAGATACCGGCGAATCTCGTCGCCAACGATGAAGCGTTTTACGCAAAGGGCGTGGAAGAATTCAAGAAGCGCACGAAAGTTAAGCCGGAGATCGCGGTTATCGTCGGCGGGCCCAACAAGTGCTCGACGATGACGAAGGAGTGGATGAAGGCGAAGCTCGACGAAATCTTCGCCGTTTCGGGCGCGAAGGCGGTTACGACTTCGCGGCGCACACCGCCGGAAGTGGAAGCGCTCGTCGATTCGTATCCGTGGGATTACAAGCTTATTTATTCCCGCGACCATTTTAATCCGATTCCCGCGTTTGTGAAACTCGCGAAAAAGCTCTACGTCACCGCCGAGTCGACGGGGATGCTTTCCGAGGCGTGCACTTTCGGCGTCGCCGAGGTGATCGCGCTCGACAACTTGAATCCCGGCCAGCACAAGTTCCGGCGGTTCGTCGAGAATCTGGAAAAGGCGGGTTACGTCGGCGGCGCGCGCAAGATCGACCTTTCTTCGGAAATGGCGGCGGCGCGGCGCTTGCTCGGATTATGAAAAAGCCGCGCTTTTTCTTCACCGAGTTTTTGATTGCGATGCCGCTTTTGGCGGTTGTCGCAATCGGAGTCGTATTCTTCCTGCACGAACTGCCTCGGTTGGAGGCGACGGAAAAGGCGAGAGTGGAGGCGAAGTATCGTGAAATCGCCGAGACCATCAAGGACGGCGAGGCGAAGGACGTTCGGGCGATGCCGGCGGGGAACGCGAAATCGCTCGGTCGATTGGGGCGCGGAACCTGGGGAATCAAACACGGTAAACACGTACTCTCCGATAAGCTCGTTTGGTATCGTCCGCCGAAATCGGAGGAGATTTTGGCGTTATGGGTAGAGGCGATTCCCGAGCGCGATATCGCGCTTGTCTATGGAGTGACGGGAGCGTCGGTGTTCGCGTTTTTCCTCGTCGTCACCAACGCGGGGCTCAGGCGGTGGCGGAGGTTTCTCGCCGAGCGCGAAGATTTCATGGCGGCGAGCGCGCATGATCTTACGACGCCGCTCGCGGCGTTGGAGTTCATCATCGGTCGCGACGACGCGGAGGCCAAGCGGATCGTCGGGCAAATGCAGTTTTTGGTGCGCAACATTCGCGAGTTTCTGCGTGCGGGCGGCAGACGTCCAAAACCGAAGATGGAAAAGCTCGACCTCGTTCAAGCCGTGAAGGAGGCGTACGCCTCTTTCGCGCCCGATTACCGGGATTGCTTTGACGGCAAGGACGTGGCGATAATCCACGAAGGGCCGGTCGAAGCGAGCGCCGACCGCACGTTGCTGGCGCAAATTCTCTGGAATCTCTTCGCCAACGATCTTAAATACGCCGCGCCGTACGGTTCGGTCGAGGTGTGCGTGTCCGGCGGGCAAAAGGGCGCGTCGGTTAAATTCGTCGATTGCGGGCCGGGAATGGAAAAGCGCGACCTGAAACGCGCTTTCAATCGTTACTATCGGGCGAAAAGCGCCACGAAGAGCGGGAAGGGCGGCTTCGGCATCGGACTTTGCAACGCGCGCGAGGCGGCGCGGGCGATGGGCGGCGAACTTTCGGTTTCGCGCAATCGTCCTTCGGGGTGTGTTTTCGAGCTGGTTTTGGTATAATATCCGCATGGCTTCCGCGAGAGGTACGAGAACCGGCGCCAAGGCGTTGGTGGAGAGTTTGGAAAAAGCCGGCGTCGAGGTGGTGTTCGGCTATCCGGGCGGTAATGTCGTCGATATCTTCGACTGCATTCGCACCGCGCGTTTCAAGTTCGTCTTGGGTCGCCACGAGCAGGGTTCGACGCACATGGCCGACGGGTACGCCCGCGCCACCGGCAAGCCCGGCGTCGTCATCGTAACTTCCGGTCCCGGAGCGACCAACGCGATTACCGGGCTCGCGACCGCGAATATGGACGGCGTGCCGATGGTGCTCGTCTCGGGGCAGGTCCCGCTTTCGCAAATCGGCACCGACGCCTTCCAGGAAGCGGACATGACCGGAATTTGCCGCGCGGCGACCAAGCACAGCTTCCTCGTCAAGAGCGCGGACGAAATTCCCGAGACCGTGGCCGAGGCCTTTTACATCGCGACGCACGGCAAGCCGGGCGCGGTGGTGATAGACTTGCCGCGAAACGTTCAGGAGGAGCTTACCGCCGCCCAGTATCCCGAGCGCATCGCGCTTCGGGCGTACCATCCCGAGGTCGCCGCCGCGCCGCGTCAGATTTCCCGACTCGCGCGAATGATCAACGAGGCGAAGCGGCCGGTGATTTACGCCGGCGGCGGAGTTATCGCGGCCAATGCCGCGAGCGACGTCGCCGCGCTTGCCGCGAAAGCCGAGATTCCGGTCGTGACGACGCTTACCGGCGTCGGGGCGTTCGACGAAACGAATCATCTTGCGCTCGGAATGGCGGGAATGTACGGAACGCGAGCGGCGAACGCGGCGATTGCCGAGGCCGATCTCATTTTGGCGCTGGGAGTCAGGTTCAACGATCGGGTGACCGGCGAGGTTTCCAAGTACGCGCGGCGCGCGAAGATTGTGCATGTGGACTGCGACGCTTCGTCCATCGACAAGAACGTTACCGTTTCGCTCGGCATCGTCGCGGACGTGAAGGATCTTCTGACCACGGTCGCCTCGCGAGTGAGGGCGGCGCGGCACGAATCGTGGGTAAGACGCCTCGTCGAGTTCGGACGCGAAAACGCGTATCGCCGTTTGCATCGCGGTGTCATCATGCCGCAGGAGGCGATCGAGGCGATTTCGGCGGCGACCAAGGGAAGGGCGATTCTGGTCGCCGACGTCGGACAGCATCAAATGTGGTGTGCGAAGTATATTAGGCACGTCGCGCCGAGGCGTTTCATTTCCTCCGGCGGCATGGGGACGATGGGGTTTGCGATACCGGCGGCGATTGGCGCGGCCATTGCGCGGAGCGATGCGAAGGTCGTCGCGGTCGTCGGCGACGGCGGGGCGCAGATGACGAGCGAGGAGCTGATTGTGGCTGCGGAGGAGAAGTTGCCGATAACCTTCTTCGTAATCAACAACGGATGGCTCGGGCTGGTTCGCCAAATGCAGGACGAATCGTTCGGCGGCAGGCGTTCGGCGACCGCGCTCAAATCGCCGGATTTCGTGCGCCTCGCCTCGGCCTACGGCATTAAGGGCGTTCGAGTGAGCGATCCTAAGCGTCTCGCGAGGGTCGTCGCGAAGGCGATTCGCGCCAAGCGTCCGACGCTGGTCGAGATCGTCGTCGACGGGGAGGCGAACGTATGAAGGATGAAATTCACCGTCTCAATTGCTTCGTGGAGAATCGGCCGGGCGTGTTGGCGCGGATCGTGGGGCTTATTTCCGGCCGCGGCTACAACATCCAGATGCTGAACGTGGGGCCGACCGAGGACGGAACCGTTTCGCGCATGCGAATCGACGTCTTGGGCAGCGAACGCGTCGTCAAGCAGATCATTTTGCAACTGCGAAATTGCGTGAATGTGATCGAGGTTACTTCGCGGAGAATTTGATATAATAAGGTTATGTTGCTCGAAATCAAAGATTTGGACGTGTCGTTCCGTAACGACGAGGGCGAGGTAACCGCGGCGGCGCGGGACGTCGATTTGGAACTGGATCGCGGCGAAGTTCTGGGTATTGTCGGCGAATCGGGTTCGGGGAAAAGCTCGGTCTCGATGAGCATCGCCAGATTGTTGCCGAGCCCGCCGGCGTTTTATCCCAAAGGCCGGATATTGCTCGATGGCGAGGACACGCTTTCGATGCCGCTCGCGAAGCTGCGGAAGATTCGCGGCAAGAAGATTGGTGTAGTCTTCCAGGATCCGATGGGTTCGCTTTCGCCGTTGCACCGAATCGGCGAGCAGTTGGTGGAGACGATTCTCCTGCACGAGGACGTCTCGAAGGCGGCGGCGCGTGAAAAGGCGCTTACCTGGCTCGGTAAGGTTCGCGGCAACTCGACGATGAGCCCCGAGGTCTGGGCGAAGGCGTATCCCCACGAGCTTTCCGGCGGCATGCAGCAGCGGGTGATGATTGCGATGGGGCTTATGCTCGAGCCGGATCTGGTAATCGCCGATGAGCCGACGACCGCGCTCGATGTCACTGTTCAGGCGCAGGTTCTGAAGCTCATAAAGGAGCTGCATCGCGCCAATTCCGCGGTATTGCTCATTACCCACGATCTCGGCGTCGTTTCGCAGATGGCGACCAAGCTCGCGGTGATGAAGAACGGCTTGGTGATCGAACGCAGCGACGATCCGGCGGAGTTTTTCAACCATCCCGTCCATCCCTACTCGCAAGCGCTGGTCGCGGAAGCGAAGAAAATGGAGCTCGAGTGAAAAGAATCGGAATCATCGGCGCCGGCAGGTTCGGCATGTCGCTTGCGGAGTCGTTGGCCAACGCCGGAACCGAGGTGCTATTAATCGACCGCAATCGCCCGGCGATGCAACTCGCGAGCGAGTTCGCGACCGCGTTGCAGGGCGACGCGACCCAGCCGCACGTGCTGGAGGAGGCGGGTTTCGGAGAGTGCGACGTCGTAGTGGTGGCGATTGGCTCGAACATGGAGGCGTCGATCATGGCCACCGCGAACTGCAAGGAGCTGGGCGTCGCCAACGTCGTCGCCAAGGCGACGAGCGAGCTGCACGGCAAAATTCTGCGGCGCATCGGCGCGGATTCGGTCGTCTATCCCGATCGCGACAGCGCCCATCGGCTCGCGCGTTCGATCGCGAACCACGACGCCATCGATTTCTTCGAGGTTTCCGACGGATATTCGATCGCCGAGATCGAGGTTCCCGAGCGGATTCGCGGAAAGACCCTCGCCGAGGCGGATTTGCGCAAGCGGGACGGCGTTACGGTGTTGTGCATTCGTCGCAACGACGCGGATTCCAAGAAGCCGCGGAAGATCATCATTCCGCAGGCCAATGACGTCATCTCCGCCGATGATCGCCTGATCGTGTTCGGCGAAGCGAGGCGAATCGACGCGCTTTCCTCGTGAAGGGAGAGTTCGGGCGGTGTCCAAATTCGTAATCCAGGGGCGCAAGACGATTTCGGGGACGCATCGGGTCTCTGGAAACAAGAACGCCGCCTTGCCGATGATCGCCGCTTCGCTACTCTCCGCCGAACCGGTGACGCTCGTCAACGTGCCGGAAATCGACGATGTCGCCGCGATGCTGGAGGTTGCGAAGACCTTCGGCGCGAAAGTTTCGCGCAATTTGCGCGAGGGAACGGTGACGCTGGTCGCCTCGCGCCTCAAGACCGCGCGGATCGATCCGGAGCTTTCGGCGCGTTTGCGCACCTCGTTTCTCTTCGCCGGTCCCTTGCTTGCGCGGTTCGGACGCGCGAGCTTGCCGCCGCCCGGCGGCGACGCCATCGGTCATCGTCGGCTCGACACCCATTTCGCCGGTTTCAAGGCGTTGGGCGCTCGCGCGACCGTCGGCAAGAAGGCGCTGGCCTTTCGCGGCGACCTCAAGGGCGCTCGGATATTGCTCGACGAGGCGTCGGTTACCGCGACGGAAAACATTTTGATGGCGTCGGTGTTGGCGAAGGGCCGTACCGAAATCTACAACGCCGCCTGCGAACCGCATATCGTGGATCTCGCGACGATGCTCTCAAAAATGGGGGCGAAGATCTCCGGCGCCGGTACTAATCGCATTCTCGTCGAGGGAGTCGAGAGTTTGCACGGGTGCGAGGCGAGAATCGGTTGCGATTACATCGAGGCCGGCAGCTACATCGCGGCCGCGGCCGCAACCGGCGGCGAGCTCGTTCTTACGGGGATCGACCCCGCGCCGTTCGAGGTTTTGGAAGGGGCTTTTCGGCGCTTCGGAATAAGTTGGACTATCGACGAAAAAGCCGGCTCGCTCCATTACGTTCCCCGTCGGCGGCTCAAGATGAATTACGATCTCGGCGACGCGATTCCCTCGATCGCCGACGGCGTGTGGCCGGCCTTTCCGTCGGATCTCATGTCGGTACTTATCGTGCTCGCCACTCAGGCGCGGGGAACGTGCCTTTTTTTCGAGAAGATGTTCGAATCGCGGCTTTATTTCGTGGATCATCTGCGGCAGATGGGGGCGAAGATCGTGCAGTGCGATCCGCATCGCGTGGTGGTTACCGGCCCCTCGCAGCTTTGCGGAGGAATGGTCGCCGCCAACGACATTCGCGCCGGGATTTCGCTGGTAATCGCCGCGCTTTCCGCGAAAGGCGAGACGACGATTTTGAACGCGGAGACGGTCGATCGCGGCTACGTGCGCGTGGAAAATCGGCTCGGAGCGCTTGGCGCGGACATTAGGAGGATTTAGGGTTATGAAACTCGGAATTTACGGCGGAAGCTTCAATCCCGTTCATCTCGGACACGTGAATCTCGCCCGCAAGGCGATCGAGAATCTGTCGCTCGACCGATTGCTGATTGTTCCGGCGAATACGAGTCCTTTTAAGACCGAAGCGCGTCCCGCGATGCCTTGGGATCGATTGGAACTGGTCAGAGCGGCTTTCGCCGGAATGGACAAGGTCGAAGTCGACGAGCGGGAAATTCGGCGCGGCGGAGTGTCGTACGCGATCGACACCGTGCGCGAAATCGTCGAGGAGAATCCGGGAGCGGAAATTCATTTTCTCGTCGGCGAGGATTCGGTCGCGAGGCTTGAGGAGTGGAAGGACTACGACGAACTGAAAAAGCTTTGCGTTTTCGATTCCTTCCCGCGCACCAGCGAATCGTCCTCGGCGATCCGCAAACTTTTCGAGGACAACCGGGTTGCGGTCAATCCCGACGCGCGACTCGCGAAAACGGTTCGCGAGGGAGTGGTGCGCAAAAACGGCTATTGCCCGTGCAGATTGCCGAAATTGCCGGAGTTCTTTTGTCCGTGCGACGAGTTCAAGGCGCAGCTCGCCGATCCGAATTATCACGGTCTTTGCCATTGCCGGCTGTATTTGAAGCCGTGAACGGATATCTTGCCAGAGCCGAGGCGTTGCTCGGCGCGGCGGCGACGAGTCGGCTTAAGACTGCGCGAGTGCTGGTAGTCGGGGTCGGTGGCGTCGGCAGTTGGTGCGCGGAGGCGTTGGTGCGCACGGGCGTCGGCGGCGTGGCGCTGATGGACGACGACCGCGTCGTCGAGTCCAACTGCAATCGTCAGCTTCAGGCGTTGCCGTCGACCATCGGAGAATCCAAGGTCAAGGCGCTTCGCGAACGCCTGTTGGCGGTGAACCCGAAGTGCGCGGTCGAGGCGATCGACCGACGCTTCGAGGGCGATTTCGACTTTTCCACGTACGATGCGATTGTGGACGCCATCGACAGCGTCGACTGCAAGGCGAAACTGATCATCCGGGCGTTGGACGCGGGCAAGCCGGTTTTTTCCAGCATGGGCGCGGCATTGAGGATCAATCCGACGGCGGTAGTGGCGTCGGATTTCGAGCAGGTTGCGGGAGACGCTCTTGCCAAGGCGTTGCGTCGTCGCTTTCGCGAATCGGGAAAGACCCCGAACGCGTTTAGGTGTGTTTGGTCGAAGGAGCGTCCGATGGAATGCGCCGAGCGCGGCAGCTTGGTTACGGTTACCGCGACTTTCGGGATGGCCTTGGCGAGCGAGGTGGTGCGATGTCTCGTCGCGTAGTCGTCGCGCTCGGTTCCAATCTGGAGCCGAGGAAGGAAATGCTCGAAAGGGCGCTCGCGGCGCTTGGCGACTTTCCGTCGACGCGATTGGTGGACGCGAGCGACGTCGAGGAAACCGAGCCGGTCGACGTGCCGCGGGAATTCGTGAATCTCAAGTTTCTCAATCAGGTCGCGCGATTCGATACCGAGCTTACGATGGATGATTTCTCCGCGAGAATGCACGCGGTCGAAGATGCGCTCGGAAGAGTTCGGACGATTCGCAACGGTCCGCGCACGATTGACGTCGATCTCGTCGATTTTGACGGACTTGAATCGGACTCGCCGTCGTTGACTCTGCCGCATCCGCGGGCGAACGAAAGGGCTTTTGTTCGCGAGCCGTGGAAGGCGCTCGTTCGCGCGGAAATGAAGAAGTTGCGCGCCGCCGTTTCGTCGGAGACGCGTGCGCGAAAATCGCGGGAACTTTGCGAGAAGCTCGTGGAGATGCTGGACGGGGCGCGGTCGGTTTGCGCGTACGAGGCGCTTAAGAGCGAACTCGATCTCGCCTTTTTCGTCGATGAGTGTCGGCTAAGAGGCGTTGCCGTCGCGTTTCCCGAGAAAACCGCGGACGGCTATCTCGTGCGTAATCCTGAATCGGTCGATTTGTGGGTCGTACCCGGGCTCGCCTTTACGAAAGCGGGCGAGCGCTTGGGGTTCGGAGGGGGTTGGTACGACCGTTTCCTCGCCTCGGCGCGGGCGGATGCCGTTACCGTCGGCGTCGGCTACGACTTCCAACTTGTAAGCGCCTTGCCGCAGTCGGAAACGGACGTAAAAGTCAAGCGAGTCTTGACGGTGTAGGGTAGGTTATGATAAACTTTGCCACGTCTAACTCCTAAGGAACGCTTCAATGACGATGGCAGAACTTAAAGTCGGGGAACTCGCGGAGATCGTGGGCTACACGATGGGGAACGCCGTCTATCGCGCCAAGTTGCTGGCGCTCGGGTTGACTCACGGAACGCAACTTAAGATCATCAACATCGCGCCGCTCGGCGATCCGTTCGAGATCGCGGTTCGCGGTTATCACCTTTCGCTTAGAAGAGACGAGGTCAAGGTCATCAAGGTCAAGCAGTTGGACAAGAAGGACGTTCGATGAAGACGATTGGGCTAATCGGGAATCCCAATTGCGGAAAGACGACGATCTTCAACGCCTTGACCGGATTGAAGCAACCGATCGGCAACTGGCCGGGAGTTACGGTCGAGAAGAAAGAAGGCGTCGCCGAGCTGCCGCTTTCAACCGACGGTCAAACCAAGATCGTCGATTTGCCCGGAGTCTATTCGCTTACGGCGACCAGTGAAGACGAGCGCGCGACGCTCGAATACGTGCTGAAGCACGAGGCCGACCTTTACGTGAACATCGTCGACGCGACGGCGTTGGAGCGCAATCTTTACCTGACGCTCGTCATGTGCGAGCTCCGAGTTCCGATGGTCGTGGTGGTGTCGATGATGGACATTGCGCGTCATCGGAACATCGCCGTCAATCTCAAGCATCTCTCGGAGCATCTCGGCGTTCCCGTCTTCGGAGTTAACGGCAACAATCCGCTCGACATTCGCAAGTTGCAAAAAAGTCTTTCGTCTCTGCTCGTCGAGCCGAAGTCGCTGATACCGTCGCTCAAGCTCGAGTACGGAAACGAACTTGAAGCGGAAATCGACATTCTCGCGTCCTGCACGATCAAGACCGCCGAGGGGCTGAAGGTTTCGCCGCGTTGGGTGGCGATCAAGGCGCTGGAAGGCGAACCGCTCGTCACCAAGGCGCTAATCGATTATCACGACATGGCGCCGGAGGTAATCGAAGGCGCGATCGAGCGCGTTACGAAGGTGCTCG
Source organism: Kiritimatiellia bacterium (assembly GCA_045599445.1). Taxonomy (GTDB): domain Bacteria; phylum Verrucomicrobiota; class Kiritimatiellia; order RFP12; family UBA1067; genus UBA1067. The sequence continues at coordinate 44,166 of JAZRWB010000061.1, read as the reverse complement.
CGGATCCGCCGGACATCGAGCTTGCCGAGGCGCGCTACGGCATCATTACGGGACTTGTGCGCGATGTCGTTCAAGTGCGCCAGTCGAAGATGTACTTTTCCGAAATCATCGATCGATTTGTGCTGAACCGGTTTCTCGGATTGCCGCTATTTTTCCTCATTATGGCGGGAGTGTTCGGGCTGGTCAGCGCGATGGGCGGGAAACCCACGGAGTTTTTCCATCACTGGGGCTCGGCGATCTTCCAGTATCTGCCCGGACTTTTCGCTACAATTACGGGTGCGCCCGATTGGGCGGTCGCCGTAATCATGGCCGTTGGCGGTGCGTTCAACATCCTCTTTTCGTTCATCCCGGTTATCTTTACGATGTTTCTCGCGCTCGCGATTCTCGAGGACTCCGGCTACATTTCGCGCGCGGCCTTTCTTGCGGACAGGTTCATGCGTGCGCTCGGACTTCCGGGCAAGTCCTTCGTGCCGCTGCTCGTGGGCTTCGGGTGCACGGTGCCGGCGATTCTCGCAACGCGCATGCTCGAGTCGAAGCGGGATAGATTGCTTACCGTTTTTATGATTCCGTTCATGAGCTGTGGCGCGAAGCTGCCCGTCTATGCGGCGTTTGCGGTCGCGTTCTCGCCGGAGCATCCGTGGAAGCTGATGCTCGCCTTGTATCTCGTCGGCATCGTCTTGGGGACGCTTGTCGGATTCGTCCTTAAAAAGACGCTCTTTCGCGGCAACCCCGCGCACTTCATTATGGAGCTGCCGCCGTATCATCTGCCGCGCCCTCGGCACTTCCTTCGGCATGCGCTCGACAATCTCGTCGGCTTTATTTGGCGCGCCGGCAAGTTCATCGTTCCGATGATGCTTATACTTGGCCTACTTAATAGCTTCGACATTCACGGCTACGCTCGGGTGAATGACGAGATTTCGTCCAATACGCTCCTTTCCTCGATCGGCCGCGCGTGTACGCCGGTTTTCGAGCCAATCGGGGTCGAGAAGGACAACTGGGAGGCGTCGGTTGCGATCTTTACTGGACTATTCGCCAAAGAATCGGTGATTGGAACGCTGAACGGACTCTATTCGCAGTCTGCCGCGAACAAGAACTGTCCCGTTGGCGAAGGATGGGGCGGTGATTTTGCCGGGCATCGGGCCGCGAAGCATGCGGAGATATCCGAGCGCACCGAACTTAAGAATCATTTCTCAAAGGGGTTTCATCAGGCGTTCGCATTCTTGCTCTTCATTCTCCTTTACGTTCCCTGCGTCGGGGCGACGGCGGTGGTCTTTAAGGAAATCGGCAAGTTCTACGGCACGATTTTTGTGGCGTATCTTACGGCACTTGGGTGGTCGGTGGCGACGGTTTACCACGCGCTAATGGTTTCGGGGAGTGTTTTCTGGCTAATGACGGGGCTGACGATTCCCGCCGCAATGTTCGCGCTCTTTTGGGTTTTTGGCAAACATCATCGTGTCGATATGATATAATTCAAATTATTGAGGATACGGTTATGAAAAAAATAGTAGTTGTTGCGGTGTTATTAGTGGCCAGTTTGGCTTTCGCTGGCAGTGAAGTGTCGGCGAATTTCTCGCTTGCTTTTGATTCAAAGTACTTAAGTTATGGTCTCGTCGACAATAACGATCCCATTTTAACTCCAGCAGCATCCGCAACCTTCTTCGATTGGCTGAAAATCGGCGTCTACTCGATTTTCGATATAACCAAATACGGACGCAAGGCCGGCTACACCGATCGCTCGTGGCGATATATCGAGCTTCACCCCAATGTCGAATTGGGTCATGAGTTCAGCGCCGACGATTACGAGTGGTTGCCGACGACAATCGGCTTTTACGCCAACTACGATTACGAGTACCATCCGAACTCAAAGTGGCGCGACGCCAAGAACGCGGGCGACCCCGCCTACAAGACGTGGGCAGAGGATACCCAGTTTCTTACGCTTGGACTGTACTTGCCCGATCTTTGGTTCGAGCCGGCGTTTTACTGGGAACGCGATTTGATGCGCGATCAGGGTTCCTACTTCAATCTTGAAATCGGCCACACCTTCACGCTTGTCGAAGGCGAGAGCGAGGACCCTATATTGACGCTTCGCGCTTCGCTCTCCCAAGGATACGGCAATTCGCAGCGCGTGGCGGCGTATTTGGTTCGCGATTACGATGGCGAGCCGCTTCGTCACGGCGGACTTATGGACACTCGCGCGAAGTTGGAGCTTACCTGGAATATCTGCGAGAACCTTTCGCTTTCCGGCTACGCGGCCTACACCGACATTTTGTTCGACGAGACGATTCGCGATGCCGCGAAGGAATATCGGAGAACGGCGTATTGCTTCGACAAGATCGACGATACCTGCAATTTCACGGGCGGCGTTACGCTGTCGCTCGCATTTTAAAAGATGACGCTTCCCGAACGAGTCGAACATATCGTACGCAAGGCCATGGCGCTCCTTAATCCTTGCGTGTACGGCGAATTGGGCGCGAAAGACCCGACCGGGGAGATCGCGTCTCGTCTGGAAGAGGAAGTTTCCATGCTTTCCCCGGAGCGGAACGCGAAGGAAGTCGTCGCCGAATTCGTTCGCGCCCTGCCCGAGATCAAGCGCCTCGTCGACTCCGACGTTGAGGCCGCTTACGAGGGCGACCCGGCGGCGACGAGTCCGATGGAGGTGGTGATGGCGTATCCCGGGCTTTACGCGGTCGCCATTCACCGGCTCGCGCACGAACTCTATCGGCTCAAAGTGCCGATTATTCCGCGCGTGATGAGCGAGCTTGCCCATTCCAAGACCGGAATCGACATCCATCCCGGCGCGATCATCGGCGAGCGGTTCTTCATCGACCACGGCACTGGCGTTGTAATCGGCGAGACCACGGTCATCGGTCGGAACGTGAAACTTTATCAGGGCGTGACCTTGGGCGCGCTTTCGTTCGACAAGGATCCGGCGACCGGCGCGCTCGTCAAGGGTGTCAAGCGCCATCCGAACGTCGAGGACGACGTCGTAATCTACGCGGGCGCGACGATTCTCGGCGGCAACACGGTTATCGGGCGCGGCAGCGAAATCGGCGGTAACGTCTGGCTTCGCGAATCGGTGCCGCCGTTTTCCAGAGTCTACAACCGTCCGCCCACTCCGGACATCAAGACGAAGAGGTGAGGATATGGCGAAGATCAAGTTTCTGAAGGTAAAGGGGACGTGGCGCGAGGTCGCGGACGCGGCGCGCACCACGATTCGTCAGGAAGAGGGAACGCTCGAGCCGAGCTCGCGCTGGAAAAAGCGCATCCTGCTCGCCGAGCATTCGCCGATTCGCAAGCTTTGCTTCAATTGGAAGTGGTTGGACTTGCCCTATTGGGTTTCGGTTCACTTCGTTCGCCACAAATACGGTATCGAGCATTTCGTCTCCACTCAGCGCTCCGACCGCACGGGCGTCGTGCGCGACGCCAATCGCCAAGACGCGCCGGTGATGCACGAGTGCTTCGCGAACGCCCAGGCGGTAATGTTCATTTCGCGTCGTCGGCTCTGCGGGCAGGCGAGTTCCGAGACGCGCGCGGCGTGGAAGCTCGTCGTCGACGCGATTGCGGAGAAGGAGCCGGAGGTCGCCGCGTGTTGCGTTCCCGAGTGCGTCTATCGCGGCTTTTGCCCCGAGTTCAAGCCCTGCGGGTTCTTCGGTTCGGCGGCGTTTAAGAAAGCGCTCGCCGCTTATCGCGCGGTTCCCTGAAGTCAAGTGGAACGGCTGCAGAACATGCTCGCGCATGCCGGCGTCGCTTCGCGGCGCGGCGCGGCGATGCTGATTGAAAGCGGCGTCGTCACGGTTGACGGCGTTGTCGTTCGCGAGCCGGGAGCGAGATTCGAGGCGGGCGTTCAAATCAAGGTCAACGGCAAGGCGATTTCCGGCGCGGAGAAGCCGCGCACGGTCGTTCTTTACAAGCCGGTAGGCGTCCTTTCGACGATGAGCGATCCGTTCGGCGGAAAGACGGTCGCGGATCTCGTCAAAACCCCGGAGCGGCTTGTGCCGATTGGACGGCTCGACAAGGACAGCGAGGGGCTTTTACTTATGTCCAACGACGGCGGTCTCGTAAATCGGCTTACGCATCCGCGATTCGAGCATTCGAAGACTTATCTCGTAAAGGTCGCCGGACGTTGGAGCGCCGAAAAGCTCGCGACCTTGCGCTCGAGCTTGAAGCTCGACGACGGATACGTTATTCGGCCGGTGCCGGTGGAGGAAGTGGAAGATATGGGGGCGAATATTCGGCTTTTGAAGTTCGTCTTGAAAGAAGGGCGCAAGCGCCAAATTCGCAAAATGTGTTCGCTCGCCCATCTCGTAGTTCTTTCGCTCAAGCGCGTAGCCGTAGGCGAGTTTAGACTGCCGAAAGACCTTCAGCCGGGCGAATGGCGAGATCTTACCGCCGATGAGCTAAAGTTGCTGAAGTGACGCTTCTTACCCCATAGAGATATTCAAAGCCCCCAACGCTCGGGCCTATAGGGACATGGCCGACAGCTAGGTGAGGCGTTTGCAAGACTCTGGAGTCTCCGTTTTCGCAAGATGGATGGTAGTTTTGGGCGTGGTGGGAGCGATGATGGCGGAGGCGAAGAGTAAATAATGGTTTAGAATAGTACTCACCAATCTAAGATATTGTTTAGAATGGTACTGTTTGCTTTTTCCTGCTTGACGCGGTGGATGGAAATTTGGTATTATAAGCCCAAAATTGCGGAAGGTGTGTCCGCAGTCGGTGAATTTGAAATGACTAACAACAACCAAAAACAAAAGAAAACCAACATGAGTTGAAAATCGGAGAAAGGAGGTAAAGATGTGTAAAGAAACGAAAAAGCAAATTGTTATTACGGCTCAAGCGAATGAATTCTTCATGTCGTTGCCTCTGCCTATGTTTGTCGATTTCAATCGTGCGATCCAAATGTTGGCGAAATGCGGACGCCTGGGTCTCCCAGATGCTAAGAAAATTGGTGACAATCTCTTTGAATTACGCGTCCGAGCAGACGGTAAGCAAGGGAGGGCGTTTTATTGCTATACGATTGTTGGTAATGTGATTTACATTCTCAATGGCTTCATCAAGAAGACGCAGAAAACACCGAAGCAGGAGATTAAGAAGGCTCGCGCCATCATGAAAGGCCTTGGCTTGTGACAATGACGACTATAGAAGAAGGCATCGCTAACTGGGCGAAGATGCAAAAAATGGCTACGGAAGCCGAAGCCAAAGATTCTGTGTTGGCGAAGCGTGCGCGTCGCTACGAGCATGGTCTTGCAAAGCGTCAACAAAAAGCCTTACCCCATCAATTTTGAACTTACATTGAACACAATGACTACTAACAACAACCAAAAACAAAACAAAACCAACATGAAAAAAACCCTAAACATCGTGCGGTACGCGCTCGTATCGCTTTTCTCGTTCCTGTTCATCAGCTCTGCGCAGGCAGCTGAACTGAAGATGGCGCTCTTTAACTATTGCAACACTGGATATGAAGTTGCAGGGTGGCATAGTTGCCAACAAGAAGGTGGCGGTAATTTGAACAGCGAGACTGATAATGACGTTTCGGTTGGCGGAGCGAGTATTGGCGGTAACTTCAAGCGGTCGTTTTCCAAGTTGGTCGGCACCGATCTTCCTACGTTTGCAACCAGCGATATGCAGACGAATTTGGGAATTGAAGTCCCTTACAACGTTTACATGTCTGGCGTCGCCAATGGTGCGAATACGGATGGAACTATTACGATTTCCGGATTGAACGCGGAATCCTCTTATGTGATTTATGCGGGTTGCGGGCATGACAACGGCAACATTGGTAAGTCGTCTTGTGGATTCAAGGTGCCTTCCAATGCATGCGCAGAAGTCGATTCTCTTGATTATGTGGTTACGGTCGCTTCAAGTTGGGGGCGCTCGGGATCCTCGACGGTAGTTGCGGATTCGTTTACTTCGTTTGGCTTTGGCGAGTCGATTTGTGCTGGTGCGGATGGCTTGGCGCTTATTCGTATGAAGGGTATCGTTCCGAAGAGCGGCGGAACGATAGACCTTGTCCTGACTGGCGAGCGCGCAGGCATCAACTTCCTCGCGGTTAAGGAGCTTCCTCCTCCTGTGTTGCCAGAGACGACGATTGAGGCAGAGGCGGTTAAGGTTAGTGACATCAATAACGCGACTGAGTTTGCGGATTGCACTTCGGACGACAAGGTTGTCGTGAATCTCACGGCGGCGAAGACGCTTGAGTTCGATGAGACTTTTGCTTTTGGTCAGGCGAAGATTGTTTATGATGGTGCGCTTAAGATTCTTGGCGAGGCGGCACCTGCGGATTTGGCCAAGTTTGATTTCAAGGGCGTCACCTCGCTTGATTATGCGTGGCTCCCTGTTGGTAGCGGTATGGCGATTAACTTCAAGCAGGATTCCGGCAAGCTTGGTGATAGCGATGAAGCGGGAATCCCTGACTTGACGATTTACGGTAACACCTGGAATAATGTTGGTACTTCTGGCTCGCTTGATGCCAAGTTGTTCGGTTCGGATGGTTCGACGGTTCTTGCTGATACCATCCCAGTTTCGTATAATGGCGGTTCTTATCAGTGGAACAATGCTACCACTCCTTACCTAAAAGGTTACCTCGACGATAGTAACATTTCCTTTAAAACTACTGTTCCGTTTGATCGCTATGATGTGTATATTATCTGCGCGACCGATACGGGAAATGCGAAATTCTCCTACAAGACCATTAACGGCGTAAATTATAGCGCAAATGAGAATGGTGAAGCGGTTGCGAATTCAACTGCGGCATGGGGCGCTTCGCAGCAGTTGACGCCGATTCTCGGTAAGAATGTAATGCGTCTTTCTGGACTTACCACGCAAAAGTTCGAGATTACAAATTCGCCAAAGGCGAGTAATTCGGAGCGTGGTTGCATTGCGGCGATTGTGATTGTGAAGGTGGCTCCGCCACAGCCAGCGGTAACGGCGACGATTTCGGAGAATACCACTTGGTCGGCGCTTTGGGAGGGCGGCACCGCTCCGACGGCGAATACGCCAGTTGAGCTTACGTTTATCGGTTCGCCGACCTTGACGATTGACACGGAGGTAGTTGCTAAGAATATCAAGCTCATTGGCGATACTACTGCGCAGGTCGTTGGAATCGCGGGTGCGGCTACGAATATCAACTCCTTCCTCGGCAAGGTGACGGCGACTGTCGACTTCGCGGGCAAGTTTGATTATCGCTTTGATGCAACGAGCGGGCTTACGGCAGATAGCGCGCTTTTGGACATGATTAAGGTCGCGGGCGATGACAAGGTGTTCACCTTCATCGGTTCTGGTTCTAACGGCGCAACGCTGGACTTTGTTGGGAACGACACATTCAATACGCACATCGTATTTGATGGCGGTACTCATGCGTTCAAGCGCAGCAATAGTGGTCCGGGAACGTCTTTCGCGAATAATGGCACGGCGGAGAATCCGACCATCCTCGTTACGGGAGGTACGATACTTAACCTTTATGGTAGGGATTTCTGCGGATGGAATGCGGCGGCTAATCCGAATGGCGTAGTTCGCGTCAATTCTGGCGCAACTCTCAATTTGCGCGATTATTCTTCCAGCAATACTTTCTTCTTCAGCGCACGGCTTTATCTTGATCCGGGTTCGTCGACCCATGTCTACAATTCTGGCGATCATCTCCGCATAAACGGCGGCAATGTGAGCGGCAAGGAGCAGATTTATGTTCCCGAGAGTGAAAATGGCGTTGCGACGATTACGATTGAAAACAATGCCAACATGTATATCGGACAGGAAAACAATCCTAACGCGGGCTTTTACGTCGGCGCGGGTTCGACTTTGAGGATTGTCGGCGAGTTGAAGGGCATCAACACCAGTCGTGTGCTTGGCAAGCGTGGCGCAGGTAAGCTTGAAATCACCGACAATGTTACCCTGGGGATTACAGTTGATGATGGCTCGCTCGCGCTTGGCGGCACGGTCAACAGTTTGACTCTTACCAAGGCGACTGAGATTGAAGTTGCGTCGGGCACGGCGACCATTTCGGCGATTTCGGGCGACTTTGCGATTACCAAGACCGGCGCGGGCACGCTCAATCTCCCGGCGGCCTATACGCAGACGATTACGCTTACGGGCGGCCAGATTAATCGCACGGCTACGAATACGGTTGTGATTAACGGCGATATCGATCTTGGCACGACGGAGATGCCGCTTAGCTGGACGATTGATGCGGCTTCCACTGGCTCCATCAAGCTTCCTACTGGCTTCCCGTTCGGACAGATCGCCAAGGCGAGCGCGATTCCCGAGGGCTTGACATTCAAGGATAGTACGGGTGCAACGATTAGCGCTGATAAGCTGGAAATTGATGGCGATGGCTACATCGTCCTCAAGAAGTCGGAGATTACCACGCCTTACAATGTTGCGGAACCGACGAATATTGAGGGTGATTTGGCCTTTGGTGAAGGCGGATCGATCAACATTACCCACAACGGTGCAAGCTTGACGGCGACGGGAACGATTACGCTTCCGGAGAGTGGCTTGCCGATTACCTTCGTCTGCGAAGACGAGTATGTCGTGGGTGAGGAGATCTTGGTCGTGGCCGCAAGCGCTTTCACGATTGGAGAGAGCGACGCGACGATCAACGACTTCAAGTGCACGCTTACCGGTAAGTTGCCGAAGGGCATGGAAGGTGAGTTCCAGTTGGTTGAGCTTGAAGAATGGGAGATGAAGGCGATTGTGTTCGCAATCACCAAGTCCGACTACTATACTGCTGATGTTGCAGCGATTCTCGAGGATACATCGCTTATTCGTCGCTTTGATGCTTCGCGCGGAGTGACGACGGGCGATAACAACAAGGTTACCGCGTGGGCGGATCTTTGCGGCACGACGGCTGCGGCGGCATATACGACTGCCAATATTACCGACACGCCGACCTTCGTTAATGGTGAGCTTCGTGAATACCTCGATTTCGGCGAGTGCAATAGCCACATTGACCTTGGCTTTGAGCCAGTCGATAACAATGCCAAGACGGTGATTGAAGTCATTGATATTAAGAACGATCCTCGTGCGTTTTTGATGGGCGATCGTCAGGTCTATAACTTCCACCGCGACCAGACGGCTGCGGGTTCGACGAAGTGCTTTAATGGCAACGCAGTTGCGTTCTCGGTTCGTGATAATGGCGCGAACGAGGGAGACGGCAAGAGCTATGTTCTTCCCGAGGGCTTCCGCGTGGTGTCGATGACGACTTCGGCGAATTGCTCGACGGACTGCTTCTCGGGCGATCGTGGTGGCTCGGACAATCGTTCGGGCGGTCGTAAGCTCAGCGAAGTTCTTATCTTTAACGCGGTTCTTACTGCGGATCAACTCAAGACGGTTGAAGATTATCTCACGGCTAAGTGGAATCTCGCGCTCAAGAATACGGCAACTATTAGTGGCAACCAGAATTGGAGCACTATTACTTGGGATGCTGGCAAGTTCTACGCGGAGGCTGCGACCGAGATTACCTTGGAAGGCAACACGGTTCTTACCTATGATGCTACGGCACCAATTGGTGATATTACCTTCACGAAGGGTGATTTCACGCTTGAACAAGTGGTTACCGCCAATACTGAACTCACTGCCAATGTCACAATTCCAGTGGATGAAGTTTGGACTATTCAGGGCGGCGAGACCGAGGATAATACCTTTACTTGCACTGGTGCACTTACGGTCAACGGCACCTTGAAGACCGAGGGCTATGTGAACCTTGACGCGAACAACGCGGTTCCCGGCGGTACGCTTGAAGTCGTGAACGGCCAGGCGACCTTGAAGTTCGCGAGCCAGGGCATTAGCGGCGGTGGTACGCTCACGATCGACGCGGGAGCGACGGCGATCGCCGCTTCGGGCGATGCGTTCAGTTATGCGGACAACGCTTCCTTTACGCTCAATGTCTATGGTGCGCTCAATATGGGCGGGTATCGTTGGACGTACAAGGGTAGCAGTGGCGCACTTAACATCTATGACGGCGCCGAGATTTCGGGTGCTGGTGATGGAAACGGCGCGCTTGATATGTATATTCCGATCAACGCGGCCGTTAACGGCAGTTCGACGGAAGCGACGGTCTCCGCGCCGTTCAAGTATTCCGCCGACACGACGTTTAATGTCGGCGATGGTATGACCTTGAAGCTCACTGGCGCCGTCAAGTCCAACCAGACAAGGACCTTGACCAAGACGGGCGCAGGAACGCTCAAGATCGGTGCATCCCAAGGCAACGTGACCGTCGTCGCTAACGCGGGCAAGGTTGTTTTGGATAATGCGTCGTATGTGAAGAGCGTGTCCACCTCGGGCACGGGTAGCGTGGAAATCGCCGGCGGCGAATATGATGTCGGGTATGTGCGCGATTTTAGCACGATCGGCAATATAACGACGTCGGGCGAGGGTAAGATCAAGGTTGTCGCGACGGTGGCTGATGACGGAACAGTTAAGATTGTCAATGTCCCTGTTGGCACATCGCTCGTTGTTTACGATATGGATGGTGTTACCCCGCTTACCACCACGGTTTCGGGTACTACCGTAACTGCGTCATTTACGATCAAGACCGATGGTGAAGCGTGCCTCTACGACTGGACGTTCAAGGCCGATTCGCTTACGAGCGTTGGTCAGATCAAGAGCACGCTAACCTGGGATACTGGATACAAAGATGGTCAGGAGCATGCATCTGAACGGATCCTTGAGAGTGAAGACTTTGTTTACGGTAAGGCGCTGAACACCAAGGCGACTCCGTATTCGGACTTTACAATCAATTATCCGACCGAATGGACGTGTGTCGTTGCCGGTGTCGTTCCTAATACCGTAAATGCGGCCTTGATTGCCTTTGGTACTTCGACTGGTGGCAGCATTGCGATTCTCAAGGGCTCGACTGATACTGAGGTTCTGATTGCCCGTACGATTGGCAATAGCGCGTACCAGTCGCTTGCGACGATGCAGGTTGCCAATGCGCTCACGACCTCGCATACCTATGCGTTCGTGAAGACGGCGAATTCGATTACGGTTTATCTTGATGGTAACCTTTGGAACGTAACCCCTGTTTCGAACGTTTCCTTCGGTAATCGTATTCAGGTTGGCTCGATTCACGGTGGTAAGCAGAACACGATGATTGAGAGCTCGAAGGATGCGACGAATGATACGGCCATTCAGGCGGTTCGTATTTTCGAAGGTGCTTTGGGCCCGAATGCGCTTAAGCAGCTTGCCGACGAGTTCCCCTACAACTCGCCGAACGGTACTTTCGAGCGTGAATTTGCGGAGGGCGATGATACTTGGACGTTGGCCGATTCTTGGACGAATACGAAGACGTCGGAGACCGTTGATCTTCCTGCGGCTGGTTCGACGTTGAATATCAGCGCGGCTGGTGCGGCATCAATCACGGTTGATCTCACCGAAGAAACCGACTACGAGGCAATGACTTTCTCGGGCGCGGCGATGACCTTCAAGGCGGGTGCGGCAGAAGCGATTAACATCGGTCTTACAACGGTTGCGTCCCCGATTACGATCGAGTACGGCTCGATCTCGATTGCGAACGGTCCGTTCGTGGTTTCGGGCGAAGGTTCGGTCGCATTCGATTATAGTGCCGCTCCTGTCAGCACTTTTGCCAAGATTGGCTTCGTTGCTTTGACGGGTACGACTGATGATCTTGGCGACAAGGTTACTTGCACCGCGCTTCCGTCCGCTCCGGCCGGACGTTCGATTTCGTTCGGCTATAGCGCCGAGCACAAGGCGTATGGCGTGACGACTATCGCGGATCGTGAGGCGACGACGCTCTATCTCAAGAGCTCGACTACGCTCTCCGACGATACGCTCTTTGCGCTGACCGAGGACGGCGAGGCGGATATGCCGCGTCTCTTTGCGGAGGATGAGATCGTCGTTCCTTCGGACGTGACGATGACGATTCCTACGACGGCGCTTGCGATTCCGCTTACGACACCGATTCAGGGCGCGGGCACGATCGCGGTTACCGGCGCTACGCTCACGGAAGCGTCTCCGCTCTTCACGGTTGACGAGGATTGGGCTGGCGCGGTCGAGTTCACCAATGTCACGGTGACTGGCGCGGACCTCAACAAGTATGGCAACGAGAATACGACGGTTAAGCTTACTGGCGTCGTTGGTTATCTGAAGGATGGCGTTGAGTTTGAGCCAGAAGTTATTCTCGCGAATAACAATCTTGCCGGTCTTGAACTTACCGACGGATCGAGCTACTCGCCGGTTATCTTCAGCAAGGTCAGCGGAAATGGCAACTTCATCGGCAACAAGCCGAATGTTACGCAGAAGATCGCGGTTGTTGACGCCTCGGAACATATTGGTCAGGTCCGTATGATTGGCGGCATGGGCATTACGCTCGGTAGTGGTGAGGGCACAGTTAACAACGCGAAGATTGCGGTCGCCGATGACGCGACGATTACCTTCGCGGGTCAGCAGTGGATTGCCGAGGGCGGCGTTACCTTTGGCGAGACCTTGGCGGTTATCGGCGAGGTCGGCAGCTTCATCACGATGCCTGAGCCGGCGACGATTCCGGAAATCACGCTTATCGACGCCGAGGGCGAGATAGTTGAAGGCGACTACATGCTCGTCTATGCGGGCGGCAAGCTCACGGTCTCGTATGCGCAGGTGGAAGTCGCGATTCCGGAGATTGCTGGTACGGATGTCGTGGTTACGGTTGAAGGGGTTGAGGAGCCAATCCCCGTTATCGGCGGCTATGCTGCGATTCCGTATGGTGCGGACATGACCGTTACTTACACGGTTCAGCCCGGCAAGCTCTTCAAGGACGGCACTGACGGACTCGAATTTGATTACTATTCTGTCACGGAAGATCCTGAGATTGCCAATGATATTACTGAGGATGATGTCACGGTCGACGCGGGCGCGAGGATTGAAGATGTCGATTACCTCGACATTCCTGCGGCACTTGCTGATGCAACGGATGGCGATACGGTAATCGTTCTTCAGAACGCGGATCTCAGTTCGCTTACGCTTACGATTCCCGAAGATGTCACGCTCGACCTCAACGAGAAGACCGTTCTGATTAACCCGGCGAACATCGTGAACAACGGCATGATCGTTATCTACGACGAAACGACGGCTCTCGCGCTTATCGATACGCACGGTACGATCAAGTTCGCGGTTGATATGGTGGTTGCGTACGCGTATACCTTCCCGGCCGAGACGGTGCTCACAATCATGAAGGTGCAGGGGATTCCGGGCGCGACGATCACGACGATCACGCTGCCTGATGATGGACTGCTCTACAACTTCTACGGTGCTGCGGCGAAGAAGTCAATCAACGTCGTTCCCGGCAATGGCGCGAGCGGACTGGTGCTTGCTGGCGTCATCGAACGCGGTTCTCACGGTTATCACACGATCATCAATGTCGGCGGCGCTTGTATGATTGCCGGTCCGCTCGTGATTGGTGCCGATGGTCAGGGTATGGATTACGAGACTTATCCGGACAATATTGCCATGCTCGAAGCATCAGTCTTGATGTTCTACGATGATTCGGCGGTGATTACGCTCGTTCCGGAGCGTGGCCAAGTTCAGACGTTCATCAAGCTCATCGACAATCCTGATGTCGGAGATGGTCATATTGTGACGGTCGAGGGCGCGAAGATCGTTGAAACGGCAGTCTCTTATGCGGAAGGCGTCAAACTCTACACCTACACGGCTGAGTGGATCAAGCCAGAGGCGACGGTTGAGGCGATGACTGACAAGCCGGAAGAGCTTGCCGCGGCGGCTACCTTCAAGGCGACGGAGGCGGGTGCTCAGAAGTATGCTGACTATACGGCGAGTTTGACGATTACGTCCGATAAGAATGTTGCGCAAGATGCGATTATTCTCGCGGGTCAGTTCAATGCGACCGATCTTGAAGATCCAGCGGGCATTAACAACAACTACGATGGCGAGTGGATTGATATGCCGCTTACGAGCGATCTTACGGCAAACGAGCCATACGCGGTAATCGATATGCCGTGGAACTACATTGCCGAAAATGTTAAGACCTTCAATTGTGGACTTAAGAATATTGCGCTTACTGAGGAGACTACCTTCACGGTAACGCTCACGATTGCTAAGGATGATGATACCGTTCTTACCAAGGATATCGAGTTCACAATTCCAGCGGCCAAGGTCCTTCCGACGGCTACGGTTGCTCCGACCACTGCCGAGGGCTACGAGGCGGCGGCTGAGTTCACGGCTGGCAATATCGGTGTTGGCTACGACAGCTGGATTGCCAAGTTCTACCTCATTTCGGATGTCACAATCGGCGAGGGTGAAGTCCAGCTTGGTGGCAACTACGGTTCGTATGGCTGGGTTGACAAGGACTACACCTGCACGGCTGGGGATCCTGTCAGCGTCTTGGCGACGGTTGGATTGGAAGACGACATCACGGTCAAGACTGTCTTCGAGGCGATCCAGTCCTTCAAGTGCGGAGTGAAGAACATCGATCTTAAGAACGATGCGACCTTCACGCTCAAGCTCGTCATCACCGATGGCGAGACTACGAAGGAAATCTGCTCGATCGACAACCTCACGGTTAAGGCGAAGTCCTCGCCGGTCGTTCCTGGAGAGGATATTGACATCCCGTCCGGCAAGGATCCGCAAGAGTATGCTGGTGAAGTCGAAGCTCAAAAGGCAACTCTCCTCAAGGCGCCGGTTGAGCTTACCGGTGAAGCGCTCTCGACTTACCAGAGCTACTTCACGGCTCAGGTCGTTGGCGAGAAGGTTGCGTTTGTGTTGAACGAGGATGGCGAGGAGGCGGTTGAGGAGGCGGTCAAGGCCGCTGAGGCCGATGTGCTCTCGGTTGCGCTCTCCGCTGATACGACCGAGCTCACGATTGCAGATCCGCTCAAGGGCTTCTACTACTCGCTCAAGCAGGGTGGCGAGCTTACCAACCTTGGCTTCAATGAGGAAGGCGATAAGAATAAGCTTGCGGGCAAGGACGAGGTCAAGTTCACGCTTACGAAGCCGGAAGGCAAGGGCTTCTATCAGACGATCGTCACGCCGGTTGAATATAAGTAAGCCAAACGGCTAAATCCAAACAAGAAGGAGCGGGGAAACCGCTCCTTCTTGTTTTATTTTCACCACGGAAACATTATGGTGGGTATTTAAAAGTTGTACTTGTAAATTACGCCCTGATTTGGTATACTCCAGTCATCATAAATAGATAGTAAGTACATGATTGACCGTAAATTAACTTCTATTTTAAAATCTTCGCTTGCCGAATATCCCGTTGTAACTATTTTTGGTCCGCGACAATCTGGTAAGACAACTCTTGCGAAGGCATGTTGTCCAGACTTTGACTACATTTCGTTGGAGGATAAGGAGACGAGGGATTTAGCGATTGCGGATTACAAATCGTTATTTTTGATGCATACCAAGCCGCTGATTATTGATGAGATTCAGCATGTCCCGGAAATTGCTTCAGCGGTTCAGGTGATGGTCGATGAGCATCGTGAAAGATGCGGGCAGTTTGTTCTGACCGGAAGTCAACAAGCGAGTCTTGCGGAGACGATCGACGAGTCGTTGGCGGGACGGACGAGTATTCTTGAACTTTTGCCGCTTTCAATTGACGAAATCGCGTCCGAATCAAAGGAGCTGACGACGGACGAACTCATTCTCCGTGGGTTTATGCCCGAACTCTATCGAACGAGGAAAGACCCGACGAATTATTATCGTAATTATTTCAGAACGTATGTAGAACGCGATGTGCGGCGACTGGTGAATGTGAAAGATCTGTTGTTGTTTGAGCGGTTCGTGACTCTATTGGCGGGGCGCGTGGGGCAGATTGTGAATTTTTCTACGCTTTCAAGTGAAGTTGGAGTTTCGGCAACGACGCTTTCGAGTTGGTTTTCCGTTCTTGAGGCGTCTTTTCTTGTATTCCGGCTACCACCGTATTTTTCCAATGTCTCCAAACGGGTAGTCAAATCCCCGAAGGTTTATTTTACGGACGTAGGACTTGCGGCTTACTTGCTGGGCATTGAGACACCGAATCAATTAGCGAGGGATCCGCTTCGTGGAAATCTCTTTGAAAACTTGGTTGTGGCGGACGCACGTAAAAACTTCACAAATCGCGGAAGAGAGCCGAGGATGGCATTTTATCGAACCGAGAAGGGGTTCGAGGTCGATTTGATTGTTTCGCAGAGTGCGCAAGTGCGTCCGGTTGAGGTAAAGTCGGCAAGGACTTTCTCAAAAGATCTTGTTCGAAATCTTTTGGTTTATTCGCAAAGTGATTTATCGGCGGTAGATCCTTTACTTGTTTACGATGGCGAGCCGATTAAATCGTTTGGAGATGCATCGGTTCGAGCGGATAATTTCCGTTCGGTTATGTGGTTTCCTCCCGCCATTTAGGTGAGGTTTATGCCCTTGACGCATTGCACAAGTTTTTGGTAATATTGCAAATACGAGCGGCTTATCGCATTAACCTTTATAAGTTATTGCAATAAGGTGCAATGAAATGCAATATTGCATATCTTTGGAGGTAAAATGTCAAGAAACTTTGAGAAGATAGTCCTTGAGCAACGCGAGGAGTTAAGACATTTATTGGTCCAAGATGTGCTTTTCCGCTCCTCTATGCGGAGCGTCGAGGTAAACAGTCCCTTTGCTCAGGCAGTTCTTGGGATGCGACGTGCTGGTAAGTCGGTGGTTTGCCGTAAAGCATTGTCGGACTCGGGGGTGACGTTTGGGTATGTAAACTTTGACGATGAGGCACTATTGAATCTAACCGCTGATCAGTTAGATGATGTCTTACAGGCGGTGCTTGCGGTCTATGGGCCAGTTAAACACTTTTTATTTGATGAAATTCAAAATGTTGAAGGGTGGCATCTTTTTGTCAATCGTTTATTGCGATCAGGCAATCATGTGGTAATCACCGGATCCAATGCGCGGCTACTTACGAGCGAATTGGCTACTCATTTAACAGGTAGATTTTTACCGATTGAGGTCTATCCTTTTTCCTTTGGCGAGTATGTCGCTTGGTCAAAGCTTCCCGTCAAAGAGGCATGGAAAAACTATTTCTTCCGTGGAGGACTTCCGGAAACATTTGCGATGCCCGATATTCGCGGATATATCACCGCTTTGTATAATTCGATCCTCTCTAAAGATATCCTTGGTCGTCATCAAGTGCGTAATGCTCAGCGATTCATTGACGCCGCGTATGTCATTATGCAGCAATATGCTCGCGAGATATCCCATGATGCGCTCGCAGTTAAGGCCGGCGTATCCAGTGCGCATACTATGCAAACGTATCTATCCTACTTGGAAGAGTCGTGTTTAGTGTCGCGGATTCGCAAATATTCTACTAAAATAGTCGAACGTATTCGCAACGACAAGTTGTATGTTGCCGATCCGGCGCTTATCTCGTACTTTACCGGGGTTTTGGGAACTGACGAGGAACTTGGCTGGCGATTGGAGAATATCGTCTATTTGGAACTATTGCGCCGGAGAAAGGCGATGGATGTGGAAATCTTTTATTATCGAGATCAATCCTATGATATTGATTTCTGCTTGACCGAACACGGAAAGATTGTCGAACTTATTCAAGTGTCGTATACGATAGAAAACGAAAAAACACGCAAACGTGAACTTTCTTCGCTTTTAGGTGCTGGTAGAAAGCTTAATTGCCCGCGCCTTACTCTGATTACCGACCATGAAGAAGAAGTGGTTTCAGTAGATAATCAAGTTGTAAAGATAGTCCCAGCGACTAATTACTTGCAATAAATATATGAATAAGTTTGCGATAGTACTTTTGGCGCAACTGGCGCTTGGCGCCTTTGGCGGCGAGTTCGTCGAGGCGTATCTGCTAATTGCCGAGCCAGGCGGCGAGTTATATTCTTGTGCTGGACATTCGGCATTGCGCTTAAAGTGCGACACTTACAATCTCGACTATTGCTACTCCTACGAGAGCGAGATGGTGAGTGAAAGGGTGCTTACCTTCCTTTCGGGTCGACTTAAGATGGGGATGTTCGCCGTTCCTACCGAAGAATACTTGTCGTTCTATCGCAATGATCATCGTGGGGTTAGCGAGTACTATCTTAACTTGCCGCTTGAGACAAAGCGCCAACTTTGGAAGATAATGGACGAGAAAGTCGCCGAAGGGGTAAAGCTGCCTTACGATTATTTGGAACGAGGTTGTGCGCAGTCGGTATTGCGGTGCCTAATGGAAGCGGCGAAGCCCTTGGGAATCGACTTTGGCCATTGGCCGGAGAATATTGCCACGAAAACTCGGCGAGAGCTTTTTTGCGAATGCTTGGACGACTTCCCGTGGAATCGCTTCTTTACCCAGTCGCTGGTGGGTGTTGAAGCCGACAAATACGTTCTTAAATATGAGCGCGTAGTCGTGCCCTGGGACTTGCTTACGGTCTTAAGAGGTGCAAAGTTTGCAGGGGAGCGTATTATTACCGAAGAAGGCAAAGCGCTTGTTCCTTCAAGCTCGCCGAGCGGCGCTTCGTGGTTTTCGCCTTGCTTTGCCGGCGTAATCGTAGCGCTTTTTGCGATCTTAAGCTTCCTAAAAGGGTGGATTGGAAGGGTGTTTAGCGGGGTTCTTTATGGAATTTATGTTGGGTATGGCGTTTTCTATACTTATCTCGTCTTTTGCTCAAGCTTGCCGGCGACTTCATGGCATTGGCTCGTCGTGCCGTTCAATATCTTGCCGATTGTCTTTTGGAAGTGGCGTAAGAGGTGGAAATGGTATTTTGCGGGAATGTTGCTGATATGGATGGGCGGAATGTCGATTTACCCCGACTTGCTCATCGATCCCGCCTATTATATTTTGGTTGCAGGGTATATGGTATTATGTGCGGGAATATGATACAATTACCCTGATATTGTAAAGGATAAATGAAGAATCTTCTCGCATATAGTTTTCTGCTTTTGTCGCTCTTCGCCAGCACCTCTGCACGGGCGACTAGTACGACCTATTATGCTAAACTTACGGTTGGGCTTTCGTCCAATTCTCCGACCGGTGCCGGCAAAGTTTATGCATCAACAAGTTCTAATGCCACAAGCGGGGAAACAAGCGCTGTCGGCTCTAATTCATCAACTGGAGATTCAGCATCGGTAACTGTTTATGGCTTTGCCCAAGCTAATAAGGGGTTTGAGTTTAAAGGTTGGTCGACAAATACGGATGGTAGTGGAACGCTAACGGCAGGAACGAAATATACCTATGCTGTCACGAGTTCGGACAAAAACAATCCCCCGACGAATTCCAGCGTCATCAAGACCATTTATGCCGTTTTCGATGAGATTAAGTACGATCCGTTTTCCATTACCTTCGCGGCACCACCGGCGGGATGTTCGTATACCGTTAATGATGCGGCGCCAGCGGACCTAACGAATCTTACAAAGGTGACAACGGTGACGCTCGCGACCAGCGACTCGTCCTTCAACTCATGGAAGATCAATGACACCAGAATAGATACGAACCCATACACATTTTCCACTACATCCGACACCACGGTTGAGGCAGAGTTCCTCACCGCGGACAAGGTCGCCACCGTAACGACCAAGGACGAGTTATTTGCCGCGCTTGCGAACCCCAACCTCCTCAAGGTGCAGATTCCGTCTAACGCGACCATCACCATTCCGAAGGGCGAGACGGCGACGGTGCCGAGCGGCCTGAATGTCGTGAACGATGGACGACTCCTTGTGATGGGCACGCTCGCCAATGGCGGCAAGATTTCCGGAAACGGATCCTATGCGCTTAACTTCATCGAGATCTCGCAGGGCGACGTAATTACGCCGGCGAACGCCTTTGCGAGTTATTCATCGTTCAAGTACTGCAAGACGACCGTCTCGACTGTAACTACGGGTACGACTTCGGGAACCGCGCCCGCTTGCGCACAGAAGGGGGCTGTTCGTTTTGAAGGTGCAACCAACTGGGTTACGGCGGACTGCGCCTCGCCGGCGGCTGCGGTCGTCACGGTCAACACTTCGAAGGCGATCAACGCCATCAGTTCGGTCGACGGCGCGTACGATACGGTCGCGAAAGCACTGAACGCGGCGTATCCGACGCCGTCCACCGCTCCGACGGCAACTAAGTTCGTCGTGCTTTTGAAGGACGCGCAGAGCATTAAGCTGGCAGATGTGAGCGCACTCAACAGCAAGTGGATCCTATCAAACAACACCAAGCAGATGGGTGCGGGTTTCCGCGTTGACTGTGCGACTTTCCAGTTCACTATCTCTAGCGTGGTCGCATCCTCGCAGGTTTATCTCGTTAACGGAACGACAATCTCGCACTCGAGTGGCGATAATGCCTACAACAGCTGGGGCAAGACCTATGTCGTCGGCTGCACAGGGACGGCCACGGTTCGCATTAACGCCAATTCCGGCGCGACCAGCCGCGTAGAGTTTTACGATTGCAATGCTTTCGGTGTCAGTAACAACGGCACGGGCAAACTGCTGGAAGAGAACAAAGGCGGCGGCTACTACGTTTTTACGACCGTTGGCGCCTGCAAACTTCCGTCCACCACCACCAACGTCCGCACGGTCGGCGGAAGCTACACGACCGATCCGACGAAGTATTGCGCGGTGGGATACAAGGGGCTCTACAACGAGGAGACCAAATATTACGATGTCGTGGAGAAGACCGTCGACTACAACTTCTACATCGGCAAGGAGACTGATTCGGGCAACAAGTATGACACGCTTACCGACGCCGTCAAAGCGGCGAATGGTCAGGTGATTAAGTTGGCGCAGGCTGCTGGTATCGCGTCGGCTGGCGAGACCATTGACCGTGCCGCCATTCTCGATCTCAACGGCTTTACGCTCTCGGGTCCAGGCAAGGTGACGATTTCGTCGGCAGGCGACCTCACGATTATCGACACTTCGGTCGGTGCCGTCGGCAGGTTTGCGCCCGCGGTCGACGTTTCCGGCAAGCTCACGGTCGCCTATGGAACCTACACGGGAGCGTTGACGCTCAAGTCGGGTTCGACTGCGACGACCTATAACGGAACATTTACCGGCGCCATAACTGTTAACACGGGCGCAACGACGGACTTCAGGGGCGGCAAGTTCACAAATTCGATTAAGAGTTATCTCGGGGAGGACTATCAGGAGACGAAGAGTGGTTCGTATTACTGTATCGGCCGGAAGCTTATCGGTAGCATGGCGAAGCAGGGCGGCTCAAGTTCGCTGGATGAACAGTTCAAGCTGGTGGCGATTACCGATTCGTCGCTGGTTTCGGCTTACAGTTCGTCGCCGACGTTCTCGGCGAGCAATCCATCGAGTTTCTTCGCGAAGGCCGAGGCGGAGTCGGCGATTACGCCGTTCAGTAGCTACACGATTGACGTGGTCATCAAGTGCGATCAGAAAATCGGCTACGAGAAGATTGGATTTAATTACATAATGAGCAAGGAGTTGCCGGCGGAGATTCCGGCCAATACCGAGTACCGCGCATTTTTTACTGTTGTAGATCAGTATCTTGGCGGTTCGCAGATTAAGCTCTCGCGCTTTCTGACGGAAGACAATTTCAAGAACGCGCTGACAGTTGGTCTCTACAGCGTAGCGGCGGAGAATGACGGTGCGATTTGCGAGGTGGAGTTCTGTCTCTACAACGGTAACACCAAGGTTGTTTCACTCGCGAAAAACAGATTAACGTTGGGTGCGCGGAATAATGTCGCGTATCGCGATGTGAACGGAACGCCGACGTTCTACTCGACGCTTGCAAGCGCGGTTAATGCGGCAAGCGATGGAGATACGGTTGTTCTTGCACGCGAAAGTTCGGCAAGCGTGGCGGTTTCCAAGGCGATTACGATTGATACGAAGGGCTTTGCGCTTTCTGGGGTAACGGCGGGAACCGGTTGGACGAAGACTGAGACCGATGGCAAGGTGACCTTCGAGAAAAATGTCGTTCCCGAGGCAATGGTTGAACTGACGACGATTGTCGGCTTTGACCTCGCGATCAAGTACACGCTTGGCACTGCGGCGATCGGTTATGGCGATTGGAACGTGGATTTCGAGATTTCCTCGGATATCGCGCTCGACGCAGAGGACTTCACGCTCAAGGGCTCGAATCCGCAGGATGGCGAGTCGATGATCGACTTCCCGGCGTTCGCGCTTGAGGCGGATACGCCCGTCAGGATACTTAAGAGCGTCGATCGCCAGATTACCTACGCGCAGCTTGTTGCTGTTACGACTGACTACACTTGCGCGGTGGACAACAACTCGGAAAAGCAGGCCAATATCACGGTGAAGATCGTACTTTCGAAGGAAGGTGAAGACGACATCGTCGTCGAGGGATCGACCTTCAGGGGTACGCTGGCCAAGGACTACGGCATCATCATCTCCGAAGATGGTAAAGAGCTCGTCGTTACCGGCGAGGGTAGCGCCGACGTCGCTCCGACCTTCACCACTAAGCAGAAGAGATCGGTCGAGAAAACCGTGATTCGTGATGGTGTCGAGAATATTGGCAAGCGCTTCTTCAAGGACTTCACGAAGCTCAACGAGGTTACGGTAGGCAGGGATGTTGCGACTATCGGCGAGAAGGCCTTCTACAAGTGCATGTCGCTGGAGAAGATCGTGATCGAGAACCCCGACTTCAATGTCGCTCAGCTCACCGAGGCCGTCGTCTATCAGTTGATGCTCGACGAGTCCGGCGTACCCTATGTCTATCCCCGCATCGAAGTTGTTGGCTATGAAGAAGTGCTTTACGGCAAGAATGATCTGAAGGATGACTGGCAAAAGATTGAAGGATGGAATAGGCAGCAGACAATGGAGTCGACTGGCTACCACTTCTTCCAGATCCGTCTGCAGAAGTCCGAGTAACTGAAGTGATAATTTAATATCAAAAGAGAAACAAAATGAAAAAGTTAATGATTATGGCGGCGTCGGTATTGTTGGGCGGGTGCTCGACCGTAATAATCTCTTCGCCGGGGACGCTTTCCGGCGTGGATGTGAAGGGCGCGGACGGCAAGGCCGACCGGGTAATCATGGTCGCCAACGAGGGGTATTATCTTTTCCAGTGGCTACCGCTCGTCGCCGGTGATGTGACTTGGAACGAAAAGGACAATGATCTTTCCGGCGGAACCAAGCTTTTCTCCAACCAACTCAAGGCGGACAGGATGATTGAGGCGATCAGCCGCTACGCCGCGAGGGAGAATTGCGACCTTGTGGATGTCGTCATCAACAATAAATGCGTGTGCGATGTGAACTTCTTTGGCTTGAGCGACCTTTTCCACACTATCGTCGGTTATCAGGCGATTACCTATTCCGGCGTATTGCGGACGAAGAGCGAAACCGAAGCGAAAGGACTTTAAGATTATGAAAAAGATTCTCGCACTTTCCGTTTTTGCAATGCTCTTTGGCGGGTGCTGTTCCTATACCGATATCGGTCGTCCGGCGACTGCGCTCAAGACCGATGATGGCGAGACCGTGCTCGCGAATGTGGATATTTTCAACATCTCCTATTCGATTCTCGGGCTTATTCCCTTCGAGTCGGGCACGACTTGGAAGGAAGGGCCTTACGAAGATCGCGAAAGGTGGAACGCCACTTTCTTCCGCAATCGTTGCACGATCGACGAAAACCTCGCTTCGCTTAGGGCGGCGCTTAAAGAGGTCGGCTCCGACAAGGTCGTCAATCTCGTGACCGAATCCGACAGTTGGCGGTGGTGGAGCTTGTTCCTCGTCAAGCGCACGGTCATGAAGACCACCTGCACGGTTCTTAAATAAATGGCGGAACCGCTGGTTTCGGCGGTAATCGCCTGTCCCAATCGCTCGTGGATGCTCGAAGAGTGTCTGCGGGCGATTGACGCGCAGACCTATCGAAACTACGAAACGATCGTGCTCGATGACGCGAAAACCGGCAAGGTCCGTCCCGCCGAAAAGCGCAATCTCGGAATTCGCGAGGCAAAGGGCGAGATTATCGCGTTCATCGACGACGACGCCTATCCCGACGCGCGTTGGCTCGAAAAGGCGATTGCCAATTTCGCGGACGAGTCGGTGGGGGCGGTCGGCGGACCGGCGGTGACGCCGCCGAATGACGGATGGCGCGAGCGAATCGGCGGCTTCGTCTACGAAAATCCATTGGTGAGCGGCAACTACCGCTATCGTTATCGGGCGACTGGCCCGAAGCGCGACATCGACGATTATCCGAGCTGCAATCTGCTTGTCCGCAAGCGCGTACTCGACGCGATTGGCGGCTATCGAACGGATTTTTGGCCAGGCGAGGATACGCTACTTTGTCGTGATATCATCGCCGCCGGCCATCGCATCGTGTACGATCCCGAGTGCGTCGTCTATCATCATCGTCGCGCGGTATTCGGCCCGCATCTCCGCCAGCTCGCTCGCTACGCGTTCCATCGCGGCTACTTCGCGAAGCGCTTTCCCGCGAATTCGCTTCGGCTGAGCTACTTCGTGCCTACGTTTTTCGTGCTCGGACTACCGTTTATGCCGTGGATTTGGCCACTTTACGCCCTATACGCCCTGTTGGTCGTCGTAACTGCCTTTAACTTCAATCCGCTCGTTTGGGCGCTGACGGCGGCGGGTGTCGTCGTGAGCCACGTCGTCTACGGGTTCAAGTTCGCGCTTGGGATTTGCGCCGACAAGGCGCCTTGCGAATACATCGGAAAGGATCATCCTTAAATTATGGAAACCTCGCTTTGGCTTATCGCCGCCTATTTGATTGGCGGAATTCCGTTTGGATTTCTGATCGGCAAGTCGCGCGGCGTCGACGTGCGCACGGTCGGCTCCAAGAACATCGGCGCAACCAACGTTTTTCGCACGGTCGGAAAGGGTTGGGGACTTTTGGCGTTTGCGCTCGACGTCTTGAAGGGATTTTTGCCGACGATGTTCGCGCCTTGCGGGATTGCGATTTGGGTCGGCATCACTTGCGTAATCGGTCACATGCTCACGCCTTACATGAAGTTTCGCGGCGGGAAGGGTGTCGCCACGGCGTTTGGCATGCTGTTGGGGCTGATTCCCGGCGTCGTTGGGGTAGCGTTCGCAGTATTCGCGGTCGTCTTCGCGCTTTCGCACTACATTTCGCTCGGCAGTTGCACGGCGGCGGCGTTCTTGATTGTCGTAATCTGGTTCCCGTGCCTCGGAACGGTCGGTTACCACGATATCGCGCAATGCGTTCTCGTGAGCGTTATCGCCGCTTTCATCATCTTCAAACATCGCTCGAATATCGGGCGGCTCGTGCATGGAAACGAAAACAAAATCTATCTTTTCGGCAAGCGCTGAGGGCGTTATCCTGAATGTTCGCGTCCAACCGAAGTCATCGCGCTCCGGCGTGGACGGGGTCGTCGGCGACGCGATCAAGGTTCGTGTAAAAAGCGCGCCGGTGGACGGCAAGGCGAATCGCGAGCTCGTGGAGACGCTTGCGGAGGCGCTCGGCGTCGCCAAGAGCGCACTTGCGATCAAGAGCGGCGAAAGCGCGAAAACGAAAAGGATATTGGTGAAAGGAGCAAGCTCGCAATGGGCATTGGAAAAGCTATCCGCGATTATTTAGAGTCGCTTACGGGGTTTTCCTTCGGCAAGCGTCCGAATTTAAGTACGGAAGAGAAGTCGAATCTCTTCTATCGTACCACGGCGGCGTTGCTCGCAAAGATGGCGAAAGCCGACGGCGTCGTTACCGACGACGAAATTCGCGAAGTCGAAGGCGCGTTCGTTCGGCTTGGATTTGGCGAGGCGACGCGCGCCATTGCCATCGATTCGTTCCGCAAGGCGAAGGACGACGAGGTTTCGGTCTACGACTACGCGCGGGTTTTCGCGCGCGCGATCAAGTCGATCGAGATTCGCGAACTCGTCTATGAAATCCTTTGGGACATCGCGAGCGCCGACGGCGAGGTCTCGCCGAACGAGCTTTTGATTCTCCAGCGCATCCCGAGGCCACTCGGAATCCGCATTGCCTGGTACAAGTACTTCCTCGGCGTTCGCCTCGGTAAGCGCGGTGTGTTCGTCGATCCGACGAAAGAGGCGTATATGGTGCTCGGGGTGAAGAGCTACGAATCGAACGAGCAGCTGAAAGCGCGTTATCGCGAACTCGCCCGCAAATACCATCCCGACGCCTTGCGCGCGCAAGGACTTCCGGAGGAGATGATCGGAAAGGCGGAGGAGCGGATGAGTCGAATCAACGCCGCCTGGAAGGAAATTCGCGAGGAACGCGGAATATGAAGATTGTCGTTACCGCAGGACCGACGCGCGAACATCTCGACCCCGTGAGGTTTCTCTCGAATCCCTCGACCGGCAAGATGGGCTTCGCGGTCGCGGCGGAAGCGGCGCGGCGCGGACACGCGGTTACGCTAATTGCAGGGCCGGTTGCGCTCGCAACTCCGAAGGGCGTAAAGCGAGTGGACGTTACGAGCGCGCGGGAAATGCTTAAGGCGGTGAAGCGGGCGAAGGGCGAGTTGCTGATTGCCGTCGCCGCCGTTGCTGATTGGCGGCCTGCGAAATGCGCGAAGCGGAAGCTCAAAAAGCGCGAGATGGAAGGGACGCTGAAGCTCGTCCGCAATCCCGATATCCTCAAAAGCGTGCGCGGGATGAAAAAGATCGGGTTTGCGGCGGAGACGAACGACGTTATCGAGGAGGCGGCGCGCAAGTGCCAGGAAAAGCGCCTTGAGTTCATCGTCGCCAACGACGTTAGTCGCGCGGACGCGGGATTCGGCTCGGACTTAAATCGCGTCGCCTTCGTTTATCCGAACGGCGAGATCAGACGCTTTCCGCTGATGACCAAACTGGCGGTAGCCAAAAGGATTGTCGATGAGATCGCTCGTATTTAACGGTTGGGCGGCGGGGCCGGAGACGTGGGATCTTTGCACGTTTCCGCACGATTGGATTTTCAGCTATCTCGAAGAGATGGAAGGCGTTCACGAGAAGGTAATTCGCGACTTCGACGAGGTCGTGCTCGTCGGGTTTTCGATGGGCGGGTCGTTCGCGCTGAAAACGCTTTTGAAGTATCCGGAAAAGGTGAAAGGGCTGGTGCTTGTCTCGGCGACGCCGAGGATGACGAGCGATCCTGCGACGGATTGGGCGGGTATGAGCGAGCGGCGGCTCAAGGCGTTTCTTCTGGGGACGGAAATGCTTTTTCGGGACGATCCCTCGCCGCTTTACGCGCCCGAGAACATGCGGCGCGGGCTTGAGTATCTCGGCGTCGCCGATTTAAGGCCGGAGTTGAAGGCGCTCGGCAAGACGGATTTTCCGGTCGCGATTTTCCAAAGCGAGCGCGACGGAATCGTCCGGCCGAACAACGCGACATTTCTGAAGGAGATATTTCCGCAAGCGAAGGTAACGATGGTCGCCGGCAACGAGCACGTTTTGCCGATTAAAGTCCCCGAATTGATAGACCAGGCGGTAAATGATATACTTGAAAACGTATGAGCAGAATCCTTGAAAACGCCTATCTCGTCCTGCCCGATCGTCGAATCGGCAAGGGCGATGTCGTCCTTGAAGGCGAGCGAATCGCCGAGATCCGCGAACGCAATTGCGACCCGGTGCGGTTGGTGATGCCGGGGCTAATTAACTGCCACGGGCATACGCCGATGACGCTGGTGCGCGGGCTGGGCGGCGGGCTGCCGCTCGACCGCTGGCTCAACGAGAAGATATTCCCCGCCGAGGCGAAGATGTCCGAAGAGGACGTTCGCGCGGGCATGGTTTGGGGAATACTGGAAATGCTTGCGGGCGGAACGACTTGTGTCGCCGACATGTACGATTTTCCTTGGGCTTGCGAAAAGGCGCTTCAAGATATAGGAATGCGCGGCTTTACCTGTCGAGTGGGGTTGTCGTTCATCGAAGGACGGCTTGAAGATTCCGTCAACTTTACGCGCGGCGGCGCCTGTCGCCACCTGTGCGTTCACTCCGAGTATCTGACCGACGAGAAGTATTGCCGGGCGCTCGCCGAGGCGAATCGCGAGCTGAAAAAACCCCTCAACGTCCACGTTTCCGAGACCGAGAAGGAGCATGCCGAGTGTATTGCACGCCACGGTATGACGCCGATTGCGTATCTTGCGAAAACGGGGCTCTTGGACGCAGGCGGCTACGCGGCGCATTGCGTTTACTGCACCGACGAGGATTTCGCGATTATGCGTGAGAAGGGAGTTTCGCTCGTCCACAATCCGTCCAGCAATATGAAGCTCGGAAGCGGGTTTGCACGAATCCGTCGCGCGATAGAACTTGGCGTCAACGTCGCGCTCGGCACCGACGGTTGCGCCTCGAACGACAATCTCGACATGTTCGAGGAAATGCACCTCGCCTCGCTGATCCACAAGGGACTTGCGAAAGACCCGACGGCGCTTTCGGTTTGGGAGATTATTGAAATGGCGACGAAGAACGGCGCGAAGGCGCTGAATCTTGCGGACGTCGGCGAACTCAAGGCGGGGTATCTCGCGGATCTTTGCGTCGTCGACATGGAAAAGCTCCACCTCCGCCCGACGCTGGACGTTGCGAATCTAATCGTCCACTCGATGCACGCGAGCGACGTCGAGGAAACGATCGTCGGCGGCAAGACGCTCTATCGGAAGGGCGAGTTCCCGACCGTGGATTTTGAAAAGGCGAAAAAGGACTTCGATGCGGGCGTTCGTCATTGCAATGGCTGACGAAGCGGACGCGGTGCGTCCGTTTCTGAAAAGCGACGATCGGCTTTATATTTCGGGCATCGGCAAGGTCAATGCCGCTGCCACTGCCACCGAGGCGATCAAGGACGGCGCGACCGAAGTCGTCAACGTCGGGTTTTGCGGCGGTTTCGGGGAAAAGATGAATGTCGGCGACGTCTATCGCGTCAAGGCGGCGGTTGAATACGACTTCGACCTTGCCAAGCTCAACCACACCGAAGTCGGGGTAAAGGACGGACGCACGAGTCCCTACATTCCCGTCGGCGACGAAGGGCTTGTGCTCGCAACCGGCGACCGCTTCACCGACGATGACGGAGATCTTGCGCTTTTTCGCAAGCTCGGGTGCGAGTTGCGCGATATGGAAGGCGCGGCCATTGCCGATGTTTGCAATCAGCGCGGCGTGAAGTTCGTCTCGATTAAGTGCGTTACCAACGTCCACGGGAAGGGGTCGATGGTCGGACAGTTCGAGGAAAACCGCGCGTTTTGCGCGAAGAAGCTCGCGGCGAAATTGAGGGAGTGGCTGTGAAGCGCGAAAACATTCGGCTGATTCTTCCGTACGCTCTGTGGATGGTCGCGATGGCGGCGTTGCCGGCGACGCCGCTCGCCTACGCCGTGCGCACGATTCTCGTCGCGCTCGCGCTCGTTTGGGGGTTCCGCGCAATCGACTGGAAGCCGCTCAAATGGTCTGATGCCGTAATTGGACTCGTCGCGGGCATTGCGGTTTTCGTAATTTGGGTCGCGCCCGAGCGATTTGCGTTCTATCGCGAGTGGTGCATTCTCGGCGAGGGCGGAACCGAAGCGATAGCCGAAAGCGACGCAGTGCTGATCGCCGTTCGGCTCGCGGGAAGTGCGTTGGTGATTTCCGTCGCCGAGGAGCTCTTCTTTCGCAAATGGCTTATAGGATTTGCCGGATTTTGGTGGATGGTCGCGCTTTTCGCAATCGAGCACGATCGCTGGCTCGTCGGAGCGATAGCGGGAATGGTCTACGGACTTTTGTATCTGAAGCGCGGCCTCTTCGCCGCCGTCCTCGCCCACGCTACGACTAATCTCGTCCTCGGCGCATGGGTCGTCGCCACCGGAAACTGGCAATTTTGGTAGCGGAACGAGAAGGCGATAAGCTCGTTTCTGGCATCGCGATAGCGTCACTACGGGATGAAAAGCGGTTTGGCCGCCTATTCTCACTAAGGTTGTCGTGAATACACTCCAACCTTCCGGCGTAAAAGTCGGGTATGACATCGATTTCGCGGCCTTTTACCTCTCGCTTCGCTACGAGGGCGGCGCGTCGAAATCGGGTCATTCCGCCTTTTTTTGCCGTCGCTGCGAAGTGCGCCAAACCGCTTTCCATCCCTTCGTTCCGCAACGAGACCTTCGCGTACGCTCGGTCAATTAGAGGTATTTTTCGTTTGCCGCTTTCGGTGCGGATGAAGGGTGCCAAGGGTATAGGGTAAGTGTTATATAACGGTTGTCCGAGCGTTATATAACAGTTGGTTGGGCGTTATATAACAGTTGATTTTGCGTTATATTACGGTTTGGTGGGCGGTATATGACGCATTGACAAGTTCTATATAAGGCAATAGCATCTCTTATATAACAGTTTGGTCGATACCAGGGGCAATAGTGATAAAATGTGTCGGAAATAATTGCAGTTGCTGTTGGCGAGGGCGTTGTGGTATAATAGGCGCACATTGATCTTTGACATCGGCGGGTGGCAGTTGCGCCCGCTATCGGGCTGAGGCGAGAAATCGTCGAGGCCAAAACCTCAAAATCGGTGTCCACAACGAGCCGAGGAGAGGAGTTGGGAACTCCCAAAAGGATCCTGACAACGTACGCAACTTGCGTACTGAGCTTTAAAGGGAAACCGCTAATTTCCAAGAGATAAAGCGAAGTATGTAGGTGCGCTACGTGGTAAATTCCATGTGGCGTGTCTTCTATTTATGTTTTATCTCGGGCTCTTAGCGGTGCCTCCTTTAAGACATAAATTTGAAGGCACGCCACTCTTTTTTTTCTGCGCGAGGGTGGAGAGCGCTTGATTGAAGTGCAGATTAAGGAGTAGAAACATGAAAAAGATTGTTGCGATATTATGCGCCTTAATGTCATTTAGTGTCTTTGCGGTCTATACTTGGACGGATTCAAATACTGGTATTAAGTGGACATATACTATTAGTAATGGCGAGGCGAGTATTGGCAGTGATTCGTCATCTACGACGGCTGTTCCGAAATCAACTGCTGGCGCGATAATGATTCCGTCGGTAATAGACGGATATCCAGTGACGAGGATTGGTGGATATGCGTTTGCTGGGTGTAGCAAGCTGACCTCGGTAACAATACCATCAAGTGTTGTATGTATTGGCGAATGGGCGTTTAGTTCTTGTATTGAGTTGGATTCGGTAGCTATACCTAATAGTGTCACGAATATTGGTAGTTATGCGTTTGCTAACTGTGTTATGCTTACATCATTGACGATACCGAGTGGCGTAGTGAGTATTGACGTAGCCACATTTATGGGGTGTCAAAAATTAACATCTATTGTGATACCAAATTCTGTGACGCGTATTGAAGAGAGTGCGTTTTCCTACTGTAGCGAGCTTGAATCTGTGACGATGCCATCAAGTATAACATACATTGGCAGTTATGTGTTTAGTGATTGCGGTGGAATAAAGACGGTAACAATACCGACGTGTGTAACAATGCTGTCGGCGACATTTCCAGATGCATATAAGATCATTAAGAAAGTGGTTGTTGACCAAAATGCTACCGATATTTATAACGAAATGTTTAACGGCTGTGAGAAGCTGGAATCGATAGAGTTGCCGCCTGGTGTTACAAGAATTGGTGCTGAAGCGTTTTCTTGCTGTATCGGACTTACATCAGTGACGATGCCAGAGGGTGTGGCTAGTATTGGCTATCGTGCATTTTATGGTTGTAGTGGTCTTGCGTCGGTTGAGATGCCTTCAACTGTTGCCAGTATTGGTAATGAAGCATTTAAGGGTTGTGCATCAATTAAATCGGTTACGATGCCTGCCTGCGTTAAAAGTATTGCTAGCACATTCCCCAATTCCTATCTAAATATAAACGAGATTGTTGTGTGTGATGGAGTTCAAAGCATTGACTACCAAGCGTTTCGGAATTGTGCTAATCTTGCATTAGTGAAGATACCAGAAAGTGTAACGAGTATTGGGGCTGAGGCGTTTGTTGGATGTAACAGTCTTACTTTTATAGCTATACCAGAGAGCGTGACGAGTATCGGCGCCGGAGCGTTTTATGGGTGTAGTGGAATGCAAGATGAAAATGGTTTTGTTATTGTTCGAGATGTTCTTTGTAGGTATTATGGTGACGCGGCAAAAGTTGTGATACCAGCTAATGTGTCAATTATCGATTCCAATGCTTTTTGCAATTGTGGTAATCTTGAGGCGGTAACATTAAATGATGGGCTTGTTGAAATTAGGCAAAATGCATTTAGTGGCTGTAATAAATTAGTTTCGGTGACGATGCCAGAGGGTGTGGCTAGTATTGGCTATCGTGCATTTTATGGTTGTAGTGGTCTTGCGTCGGTTGAGATGCCTTCAACTGTTGCCAGTATTGGTAATGAAGCATTTAAGGGTTGTGCATCAATTAAGTCAGCGGCAATACCAGTATGTGTTAAAAGCATACCTAATACATTTTTAGATGCTTATCGAATAATTGAAAAGATTGCTATTGTGGGGAATGTAACAAATATTGAAAGTAACATGTTTTATAGTTGTCGTGCTCTTGAATCATTTACAATACCTTCTGGTGTGGCAAGCATTGGCGAATCTGCGTTTTCGGGTTGTAGCAAGCTAACGTCAATAATAGTGCCTGATGGTGTGACGAGCATTGGCGGTTCTGCATTTTCTGGTTGTGCTAATCTTGCGTCAGTAACAATACCGTCAAGTGTAACGAACATTGGTAAATCTGCGTTTTCAGGTTGTAGCAAGCTAAAGTCAATAATAATACCTGATGGTGTGATGAGCATTGGCGCTTCGTCATTTTCTGGTTGTAGTGGTCTTACATCAGTAACAATACCATCAAGTGTAATGAATATTGGTGGATCTGCGTTTTCGGGTTGTAGCAAGCTAATGTCAATAATAATACCTGATGGTGTGACGAGCATTGGCGCTTCGTCATTTTCTGGTTGTAGTGGTCTTACATCAGTAACGATACCATCGAGTGTGACGAGTATTGGCAGTTATGCGTTTTCTGGCTGTAGTGGTCTTATGTCTGTAACGATACCTGCTTGTGTAACAGGTATGTCATCGACATTTCCAGATGCATATAAGACGATTAAGGAAGTTGTTGTTCCGAGTGGTATAAGCATTGGCAGCGGAATGTTTTCTGGATGTGAATCGATTGAGTCAGTAACGATACCGGCTTGTGTGATGTCGTCGTCATTCCCAAGTTCGTATCAAAAAATCAAGAAGGTGATTATTCAGCCGGGCACCACAAGTATTGTGGATTGGATGTTTACGGAGAGCGGAAACATAGAGTCAGTCACAATACCAGAAGGTGTTACGACAATTGGTGCGCACGCATTTCAAGGACTTGATAAGCTAACATCAATAACGATACCAGAGGGTGTGACAAGTATTGGAGATTATGCTTTTAATGGTTGTAGCGGACTTACATCAATCATAATACCCGAAGGTGTTGAAAGCATTGGAAATTATGCATTTTCGGGTTGTAGTGGGCTAAAGTCGGTCGTAATTCCTTCAAGTGTGGTAAGCATTGGAGAGGGTGGGTTTGATTTTTGCGAAGATATTACATCGGTTACGATTCCCTCAAATGTAATTCCGATTGAAAACATTTTTAATTGGTCATTTCGCTCAATTAAGGAAGTTACTATTTCCAATGGTTCCAACAGCATCATGAATGGTATGTTTTTCAATTGCGCTGCACTTGAATCGGTGGAGATACCAGATAGCGTAACGAGTATTGGTGACGATGCATTTTATGGTTGTGGCATGTTAAAGTCGATAACGATACCATCGAGTGTGACAAGTTTTGGCAGCGGAATGTTTTCTGAGTGTGGTGAACTTGTATCTATTAATGTTGCCGAAGATAGCGTAAGTTTTTGTTCGATTGATGGTGTACTTTATAACAAAGACATCACCGAGCTAATTTCATTCCCTAATGGATTGTCTGGAGAAGCAGTGGTGCCCAATGGCGTCACTGCGATTAGGGATCGTGCATTTACATTTTGTAGCAATATAACTTCGGTGGTAATTCCTCCAAGCGTTAAGAGTATTGGGGTGGATTCGTTTGGAGCATGTAGATGTTTGTCATCAATAACAATCTCCGAAGGAGTGGTAAACATTGGTGATTTCGCTTTTGAGGGTTGTAGTAGCCTTGCAACTATTGAGATACCGGTTAGTGTTGCCAATATTGGGGAAATGGTGTTTATTGCATGCGATGCGCTTACTACCATCAATGTGGCAAGTGAAAATACCGAGTATTGCTCAATTGATGGGATACTTTACGATAAAGGCGTCACTACGCTAATTTGTTGCCCTGGTAATAAGACTGGTTCGTTGACAATACCAGATGGCGTTATAAAAATTGGCGATCAAGCGTTTTGGCGCTGCGGTAATCTAACTTCAGTAACGATGCCTAATAGTGTGACGAGCATTGGCAGGGAGGCTTTTAATGAGTGTTACGGGATGACGTCGATTACTCTATCTGAGAACCTAAAGAGCATAGGTTTTCAAGCATTTCATTATTGTCGTGGTCTTACGTCAATTGTAATACCAGAAGGAATGACGGACATTGGTGATAGTGTATTTAGCGGCTGCGAGGGGCTTAAATCGGTTGTGCTTCCTTCGAGCGTGACGCGCATTGACGACGGTGCTTTTTGGGGGTGTAGTGGACTTGAAACGATAACGATACCCGATAGTGTAGAAATTATTGGTTATAATGCGTTTTGTGATTGTAGTAGCCTTGCGTCAATAACAATACCAGAGGGGACGACGAATATTTGTGACTATGCGTTTGAGTACTGCCGTGGCCTTGCGGTCGTGACAATACCGTCAAGCGTAACTAGTATTGGATACTGGGCGTTTTATGGCTGTAACGGGCTAAAGTCCGTAGCTATACCGGCTTGTGTTACTAGTATTGCAAACACATTTCCTCATGCGTATCAAACAATTAGGGAAGTTATTCTTGACGAAAATATTAAGACCATTAGCAATTCTCTTTTTGCGGGGTGTTCCGCCGTTGAATCTGTAACAATACCTCCAAGTGTAACGACTATCAATAGTGGCGCATTTTCGACAAGCCCCAAGATAACGAGCGCAACCATCCCAGCATGCGCTGCATCCGCACAACTTTCAAATGTTTTCCCAAGAAGCTACGATAAGCTAACTTCGTTGGTAATTGACGAGGGAACGACAAAAATTGATAGTTCGCTTTTCAAAGGGTGTGCTAATCTAAAAGAAGTCGTAATTCCGGCGAGCGTGACTAAAATAGAGAGTCGTGCGTTTAGCGATTGCGCCAATTTGCTTTCGGTTGAGTTTAAAGGGGATGCTCCTGATTATGGAGATGATGTGTTTGATGGTACGCCTCGTAGGCTCGTTGTCTCGGTGCCGAGTGGATCGATTGGATGGGATGGCGGATTTACGGCTAATCTTCCAGAGGGATGGTGCGGTAGGGCGATTGTTCATTCTGGTGAGAGTTACGATTGGGATGCTGGTATTGCAGGAGTGTATTTAACTACGACCAATGTGGTAGTTCAATATGTTGTTAATGGTGTTATGCCGGAGGATGTTACGCCACCAATTGATACTGATTTTGTTGCGGTTTTAACGGAGATTAAAGGAGGGGCGGTGTCGGTGCCGCAGAGTTGGTCGGAACAATTCCCTGGTTTCACGGCTAAATTCGGTAGTGATTTCGGCAAGGCGCTTACGATGGCGACTGGAAAGACCGGAATCGGCGGTGCGCCGATGTTGGTTTGGCAAGATTACGTCGCAGGCACCGATCCGACGAATCCCGACGACAAGTTCACGGCATCGATTACATTCGACGAGAACAACAAGCCAATTATCAGTTGGTCGCCGGAGTTGAAGGACGAGAGCGGCAACTACTTGAGAAAATATACGGTTTACGGCAAGTCGAAGTTGAATGACGTCGCTTGGACTGAAGTCAAGGATGATGCCGAGAATTACAATTTCTTCAAGGTTGCCGTTGAAATGCCGTAATTGCGCGTTAGCGCTCGTCGAGGAGCGAGAAGACAAGAAGAGTCGTTTCGGATAGTTGCGGCGCGGAGGGATGAAGAGCGGTTTGGCGCACTTCGCAACGACGGCACAAAAGGCGGAAGGCTGGAGTGTATCCACGACAACCTTAGCGAGAATAGGCGCAAAACCGCTCTTCATCCCGCAGCGCCGCTGGCCACTTGACGCGCTGTTTATCGTTTTGATATACTTCACTCTTACAGACGGCCAGGTTAGCACAGTTGGTAGTGCGGCTCATTCGTAATGAGCAGGTCGGGGGTTCGAATCCCTTACCTGGCTCCAAATGGCGGGAGTAGATCAATTGGTTAGATCAACAGATTGTGATTCTGTGGGTTGCGGGTTCGAGTCCCGTCTCCTGCCCCATGAAGGACGAGACAAATGACGATCATCGAAGCGCTGGTGGATTTGCAGGATGTTGACGGCAGGATTCGCGAGCTTGAAAGCGAACTCAAGGACCTTCCCCGGCGCAAAGCTCTGGAGACCGCGCGGCTTTCCGGCGTAAGCGCCGATTTGCAGGCGGCCAAGGCCAATCAGGAATACGCCCAGGAGCGCGTGAAGGGTTTCGAGGCCGAGGCGAAGTCGCTGAAGGATAAGATTCAGCAGCTTAAATCGACGCAGATGGGCCTTAAGACCAACAAGGAATACCAGGACTTCTCGATCCAGATCGATTTGGTTTCCCACGACCTCGAAGCCGCCGAGAACAACGCGCTCGCGGCGATGGACGATTTGCCGGCGGCGCAGTCGCGTATCGACGAGGCGCAGGGCAAGTACGACGCCGAGAAGGGCGGAGTGGACAAGTTTTGCGCGGAGATCGACGAACGCATCGCCGAGGTCGAGAAGGAACTCGCCGAAGTCCAGCAGGAACGCGTGGAGAAGGCGAAGGCGGTGAACGATCCCAAGTTCCTGCTTTACTACGAGCGTCTTCGCACGAAGCGTTGGCCGGTGGTGGTCGCGCTGACCCACGACGGAGTCTGCGACGGGTGCCATCTCGTCCAGCCGCCGAGCGTCGGACAGCTCGCGGACGCGAACGCGCGCAACGGCGAAGAGGGCAGGCCCCAGTCGATCGTCGCTTGCACGATGTGCGGTCGCATCCTGCACCGCAGCTGATCGATCTTTGACATTTCCGCTGAAGCGACGCCAAGTGTGACCGGTCGCGGCTTCGCGAGAAGTCGAGGAAAGTCCGGACTCCACAGAGCGGAGGATCCGCTTGTCAAGAGCGGAAGGCGCGCGGCAATCGCGCGCGATGGAAAGCGCCACAGAGAAAGACAGCCCTTCGGGGTGATGGTGAAAGGGCGGGGTAAGAGCCCACCGGTGCGGATGAAACTACGCACGCAAGGCAAACCCTCCTCGGAGCAAGATCAAATAGGGGATTCATCGACTGCTCGTCGGTGGTCGTCGACAAGGACGGCCGGGATCTCGGGTTGATTGCTTAGATGAATGATCGGACCCTCCTTCTTTGGCGGCTTGCCGCCGGCTACGGAGGGGAACAGAATCTGGCTTATTCGCCTTGGCGTCGCTTCAGCGGAAACATCGTGTCGATTTATGGTATAATATCCGGAAACGATGACCGAAGACTGTTCGCTTTCCGTTTTGGTTTTGAAGTCCGCCGGAATTTACTCCGACGAGGCGATTGAACGCATTGTCGAGTCTCGCGCGGCCAATCCCGGGATGAAACTCGCCGAGGCCGCGGTGAAGTTCGGCGGCGTGAAGGAGGCGGATTTCCTCGCCGCGGTCGGCAAGACGCTGGGGATGGAGGTCGTGGATCTTTCGACGCGCAATCCGAGCCCCGAGGTTTTGCAGCAGTTGCCGGCGAGCGCGATCTACCAGTACAACGTGATGCCGCTCAAGATCGACGAACGGACGCTGACGATCGCCGCTTCCGATCCGTTCGACACTCGGGCGGCCGACGGGCTTCGGCTGGTCGTCAATCGCCGGGTGAAGACGGTGCTCGCGCCGCGCGAAGAAGTCGAGAAGGCGGTTAAGAAGTTTTATGGCGTCGGCGCCGAGGCGATCGAGAAGATGCTCGAAGACGGTCGCTACGACGTGGGTGACGACATCGGCACGATAACCAAGATCGACGTGAACGAAATGGGCGAGGAGGCGTCGATCGTCCGGTTCGTGAACCAGATTATCTCCGAAGCCGATCGCCAGGGCGCGACCGACATTCACATCGAGCCGCAGGAAACCGAGCTTCGTATCCGCTATCGCATCGACGGCATGCTTCACAAGGTGGATGTGCCGCCGCAGCTCAACCGACTCAAAAACGCGATCATTTCCCGCATCAAGGTCATGGCGAATCTGGATATCGCCGAAAAGCGTCTGCCGATGGACGGACGCATCGGAATTCGCATCCAGGGCCAGGACATCGATATCCGCGTGTCGACCATGCCGGCGGCGTACGGCGAATCCATTTCGCTTCGTTTGCTCGCCAAGAGCGGTAGCTTCGTGAAGATGAGCGATCTCGGCTTCAACGAGCGCGACTTCGCGGTAGTGGACAAGATTATTCACCGTCCGAACGGAATCTTCCTCGTGACCGGGCCGACCGGCTCGGGAAAGTCGACTTCGCTCTATTCGTTTTTGAGCGAAGTCAACAAGATGGACGTCAGGATTATGACGGCGGAGGACCCGATCGAATACCACATGGCCGGAATCAACCAGGTTCAGATGCAGTCGGAAATCGGCATGACCTTCGCGCGGGCGTTGAGGGCGTTTTTGCGTCAGGATCCGGACATCATCATGGTCGGCGAAATTCGCGACCGCGAAACGGCGGAGATTGCAATCAACGCCTCGCTCACCGGCCACATGGTCTTTTCGACTTTGCACACCAACGACGCCGCCGGCGCGTTTCCGCGACTCATCGATATGGGCGTGGAGCCGTTTTTGATCGCCTCGGCGGTTGCGGGCGTGATGGGCCAGCGGCTTTGCCGTCGGTTGTGCCCGGATTGCCGTCGGGAAGTTCCGCTCGACGAGAAATTCTACAATCTCGACTATCCGCCGGAGAAGCGGACGGTGTTCGAGCCGGCGGGTTGCGACAAGTGCTCTCGCACCGGGTACAAGGGCCGTCGGGCGCTGTTCGAGGTATTGGACGTCGACGAGGATATCGAAGGGTCGATCGTTCGTCGCGAAAACGCCACCTTGATTCGCAATCTTGCGCTCTCCAAGGGCATGAAGACCTTGCGCGAGGACGGTTGGGCGAAGGTGTTCGCCGGCGTTACCTCGGTCAAGGAAGTTCTGCGAGTTACCGAAGAGCAGTAAGCGGTTGACAATAGTCGCCGCTTTTTGATATACTTCTCGCTCAGTAGCACCCGTGGTGAAATTGGCATACACGCCAGATTCAGGTTCTGGTGCCGCAAGGTGTGTGGGTTCAAATCCCACCGGGTGCACCAAGAAGCTGGCCCCTTCGTCTATCGGCTAGGACATCTGGTTCTCAACCAGGTAAGAGCGGTTCGACTCCGCTAGGGGCTGCCACTCGGAAAGAGTGAAGAATGAAGAGTGAAGAGCGAAGAGTGAAGAGTGGTGTTGCGGTGCGCAAGGCGTTGCGGGTGATGTGGAAAACGATGAAGTGGGTCTTCATCGTTTTTTGCGTTTATCTCGCCTCTCTGCTCTTCCGCGAGGAGCGCATTCCGGGGTCTTGGGCGGAATGGGTTCTTGACGAATTCCTTCCGCAGGGCGTAAAGCTTCACCTTGGCGAGATTTCCTTCGGGTTCCGCCACGGTGTCCATGTCCACGATCTCCGTCTGTACGACCTGTCGACGAAGGACAACCTGACGCCGGTCGTCAGCGCGGAGTCCATCGGCTATTATCCGTTTACCCGCCGTCTGCTCATCAGGGAACTCAAGTACGAGCGGCTTCCCGACGGCTATTACGAGCCGGGAACCCACGACCGCGACGAGCGGGTCGAGGCGCAGTTCCCGGTGATCGGATCCCACTCGGTCACGCTGATTCGTCCGGACGTCCTGGGAATCCGTCCCGAGACGCTGACCTTCGAGGTCGAGACCTCGCCGACGCGGATCGACTTCAAGAGGATGCATCTCACCTGGCCGGACCGGGACGCGCGGATGGAGGTGGACGGCTTCTGCTACGTCGACCTCGGCCGGCAGGAGGTCTACGGCGAGGTCGACGGGCTTGCGCGGCAGGCGCACATACGCCCGCTCCTCGTGACGATCGACGTGCCGGTGGCGCTGCCGTACATGGACGGCTTTACGGATGTTCCCGAGCCCTGCAAGTCGTGGTGCGCGTGGAAGGTCGATCTCGTCAGGAACGACTTCGACCTGTGGCTGGACCTGCACCCGATCCTCGGCAAGTACAACGCCGTGCCGATGAAGAAGGCGGACGGGAAGATCCACCTCCACAACTGCACCCGCGACAACTGCCTCAACTACGTGACCACGGTCGGCCCGATCACCGGGACGGACGTCGAGGGCCGGTATCTGGACGGCACGGTGGTCATCGTCGGGACGAACGGGCACAACACCGTCACCGTGGACGCGAAGTGCTCGCAGCCGCTGGCGGACGTGCTGAAGATCGGCGGGTTCACGGGCGACTACGTGGGGCCGGACGTCTTCGGGGAGTCCGAGTGCATGCTGGTCTTTGACTTCCCGCGGGCGATGAGCAACAACTACGAGGTGATGAACGGGTCCGGCCACGTCACCGTGAAGAACGGGCGGCTGATGCGGATGAAGGGCTTCAAGGGGCTCATCGACGCGATGCCGAGCGTCGCCCCGGCGATCACCTGGTTCTCCGACTCCACGCAGGCCTCGGGCGATTACGTCATCACGAACGGCGTGCTGAAGACGGACAACGCGTACATCGAGGGCACGCTCTTCTCGATCAAGATGTACGGCTGGCTTGACACCGTCCGGAACGCGCAGGACTTCACGGTGCGCGTCCAGTTCGCCAAGAGCGACTCGATGATCGGCAAGATCCTGCACCCGCTCGCCTGGCCGTTCACCAAACTTCTCCTGGAGTTCCGGCTGACCGGCAGCCCGGAGAAGCCGGAGTGGAAATACGTGTCGGTCCTTGATCGCGTGGTGGAGGCGGTGAAATGAACTTGACGAGTCCGAGCCAGGTCAAAAGCTGGTGCATTGAGAACGGCTTCCATCCCAACAAGGTGCTGGGGCAGAACTTCCTCATCGACCAGAATGCGCTGAAGGCGATCGTGGACGCGGGGCTGGAGGGACTTGAGACGCGAGGCATGAGCCCTGGCGATGACGTCTCGTGTCTTCCGTCTCATGTCCTAGAGATCGGACCGGGCCTCGGCGTCCTGACCGAGGAAATGCTGAAGCGCGGCTGCCGGGTGACGGCGATTGAGAAGGATCCCGTGCTTGCGGCGCGACTTGAGAAAGAGTCGAAGTCGAGAGTCGAACAGTGGTGGGAAAACCTTGTTGTTCTGACGGGTGATGCGCTGGAGTGGATCGCCAAGGACATGAGACACGAGACGGGAGACACGGGCTTTGGCCGGATGATCTCCAACCTCCCCTATCAGGCGGGAACGCGCATCCTGCTGGAGCTGGTGCAGATGCGCGAGCTTCAGTCGATGACGGTCCTGGTGCAGACCGAGGTGGCGGAGCGTCTTGCGGCGAAGGAGGGGTCGAAGGCGCGAGGTCTGGCGGGGGTCTGGGCGCAGCTCGACTATGACGTCAAAATCGTGCGAAAGGTGTCCGCCAGCTGCTTCTGGCCTCGCCCGGAGATCGGCTCCAGCGTGGTGCGGCTCGACCGCCACGACCGAAATCTTGCACTTTCGGACGATGAACGCAAGCTTTTTCACCGTTTGACGAAGCAGGCCTTCGAGCATCGGCGCAAGCAGCTTGGCAGCATCTTCAAGGATATGATACAATCTACGGCGAGGGCGGAGGAGCTCTCGAACCAAGACTGGATAGAACTAGTGAAAGGACTCATCGAATGAAGACACCCGAGGAATTTCTGGAGGAGAACGGATTTACGGTTGCGGCGAAGATCGACCGTCAGGGGATGATCTCGACGTTCCTGTCCGAAATGGAGAAGGGGCTGAAGGGCGAGGCGTCGTCCCTTCGCATGATCCCGACCTACGTCGGGGTGAACGGGAAGATCCCGCAGGGGGCGAAGGCCGCCGTGCTGGACGCGGGCGGCACGAACTTCCGCTCGGCGATCGTCTCCATTCCGCCGCAGGTCGAGGACAAGAAGAACCAGCCGATGCCGGGCGCGAAGAGCGACGTCACCGAGGACGAGTTCTACGCGGCGTTTGCGGACGAGCTGAAGCGCGTGGCGCCGAAGGCGACGGTGAAGAAGTACGGCTGGTGCTTCTCGTACAACTGCGACGCGACGCCCGAGCTGGACGCGAAGCTCAACTGCTGGACGAAGGGCATCAAGGCGCCGACGATCGTCGGCCAGTACGTCGGCAAGGAGCTCCTGAAGCGCCTGGGCGGCGGCGAGATCGCGATCGTGAACGACACGGTGGCGACGCTTCTCGCGGCGAAGGCGACGGAGGGCGACAAGACCTACTCCTCCTATCTCGGCTTCATCCTCGGTACCGGCACCAACACCGCGTACGTCGAGAAGAACGCCAACATCACCAAGCTCGCGGGGCTCGATCCGGAGGGCTCGATGATCATCAACGCCGAGTCCGGCTCGTTCGACAAGCTCCAGCAGAGCGCGTTCGACAAGGCGATGGACGCGAAGACGATGGATCCCGGCAAGAATCCGCTCGAGAAGATGATCGCCGGCGGCTACCTGGGCGGCGTCGGGCTCGAGCTCTACAAGCAGGCGGCGAAGGCGGGGCTCTTCTCCGCGAAGGCCGCGAGCGCCATCGGCGGGCTCGGCTCGCTCGAGACGATGGACTTCGACAACTTCTGCGCGGCGTTCAGGAAGGAGGGGCGCGACAATCCGCTCGACGCGATCTTCGCCGACGCGGACGACGCGAAGATGGCGCGGCGGCTCGGCCTTCCGGTGTTCGAGCGCGCGGCGGTGCTGACGGCGATCCATCTCGCGGCGTTCTGCATCAAGTCCGGCGAGGGCGCCGACGCATCCGCCCCGATCGCGATCAACGCGGACGGCTCGACCTACTACAAGACGCGGGCGATCCCGTTCGCCGAGACGGTGACGCGCGAGCTCGACGACATGCTCGTGAGGCGCCGCAACATCCACTACTGCATCCCCCCGCAGGTCGAGGACGCGCCGATGGTCGGCGCGGCGATCGCGGCCATGCTGTGAAGCGAGTGAAGAGCGAAGAATGAAGAAATTGAGGAGACTTAGGATGAGCAACGTGAAGTCAGGAATGGGGACCTTGCTTGGAACAGTCTTCATTCTTCATTTTTCACTCTTCATTTCGGCTTCGACCGCGAATGCGGTCGAAGTCGACGGCATCGCCGCGACGGTCGGGACGGAGACGGTTCTCCGTTCCGACGTGCTGGGCGAGATGGCGCGGACGGGCGCTCCGGACGGCTCGGCGTATGCGGAGGTCCTCGACGTGATGATCGACCGCAAGCTCATCCTCAAGGCCGCGCGCGAGTCGAAGATGACGATGCAGGAGTGGGTCGTCGAGAACCGCGTCCGCGAAATCATCAAGAAGTCATTCGGCGGCGACCGCAACAAGCTCATCGAGACGCTCGGCCGCCAGAAGCTGTCCTATCCGGAATGGTACGCGAAGACCAAGGAGGACCTGATCATCGGCGCGATGCGCTGGCAGGTCGTCGACAAGAACGTGTCGGCCTCGCCCGCGGCGATGCGCAAGGAGTACGAGACGAACAAGTCCCGGTACGTCAAGGAGCACAAGGTCTCGGTCTCGGTCATCCTCCTGAAGCCCGATGAGCGGGCGAAGCGCGACGAGATCTCGAAGCAGGTCAAGGAGAAGACGTTCGAGGAGCTCGGCGGCAAGAAGTACGAGAACGTGAAGCCGGAGGAGCTCTTCAAGCCGGAGGTCTGCGCGGAGATCGAGAAGATGCCGAAGGGGACGATCAGCCACTGGATCGAAATCGACGGCTGGAGCTTCCTGCTGCGGAAGGACGCCGAGACGGTCGGCACGCCGCTTTCGTTCGCCGAGGCCTACGACGCCATCGAGGCGGCGGTCAAGGAGCAGGAGGCCAAGCGGCTCTACTCCGCGTGGACCAAGCGCCTCCGCGCCGAGACCTTCGTCAAGGTTTTTTGATATAATACGCGCTTCTAAAGAGGGGTTTGCCCATGAAAGAGTACAAAGTCGGTCTAGTTGGCGTCGGTGCCGTCGGCACCGAGATGATCAAGGTCCTGAAGGAACGCAAGTTCCCGATGAAGGGCCAGGTGCAGGTCTTCGCCTCGCGCGAGCGCGACGAGAAGATCCTCGGCGAGACGTATCACGTCCTCCCGGCGACCGAGACGTGCTTCAACGGATTGGACATCGTCCTTTTCGCCGGCAAGACGGATGTCGCGCTCCAGCTCAAGGACGCCTGCGTGAAGGCGGG
>JAZRWB010000060.1:0-48409 GCA_045599445.1 Kiritimatiellia bacterium | reverse complement strand
GAAACGAATGCAAACGTTACGGCAAAGCTTGATCGTGGACCAATGATGTTGGTTTATCTGTCGCTGGATGAGAAGGGGCGGGAAATGTGGCCATTCGATGTTCGCGCATTTGAGAGAAAACTCGATTCGGGGATTGTTTGGGCGGAGGAAGGGCCAAGGCAAAGAATGGACAATGGCAAATTGAAAAGTTCTGACGAGACGATGCACTATCTGAACGACGCAATGGCCGATTGGGCTGTTGAGAATTTGGACGGTAAGTTTCCACGTGTTGGCGAAGGTCTGTGTTGGCAGACCGATGAACGCGTTCGAT
The DNA here is from genome assembly GCA_045599445.1 of Kiritimatiellia bacterium. GTDB lineage: Bacteria > Verrucomicrobiota > Kiritimatiellia > RFP12 > UBA1067 > UBA1067. The sequence continues at coordinate 48,099 of JAZRWB010000060.1, read as the reverse complement.
TTATAATTGAGAAGTTCAATGACGTTTTGCGGACTAGGAATTATTGCGTGGCACTGAAAATGGATTCAGAAGCGTATGATGTTGTCGCGCGATTTGTCGGGTTCCCAAGGACGGAGCAGTATCTAATGGCGGTATTCGCGTCTGATGATTGTCTTGCTGCCTTGGGTCTCGGTGTGCTGGCATACAATAATCAGGTTAATCGGCAAAATTATTCTGACGCCTTCATAGAGCAGTTGTTCACGAAAGCAGCGGAGGAGTATCCTGAGGGATGGGCAAACCTGGCGGTCTTGTATGATGCGTGGGGAAGGTATGACAAGGCGGAATGGGCGAAATCGCAACTTGACGAGCGTTGGAGGGCTCGAGTTCCGAATTTGGTTAATTGCATTCGCAGTAAGGAAAGTTTTAAGAAAGGAAACGAGTGATGATCGGAGCCATTGTTGGAGACATTGCGGGTTCGCGGTTTGAATTCCACAACCGGAAAACGAAGGAGTTTTCTTTGCTCGTGAGTCGTGGAGAGGAAGAAAGGTGTTGCTATTTTACGGACGATAGCGTGATGACGCTTGCGGTTGCGCAGGCGATCCTCGATTGTCACTCGAGCGGCGTGAGCGACATGACGGATTTGTCGACGGCTGCGGTCGGACGAATGCAAGAGTTTGGAAACCGTTACCCACATGCCGGATACGGCGGTGCGTTTCGCAGATGGCTTGAAGAGTCGCGTCCGCGACCCTACAACAGTTGGGGGAACGGCGCGGCAATGCGAGTTAGCGCTTGTGGTTGGGCAGGGCGAACGCTTGACGAGGTCAAGGCGATGTCCCGTGCCGTGACGGAGGTGACGCACAACCATCCCGAGGGAATCAAGGGCGCGGAGGCGACGGCGGTATGCGTGTTCCTTGCCCGGCAGGGGAAATCAAAGGATGAGATCAAGGCGCATGCCCAGGAACATTATTATCCGCTCGACTTTACGCTGGATGAAATCCGCCCCGGCTATTCGTTTGACGTCTCCTGTCAAGGATCTGTACCGCAGGCGCTGGAGGCGTTCTTTGAGTCGACGTCCTTCGAGGACGCGATTCGCAACGCCATATCTATCGGGGGCGACTCCGATACGATAGGTGCGATCTGCGGAGCAGTCGCCGAGGCGTTCTACGGCGTCCCGGAGGAGATTCGCGCCAAGGCGCTGACATTCCTGCCACAACATCTTCTTGGCGTGTTGGAGCGCGTCGAGTCCGTTTTTTGCTAAAAGGAGAAGACGAAATGAAAGAACTTTTAGAACGTACAATCTCAAATGAAGTTGTTGATCAGCTTGTGCCGGAATCAATTAAGGTGATCGGGTTTGCCGAAGTGGGTGCTCAGGGTTCTCCTGAATATGTCATTGTACTTTCCGATGAAGGTACACGCATATGCCTTGACGAGGGGCATTTCAGTTTTGTGCACAATGGTGAGCGATATGGCGGAGGCGTTAGCATCGAGCATCTGTGCAAGGTTGCGCCGTTTCTCAAGGACTTTCTCGGTAATTCAATCGAGTCGACGAAACGAGGCCATTTCAAATTCGAGAATGGTGAGTGGGTTCATCTTGATGCAAGATTCGGGAACCATTTCTTCATTCGTTCCAATATGATCAAGGAATTTATTGAGCGCTTTGAGAAGATACCCGATGCATATATTGCTCAAGAAGGACTTGATGTTGCTATTGATATGTTACGAGGCGGAAGGGAGAATCAGGATGCCGACAAGGCCGCCAAACTGGCAAAGGAGGCGGTGTTGGCTGGCGTGGAAGATGTTGAAGGACTTGTTCGGGACCGTCCAAAGCAAAACATAACCATAGCAAAACATAACCCTGTTGCCGAGGCCGGAGCTGCAGCACCAGAGCATGTTGGCGTTACCATCGGCGATGTCGTGAAGTGGTTGTGCATCGGTGTGGTTATTCTTATTGTGCTTGAGATGCTCAAACTCGGAAAATGAAAGGACTGGGCGACATGATCGGAGCGATTGTTGGAGACATTGCGGGTTCGCGGTTTGAATTCTGCAATCTGAAGTCGAAGGAGTTTGTGCTGCTGGCGACGGCGAATGAGGTTGAGTGGGGGGCGCCGAGCAGTTTCACGGATGATACCGTGATGACGTTGGCTGTCGCACAGGCACTAGCGGATTGGCGTGAAAGCGGCTCATCGGACTATGGTGAACTGTCTGCAGTGGCCGTGCGAGCGATGCAGGATTTCGGAAGGCGGTATCCGCGAGCCGGTTATGGCGAACATTTTGCCCAGTGGATCAGAGAGGCGAAGCCGCAACCTTACAACAGCTGGGGGAACGGTGCGGCGATGCGCGTGAGCGCGTGCGGTTGGGCGGGGCGGACGCTTGATGAGGTCAAGGAACTGTCTCGGGCGGTGACGGAGGTGACGCACAATCATCCGGAGGGGATCAAGGGGGCGGATGCGACGGCGGTGTGCGTGTTTCTTGCCCGACAGGGGAAATCCAAGGACGAGATCAAGGCGTATGTCTGCGAGCATTATTATCTGCTCGACTTTTCGTTGGATGAGATTAGATCCTCGTATGAATTTCACGTTTCCTGTCAGGGTTCCGTGCCGCAGGCTCTGGAGGCGTTTTTCGAGTCGACGTCATTCGAGGATGCGATCCGCAATGCGATTTCGATTGGCGGCGATTCCGATACGATTGGCGCGATCTGCGGAGCCGTCGCCGAGGCGTACTACGTCGTTCCAGATGAAATCCGCGCCAAGGCGATGACGTTTTTGCCGCAGCACTTTGCCGATGTGTTGAGGCGCGTGGAGGCAGTTTTGGGCTGATTTGAATTGTCGGGAAGACAACTAACAAAGGAATGGAAAATGAAGAAATTGATTTTTGTGGCGGGATTTCTCGCGGCGGGGCTGATTGTTGGATGTGGACGAAATGACGGGCAGAAGGCGCCAACGGCCGAGGAATTTGAGATTCCCCGATCGTTGGTGACGCGGATGTTAGATGCGCAGGACCGAGTGCGAGATAGGTTTCTGAATATCACGAACGATTTTGATTCTTCGGAGTTGTGGTCGCTTCTTACGGGAGAACTCAAGATGACGAATGCAGAAGAGATTGCAAGTCGCCCGCGCGGGAGGATGAAGTTCTGCGATGATTTATTGACGGATGAGCAACGTCAAATCTGGTGGCCTTTTGACTTTGAAACGTTCGAAGCGGAATTAGAGGCGAAGCTGGAATTTTCAGAAGAATACGGTTTTCGCGTCAAGCCAGAGTTCGCTGAGTTGGCAGGTTGCGTCGTTAATGATGATGGCTATGTTGCGTCCAATCCGACCATTCGGTGGGTCAACGCTGAGATTGAGAGTTGGGCGATCAAGGTGTTGGACGAACAGACGGATCGACTCGACGATGCACAGCTCTGCAAGCTGTTAGGAGTAGAGAAAGTCCCGGAAAGGGTGGTTGCTTGGATGCTGAACGAGGAGATGGCCTTTGTCATCCAGCAAGATGATGGTGCCTGGAATCTGCGCGATTATATATTTGTGTTCTGCAAGGATGGTGAGGGTGTGTTGATGACGATTTCATTTGATTCGTTTCCGAGCCGCAAAGCGGCAGCGGCTATCTTTCAGCTTCCGACATCTGCCGCTGGGTTTAATAATGTCGCAGTTATGATGTGGGAACATCAGAGCAATCGGTTGCGGATGGATTCGAAGATAATCAAGTTTTTCTTGGAGAAGGCGATTCGTGGAAGAGCGCCCAACGCGGCGGAAAATCTTGAAGTTTTGCGGGCGCATATTCCGGAGGTGTTTTAAAATGAGATGGAACCAATTGATGGCGGTCGTTGCAGTTGTGGGCATTTGCGGATGCCAGTATACGCACGTTAATCGTCAGGAGAATGAAAACGCTCGTCCATACAAGGACATTCTCGACTTCCGCAAGGAAATGCGTTTGGCATACATTGACATGTGCAAGCAGGAGGCGCAAAAGGATCATAGGGACTATGAGGGATGGGCATGGGATTGCTCGAGTGAATATAGAGGGGAATACAAGATCGTCTATGTTGATGCGAGGTATCTGAGCTTTTATGTAGAGGCATATGTGTGTGCCGGATACAATGCACATGGAGGAACTTCGATTACCGTTGGGACGATTGATCGCAAGACGGGGCAGGTGTTGAAAGCGGCCGATTTGATCCCTGAACGGAGACGGGCTGAGGTGCTGACGGCGTTGGTCGATGGCATTGCAAGGAAGCTCGGCGACAATATGCTGGAGAAACCAAAGATCATCGACAATTGCTATCTTGACGAAGACGGCATTCATTTTGTCTATAACGAATATATGATTGCTCCTTATGTGCAAGGACCGGTAGATGCCGTCGTTCAGGTACCGACGGACATTTCCAAGTCGGTGCCTATTGCGCAAGTAACAACGCGACCAATCTTTTGAGCGGGACGAGAGCTGCCCGATGGGAGCGGGAGCACGCCTCGCTGGAGACGCGATTTATTGGCGGAGGACGAGTGGTGGAGGCGTGTTGGTATAATTCAGCCATACAAGGCGGTTCGACGAGGATGTTCGGGGCCCCGAAAAAGTCAATAGAATCAGGCATTTCGTGAAAATCATCTTAGGGCCGTAACTGGGCCGCAGTGGGGTGCGACCCCATTGAGAGAAAGATGTTGATAACTTTTGTGGATTTGCGCGGGCACAAGGTGTATGAAGGCGGGGCTGTCTATCCGGTTAGGTATACTTACGATATTTATGGCAATCGCACTTCCATGACGACATACCGAGACGAAAATTCCACGATTGGCGACACTACGATTTGGAATTATGATGTTGGATCGGGACTGGTTACCAATAAGGTGTATGCAAATGGAACGGGGCCTTCTTATCAATATTCGACTACCGGCAATCTTTTGCGTCGCACTTGGGCACGAGGGGTCGCCGCCGAATATTCGTATGACGGTTGGAATAATCTTATTTCAATTGACTATTCCGACGATACGACCGATGTGGCCATTACATATGATGCATTGGGAAGGAAGACGTCGGTTGTCGACGCGGCTGGCTCCACTGCTTTTGCTTATGATGATGAATTCGGCGATCTCGTTACTGAAACATGGGGAGGATTGGGGGATCGTGCTCTAACCCGTTATCGCGATACATTCGGTCGAGACACTGGATATTCTGTAAATGGTTCTCGTAAAACGATAATAACGTATGACAGCGCAACAGGCCGAATCTCTGGCCTTGATGCGGGCGGGCAATTCACTTGGGAATATCTGGAAGGAACCGATCTAAAATCGCGGGTTAATTACCCCAATGGTTTGGAAGTTAATTATGAATACGAATCCAGTCGTGATTTATTGATAGGCATTACAAATTCGTTGGAAGATACTGTATTTTCCGGTTATGCATATACTAACGATGCAACTGGTCGGCGCGTTTCCAAAAATGACGAACAATACGTGTACAACTTGCGCGACGAGCTTGTTTCTGCAAGTTCTACCAACAATGTCTATTCGTATGTTTATGACGATATTGGCAATCGCATAACCTCAAGTGAGAATGGAGAGAGCAAGGCATATGTTGCCAATAACTTAAATCAATATTCTTCAATAACCGACGCGGTCGATACATTTGTACCGCAGTTTGATGCTGATGGTAATGAAACATTGATTAGAACATCTACCGGAGTTTGGCAAGTTGAATATAACGGCGAAAACCGTCCGGTTCGTTGGACACGAGGCAATACGGTTGTCACGATGGACTTTGACTTAATGGGTAGACGGACATTTTATCGCGAAACCGAAAATGGCGATCAAGTTAAGTTTGCGCGGTTCTTTTATGATGATTACCTAATGATTCAAGAGCTATGTTCAAGTGCTCCGTACGATGTCCACAGGGAATTTATCTGGGATCCGACTTCGTCGGTTGCGACTAAGCCGCTTCGCTTTTCGCAAAACGGCAATGATTCCGTCTATATGACCCATGATGGAAACAAGAATGTTTCGGATCTTGTTCGCATCGCACCATACAACGATTTGGTTGGTCGTTATGATTACGCGCCATTCGGTGCGGTGCGATTCCAGGTTGGCGATTATGCATTGGATAATCCGTATCGCTTCTCGTCTGAATATTTTGACGACACATTAGGGCTTTCGTATTATAATTATAGGCATTATGAGCCGATAGCGGGAAGGTGGATAAATAGAGATTCGTTGAGTGAGATAGGGGAAATAACGATATCTAAATATGCCTATCGACTTGTCATAAATACTTCAAGCGAAAATCAATCTTCAGATAATAATTGTTTTGTGAATGGATGTATCTTTTGTCATAATAATGCGCAGACGTCTTCTGATTATCTTGGAAAATGCGAATGTATAAACGATTTATTACTGAGCGCGCCATGGAATGATTATCATGGAAACTATTGTGGAGCAAAACGTGTAAACGGGAATCTTTCCCCGAATGGACAAGATGGTACGTCGCCCGATGAGATTGGGACGAAAGAGCCAGCGGACGAATTTGACCGTTGTTGCTTGAAACATGATAAGTGTCTAGCTAAGATTGAAAAGGATACGTCGCTGTCGCCAAGCGGTAGAAATCTTGCAATAAAAACATGTGACTTAGAGATTGCTGGATGTTGGCTAAGGGCGCAATTTACGGCGAAGGAGGTCTCTTGTTGGACGCGCGTAAAGGGTGCGCTTGGTGCAATTGTCATGCCGGTGTGCGCGCATATATTAAATCCGGTCCCTATGGAGCAAGACGACGGATCGGTCGTGATAGGAGTATGTGGTTTTAGTTTTTAAGGAGGTTTGGTATATGAATATACATAATATGAAATGCTTCGTTGTGTTAGGCATATTGCTGTTTCTTTACGGTTGTGTGTCAGATAGGATGTTTGTTGTCAAGGATAAAATTTTTGCGACAAATGTCGCTAATGGCTGGGAAGTTGAGGTGCTTGCCGACAGCGCGATTGATAGGTTTCAGGCAAAATCTATATTTTGTAATGTGTGTATAAAATATCCTAGGTTCTTTAAGTATGGCCTAAATGTTTGTGCCGAATTTGCACTGCATGGGCCATTTGATATGAAGACTTTTGGCGCTATTGAGCGTAATTCTGTTAGAAGCCACTATGTGTTTATCGGCAAGTGCAATATGTCGAATTCGTCGATAAAAGTTTACGTTTGTATTTCGCAAGAAGATTTTGCCTCTTTCGAGTCATTAAATAATTATTTTAAGGAATGTGTTCGTAGGATTGGGCACGAAAATATTTCATTCTCGAAAGATGGTATTTTTTGCCGTATCTTTCCATATCGCGATGGAACAGAGATTGGTGCGGAATTGTCGAAGGTTACGATAAAAGGTTGCCCATTGTCCGATGTTGAATATAGTAGTTTGGATGTGGCGAACCGCACACTTTGATTGAATTAGCGAAACCTGGATACACCCCGAAAAAGCCAATAAAATCAGGCGTTTAGCGAAAATCGTGTCAATTTGGTGTTAAAATATTGTTACAAAATAATACAAAAAGGTAATTTGAGGGACCAAAAAAGTCATTTATTTGGTTTATAAATAATATGTATAGAATTTTAATTTCTGCGCTGTTCCTGGCGTTATCGGTTGTAACGGGTTGTATAAATAAACGCGGATTGGAAATTCATATATTAGATGCTGCATCGCACGATAATCAAGGGTTTGTTAACCTTAATTGCGAAGTGCGTAATTTGTATGCCGATTCAATTAGATTTGATATAAGCAGTGTAGAAAATGCGTTGTATGATGCTGAGTTTTGCGATAAAGATGGCAAAAATGTTCTTTGTAGGCAAGATAAATTTGTAGAAGTATATCCTGACATTTATCAAGTTGACTTACCGTCTATGTCATCAACAAATCTTGTTGTTACATTGTATAATTCCTTAATCAATGCTGATCAGTGTTCGTATTGCATTAACCACATAGATGTTAATTGGAGCAATGGATGCAAAAATGATGGTTTGTCGATAGCGGGTGGCGGAGAAATGAAAGTAAATCATTTGCTTTACGCCGATCCCGCAAATATTACGATTGGTAGCTTTTACGGAAATACATATCTCTCACTTAAGGAAGAACTTGGAGGGAAGTGGATTGAAATTTCTGATGCGGAACAAATGTGCTTAAAGGAAGATGCCGAATTTGCGCGCAAACACGATAAGTGCATTGAAGTCATAAGCCGTGTGGAGGGCGGAACGTATTTTATTTTATTATGTGAAAACGCAACAGGGGAATATATTGTCAAGATGGATGTGTTTGTCCCGGCGGCATACGAATGTGAATTTGCGGATGCGTTTACGAAGTTATCCGATAAGGAAAAATGCATCTCGCCTGAGTGAGCGGTAGTGATGCTTGTCCCTGCAAAATACAAAGAGGTTTGGTAATTAATTTAGGAGAGTTGTGATTATGCGTTTAATAATTATGTTCTTTGTAATGATTGTATTGTTTTCCTTTTCGGCTTTTCCAGAAGGAGCTACGGTCTGTAATTGTCGGCAGTTAGAAAATACTAACTATAATCCAATATTGACAAATATTATCAGCAATGCATATCTTCAGGTGGATAAATTATACATTCGAGGTAAGGCAAAAGATTATGTTGTGATGTATCAAATTGAGTATACGAAATGGGATACATTTGAGCACACAAAGTGGTATGCGTTAGAGAGTGAACAGAATCATATGCAAGGCGGAGAATGGGTATGGGTTGTAAAATTTGGTCATTTATGTGCGGATGTCGTTGGCGGCGGTGCCTATGTTGTTTTTAAAGACGACGAAAAATTGACCGTTTTGTCGGCGCACAGAACGAAGTAGATATTATGCTATTTGATAAAAAGATATTGTGGAGGGTCATGTGAGGATTAGAAAGATAATCATAGTATTTTCGGCAATGTTTGTAGTTGTTTCCTTGGTTGTAACGGGGTGTTCTGCGACCAAATGCTTTGTGGTGAATGATGAAATATCCTGTTCGAATGCCGCTGGCGGATGGAGAGTTGATATAGCTTCGTCTAAACGAGATATTTTCGATATTCGCGAGACGATGGTTTGTAACGTATACATAGAGCATAATAAGTATTTCCGACATGGAATATGTCTATCTTCCGAATTTGATTCGCATGGGCCTTTTGATATGAAACGATTTGGAGTGGTGCCTTCTGATTCAGTTCGTAGTCATTATGCTTGCGTTGCTAAATGCGATAGATATAACGAACCATACATAAAAGTTTGTGTTGAAATAGGAGTAGAAGACTTTTCGTCAATTGAGTCGCTTGAAGAATATTTGGGAAAGTGCCGCTTTATGGCTAAACTAAATAATGTTTCATTGTCGGAGAGAGGGGTGCAATGCCTCATGTTTCCTTGGATGGATAGCGACAGTCTCTCGATAGAGGTGGTATTGCTAAAGGTAAGAGGGGCGCCGATACCAAAAGAAATTGTTAAAAAATATAACGATATTTGGGGCTTGTAATGGATGGGTCGCAGTAGGGTCCGACCCCATTGAGTGCGTCCAGGATGCGAGACTTCTTGGCTGGCCCAGCCTCGGCATAGCGCAGTTTCTTGACCTTGATGTATTCTGTTTTTGATTTGCGTGACATGTCGTGCATGCCCATATTCTATCGGGTACACAGTATTTGACAAACGGGGTGTCTGAAAAATCCTGTTCGGCTGAACATGGGTACACGTTATTATGACAAACTGCGACCGAAAGGCACCGCCAATTCGGTACTTGCGCGACGAGCGGTAAAAGTGGTATAATGACGGCATGACGATTAAGAAACCTGCAGGTGGTGCGGCGATTGCCGACCGTTTCAAACTGGATACGCCAGACCCCAAGGCCAACGGCGCCGTGGGTAAGGCGACGACTGCGGCGGTTATCGCAGGCACGGTCGCGCTAATCATCGCGGGGATCCTTACGTTCGTTCTTTATCAGCATTGGGAATTTCTCAAGGGCGCGTGATGAAGAACGTGATGCTCTCCAAGGTGGCCAAGGCGGCGGTACGTCTTGCCTTGGACGAGGATTTGGGAACGCGGCGGCTTGATGCGACGAGCGAGGCGCTCGTCGACCCGAAGGCGGTTGCGACCGGAGAAATCTACGCCAAGGGTACGGGCTGCGTCGTCGCCGGCGCCGAAGTCGCCAAGGCGGTGATGAAGGCGGTTGACCCGCGCATCAAGGTCAGGATTCTTAAAAAGGACGGCTCGCTGGTAAAGCCCAAGGAGCCGATTCTCGTCTTTCGCGGCAAGGCGCGCTCGATTCTTGCCGCCGAACGGACGGCGCTCAATTTCATGCAGCGGATGTGCGCGACGGCGACCTTGACGCGGAAGTTCGTCGACGCGACGCGCAGATACAAGACGCTTATCCTCGATACCCGCAAGACCACGCCGGGGCTGCGCGTTTTCGAGAAGTACGCGGTCGTTTGCGGCGGCGGGACGAATCATCGCTTCGGAATGTTCGATCGCATCCTGATGAAGGACAACCACCGTCGGCTTTGGCGGGGCGGCGACCCCGATCGGCTCGACGAGGCGGTAATCGCGGCGCGGAAGAAATTCCCGAAGCTGATGGTCGAAGTCGAGGTCGAGAGCCTGCGCGAGTGCGCGAGCGCGCTGAAGGCTCGGCCGGAGTGGATTATGCTCGACAACATGTCCGTAAAGGATATGATTTCTTGCGTGAAGCTTTGCAAGGGCAAGGCCAAGACCGAGGCTTCGGGTGGGATAACGCTCGAACGCGCGAAGGAGGTCGCGGCGACTGGAGTTACCGCGATTTCGCTCGGTTGCCTTACCCATTCTGCGGGTTCGATCGATCTTTCGCTGGAATGGAGAGCGGTTTGATCGTAGTCGACGTCGGCAACACTTCCACGGCGATTGGGCTTTGGAAGGCGGGGGAGGTTAGCGCGGTCAAGCACTTCGACGACGACGAGAAGGGCGCTTGTGCGTATATTCAAGCGCTCGCGAAAAAGGCGCGTCGCGTCGCCTACGTCTCGGTCGTTCCCCGGAAGGACAAGGCGTTTTTCGCGCTTTTCCGCAAGCTGGGGCTTAAGGCTAAGCGGATTTCCTATCGCGATTTCATCGGCGCGAAGCGGAAGCCGCTCATAAAGCTCGACTATCCGAAACCCTCTACCATCGGCGCGGATCGGCTCGCGGACGCGGTGGGGGCGGTTTCGCGCTACGGCGCGCCGGTAATGGTCATGGATTTCGGGACTGCGCTTACCGCGGCAATCGTGACTGCGGACGGCGTTTGGCGCGGCGGCGTAATCGCGCCCGGGTTTCCGCTGATGCGAGATTATCTCTTCGAGCGAACCGCCAAATTGCCGCGCATGACCATCGGTTCGGGCAAGGCGCCGAAAATCGGACGCTCGACGGAAGAGGCGATGAGGTTTGGCGCGCTCGTCGGCTACCGCGGAATGGTGCGCGAAATCGTGCGCGAGTTGGGGAATAACTTCAAAACCAGCTTTACGTTAGTGGCAACCGGGGGATTCGCGAAGTGGGTACTAAAGGATTTGGACTTGCCGTTTGTCATTGATCCTACGTTAACCCTATACGGAGCAGGACTCATATGCGCAAATTCGTTATAAGTCTGTGTTTATTGCTACTTTCCCTTGCTGGCTGCGGGCCTTTTTGGGTCGACCCCTATATTACGGTAAAGGAAAGTTCGCTCAACTGGGTTACCATCCACTATTATAATATGCGCAAGACGCCGATTCGGCGCATCGGGGTCGAGGTTTACGGAAACGGACTCGTCATTGTCAAGAAGGGAACGAGCGAACTCGTGTCCAACGACTTCGCCAAACGCTATCGGAACGAGAATTGGGAGAACATCAAGACCGCTCGCATTCAAATCGCGCCCGAGCGGGCCAACGATATTTTTCAGAATCTCGTGAATTTCGGTTTGCTGGATCGCGAAAAGACCGGCAAGGCCGCTAAAAAGGAAGTGTTGGATCGCTTTGTTGCGGTTAAGGCCAACATCTGCGGCAACACTTATTCCGATAATGTCAATATCTTCTCGGAAGACCCCGATCTTGCCGAGCAGCTTGTCGACGTAATCCGCGAGTTTGAGAATCCCGCGCTTTGACGCATTGCCGAAATCGGCGGGAAATGATAGAATAATAATTAGCTATGACAATTAGAGGATTTTTGGAGAAATGGGCTGCCGTCCAACCGGATTGGACGGCGACCAAGTCGTTTGAAAACAAGACTTGGAAGACGATTTCCTACGCCGAGATGCTGAAAGGCGTTCGAGAAGTCGCCGAGGGCTACGGTCGGCGCTTCGAGTTGAAGCCGCGCGACGAGAATACGGCCATCATCCTTTCGAACAGTCCCACGTGGATGGAATCCTACCTCGCCCAGGCGGGAACCGGCGTTTCGGTCGTGCCGATCGACCCCAAGCTCCATAACGACGAAGTCGAGTACATTTTGAAGGACGCCGAGGTTCGCGTCGTCACCACCGACAAGTCGCACCTCATGATGCTTATGCGCATCGCGAAGAATCTGCCGAGTTTGCGCGCGGTCGTGGTCGTCGACGGCGTAATCAACGATGGCCAGAAAATCGACGAGCGGATCGACGTCGTCCATTACGAGAAGTTGCGCATCGCGGGCGGCGGCGCGTGGTACGACGAGCACAAGGCCGAGGACGGAGACATCGCCTCCATTATCTACACTTCGGGTACGACCGGCAAGCCCAAGGGCGCGATGCTCACCCATGCGAATTTCGTCGCCGACGCCGAAGGCGCGCTCGAAATCTTCGGCGCCCCGCTCTCGAAGCGCGATTCGTTCTTCATCGTTCTGCCGCTTTTCCACGCGTTCTCGTTCTGCGCGAACTTCGTGGTGCCGCTGGTTATCGGGTGCCGGATGTACTTCATGCAGTCCCTGCGGACGGTCGGGCAGGACATCCACGATCTGAAGCCGACGGTTCTTTGCGCGGTTCCGCTTTTGGCGGAGAAGCTTCACGACAAGATTGAGGACGCGCTCGCCAAGTCCAAGTTCGCGCAATTCCTGATGAAGATCGGGCTTCGTGGGCCGGTGATGCACATGGTGAAGCTGCGTCTTGGCGGAAAGCTGCGCTTTATGATTACCGGCGGCGCGCCTTGCCCGCGGAACGTAATGGCGAGCTTTAACCGGATTCACGTTCGCTTCCTCGAGGGCTACGGGCTTACGGAATGTTCGCCGATCGTTTCGGTCTGTCCGCCCGAGGTTACGGAAATCGGAACGATTGGGCTCCCGATCAAGGGAATCGAAGTTCGGCTTGCCGACAAGAACGAGCAGGGCGTCGGCGAACTTCAGATCAAGGGGCCGATCGTGATGCAGGGATACTTCCACAATCCCGACGCCTCGGCCGAGGCGTTCGAGGACGACGGCGGGCTTTGGCTTAAGACGGGCGACCTCGCCTCGATGGACGAAAAGGGCCTTATTACCATTCGCGGTCGCAAGAAAGCGCTTATCGTCAATCGCGAGGGGAAGAACATCTATCCCGAGGAAGTCGAAATTATGATCGCCAAGGAGCCGTGCGTACAGGACGTCGTCGTCATCGGCTACACCCAGGGCGGCGATCCCGGCGAGAAGGTGGGCGCGATCATCTATCCGAACGAAGAATGGTTCAAGCGCGAATACGGCGGGGCGATGCCGGCTTGGGAAGAAGTCGAGAAGGTCGCGATCAAGCGCGCGCAGGAGAAGTGCGCGGAACTCGCCGACTACAAGCGCGTGCGCAAGGTCGTCGTCGCGAAGGAGCCGCTCGTGAGAACCTCGATCGGCAAGGTCAAGCGCGTCGCCTATAAGGGAAAGCTTGACGAATAATCGCTATCTTCTCCGGCTCGATTGGCCGGAGAAATGCTTTCGGCTCTCGTCGCTCGATTTGAAGTATTTCAAGTCGCTCGTCGCCGGACGCGGCTCGGTCGTTTGCGCGAAGAGCGAGCGCGATTTTCTGCGGAAACTCGAAAGCGCGACTCATGTCGTCACTTGGGATTTCAAGGAAGAGTGGTTTGCGCGCGCGCCGAAACTGAACGTCCTTGCCACTCCCGCGGCCGGCCAGGAACTTATGCCGAAAGCGGTTCCGAGCGGCGTGCGACTCGCCTTCGGCCATTTTCACGGGCCGGTAATCGCCGAATGCGTGGCTGGTTTCATGCTTGCCTGGGCACACGGATTTTTCGCGCATTCCGACGACCATCGCAATCAGCGGGTCTGGCTTTCGGACAAGTGCCACATGCTTTCGGGAACGAGGGCGGTGATTCTCGGATACGGGAGAATCGGGAAGGCAATTGGCGACAAGCTCGAAGCATTGGGTGTGAAGGTCGAGGGGTTCGGACGAAAAAACCTTAAATTGCTGCCCAAATCAGCTCGCCTTGCCGATTGGCTGATTATGGCGCTACCGTCCAATACCGGAACGGACAATCTGCTGAATGCGAAGCTACTTGGCGTGTTGCCGCGCAGGGCGGTCGTAGTGAATGTCGGTAGAGGCAACGCGGTGGATGAAAAATCTCTCGTCTCCGCGCTCAAAAAAGGTAAAATCGCGGGGGCGTATCTTGACGTTTGTCGCGGCGAAAAGTCGGAAATTTGGACAAAAGCGACGAAAGAGGCGAAACGCGGTGTAATCGTTCCGCCGAAGCCGAAGATTCCCAATCTGGTGCTTATGCCGCATTCGGCCGCGTTCAGTCCGGATTATTTACGTCGTGCCTTCAAGGAATTTGCGGATGACGGGGTCATTTGAGGTAAATTCGGTCGAAGAGACTTGGGAAGTTGCGCGAAAATTCGCAAAAACTCTCAAAAACGGCGATATTGTTTGCCTTGAGGGGGATTTGGGCGCCGGAAAGACTACCTTTACTCAGGGACTTGCTGCGGCTATGGGGGTCAAGGGCCGCGTGACCTCGCCGACGTTTTGCCTTGTTCAAGATCACTTTCCGCTCGTCCATATGGATTTGTACCGACTTAGGAACGAGGATGATGTGCTCGCCATCGGTTGGGAGGACTATCTTGATCGCGGGGCGATACTCGTAGTGGAGTGGCCGGATCGGGCGAAGGGGCTTATTCCTGCAAATGCGCGAAAAATCGTCTTTTCCTTGCTGGATGAAAAAAGCGAAAAAAGGCGTATTGACATATTCGCCTGAGTTTTGCTATAATGTGCCCCAAATATGCCCAAGGTGTATAGTAGTTTTGCATTGATTGGAATCGTCTGCTCGCTTTTCTGCGGGTGCGAGACGATTGTCGATTCGTTTGCCGGAGAGAAGGAGAAGGTGGACGCCAACGTCGTGGCCACTTGGTGGGACGGCCCGCGCGTGCGGCCTGGAATCGCGTTGGTGATTCAGGTCGGGAACTCAGCTACTCCGCCGGCGATAGTCAATGTTCTCGTCGATCAGAATGGAACGATTACAATGCCGCTCTTGCTTCAGGAGCCGGTCGAGTGCGATGGACTTACGCTTGAGGAGCTTAAGCAAAAGCTGATCAAGGAGTACTCGGTTTACTATCGCCAGCCCCAGATTACGGTTACTTTCGCGGCATACGATGGTAAAGGCGTGAGCCCTTGGGGTACGATTACGGTGCTCGGGGAAGTCGGTTCTCCCGGTCCGGTGAACATCCCCTCGACCATGGAACTGACGGTGACCAAGGTTTTGCAGATGGCCGGAGGGCTCAAGCCTTTCGCGGATCGCAGTTCGATTCGCGTTACTCGTTGCGATAAGGACGGTACCCAGACTCGCACCTACGTCGATTTGAAGGAAATCGGCAAGGACGGTCGAGTCGACAAGGATATGGTTCTTCGCGCCGGCGATGTAGTTTGGGTTCCTGAAACATGGTACTAAAGAATAATCAACTTTCAACAGTTAAAGAGGTAAACTAAAATGAAGAAAATGATGCTGGTCTTGGCGATTGCGCTCTGCAACGTGGTTTATGCCAAGGAAATCTCGATCCAAGAGGCGCGCTCGCAAATCGGCGCGGCCATTGGAGATCCCGCCAAGATGACGGAAATCGTCAAGAGCCTTTCCAGCTCCGATCAGGTGCAGTTTCTCGCCGACGTCAACACGGCGATCGACAAGATGCCCGGTTCGATCGAAGCCAAGACGGCGAAGTATCTGAACGCCAATCGCGCGGCGTTGAAGGGCGCCAGCAAGGGCAACCACTCCGCGCTCATCGCCGAGACGTTCGCGACGGTTCCGTTGGAAGCGCTTACGGTTATCAACGAGCGTTTTGCGGCGGATCTCTTTAATCGCGCGGCCAATCCCGGCGGTTACACCGACGAGCAGTTCACCAAAATTGCGACCAGTTTGCAGTCGAAGGTGAATAATCGCGTTTCCGGCGTGGAAAACGCCGCGCAGCGCGGGGCCTTCGCCGCTTTGATGATGGTTCGCGCGTCCAACGGTTCTCCGGCCGACCTCGCCGACAAGTTGCTCGAGACGCTTCCGGAAGGTTCTCGCGAGACGGCGTCCAAGGAATGGATTCCTGCGGCGATGGGTGACAACGGGCAGGAGAAGAGCTACGAGCCGCTTTTGGATTCCACGGATGCGGCGCGTCCTCCGATTTATCGCGAGACGTTGATTTTCGCGGGTCCGCAACTTCCCGAGACCATGCTCGGCTATCTCGTCGAACAGAGCCCGTTCTTCAGCACCAGCACCGAAGAGATTGGCCTTGTCGCCTACCCGATGCTTGATCAGGATATCAATTTGGGTACCGTGATCATCGAGCCAGAGGCGTATGTCGGACAGCTCGTGCAGTAATTTTTGGAGGTCATAAATTATGAACAGTAACTTCAAGTTTGCGCTTCCGCTGGCGATTGCCTTCGCCGCGTTTACCGCGAATGCCGAGATTATGGATCGTCCGACCGGTATCAAGCTTACCGAGCGTCTGACGCTCAAGCCGTATGTGGCCATTTCCGCCGCCTACGATAGCGATATCGACCGTGTGAAAGACGGTAGAGAGAGCGTCGTTTGGACGGTTAATCCGAACCTCGGAATTTTCTATAAGGCCGAGCAGTGGAGTTTAAAACTCAACATCTTTTATCAGTACAATGCCTACTGTGAAAAAGGCCTTCGCGAGCGCAATCAGAACAATCATGGTTACGGCGAAGATCTGACGTTCTATTGGGCGAACTCGGTTCCCGGCGAAAGAGGTTGGTCGGTTATGCTTACCGAACAGTTCCGCCGCTCGAGCTACGACGATGATTTGTCGGTTAACAATTCGACTTATAGCCGCGATCGTCAGGAGTTCAAAGTTGGCGCGGGCGTCGAACGCACTTTCGGCAATGGACTCCACGCCGATGTCAACGGCGGTTATTATTGGCTTGATTACATTCACGGCGGCAACTCCGGCGCCTATGACTGGACGCGTTGGAACGTCGGCGCGGAAATCGGCTATGCGTTTTCGCCGTGGACCGACCTTATGCTTTCCGGTAGCTATCAGGGCTATACGCAGGATAATCAGGCGTCCGAAATCACGCGTTTTAGCGACAGCTCCCAGGGCTGGACGGTTCAGGGTGGTCTCGGTTCGTTCGCGACCGAGCGCATTACCTATCGCGTCCTCGCCGGTTACAGCGCGTTCGAATACGGCGGTAGCAACGGGAAGCGCAATAGTGGATTTTCGTACGATGTTAGCGGTAGCTGGAAGATTTCCGATACGTGGCGCACGATGCTCCTCGCGTCGAGCCACTACCAGCCTTCGGAGCGTGAAGTTGCAACCTCGCATCGCGTTGACTCCATCAGCTGGGGTATTTCCCACTCGATGATTCGCGGCAAGCTCGGCGCCTCGTTCGACGTCGCGTATCGTCGCGAGACCGTGGCTTATACCGCCGACCTCGGTTACTATGGATCGGATTACGATCTCGATATCCTCTCGTTCCGTCTTGGCTTGGACTACACGCTCAACCGCTTCCTCGCGGTGTTTGCGAATGCCGAGTATCGCAATCAGATGAAGAGCGGCTCCGATGGCTATTCGGGGTATGATTACGATCGTTTCCGCATCGGAGTCGGCTTGCGGCTTACCTACTAAGTGCAGAAGCTAATCACCAAATACGGATTGGCGGCGCATCTTGCCTTGTTGGCGGTCGCGCCGCTCTTCCTATCGTCAACTGCCGTTCTCAACTTGGCGGGACTTGCGCTGATTTGGATTTTTGCGGAGCCATCGCGCGTTGGCGACGAGATGCTTCACAGTGCCAGACGTCGCGTCGCTCGCGGAATTTTTCGCGATCCGCTTTTTTGGGTTTTGATTGTGGTTTTGGCGCTTTCGCTTTTGCAGATGCTTAATGACGGGGTGAAGATGGAGTACGATGCGGAGAACTACCAGTGGTTCCTCGCCACCCCGGCGTTGCCATTCCTTCCGGGTTCCGCGGTTGGCGTCGGATATTCGGAGTTGGCGCTTTCGGCGGTGTTGCTGGTCGTGATTATGGGGTGTCGCCATGCGCTGGGCAAGTCCGCGCGCCATGCGTTTTGTCTGGTGATGTCGACGATTGCCGGGGTCGTCGCTTTGACGATGGCGTTTCGTTATCTCGCGGGTAACGCGGCGATGCGCGACTTGGTG
Source organism: Kiritimatiellia bacterium (assembly GCA_045599445.1). Taxonomy (GTDB): domain Bacteria; phylum Verrucomicrobiota; class Kiritimatiellia; order RFP12; family UBA1067; genus UBA1067. The sequence continues at coordinate 29,622 of JAZRWB010000060.1, read as the reverse complement.
GCTTGCGGTTCCGAAAAGCCGGTTTATCTCGGCGCTGCGTTTGGCGCTAACCTCGGTGTCGCCGTGGTTGCGTTGGTGGCGATTTTCGAGCGGCATTGGCGTTTAAGCATTCCATTGGTGATTGTGGCGATATCCGCGAACACCCTCGGACTTTTTATCTTTGCTCCGGCTTTCGTTACGCTCCTATTCGCTCTCGCCACCTTGGCGATTTTCGTTTACGCATTCGTTTATGTTCGCATGCGTTTCGGGAATCCCAATGAATTTCGTTTTATGGTGGTATTTCTCGCCTCGGTGGGCTTGGCGATCGGGATTTCGTTTGCGACCATGCCCGCCTCGGATTGGGCCGCGCGAGTCGCGCCATACGCGGGCGGCGATTTCTTCACGGACAAGTTCATGGCCGCGCGTGATGCGCTTTCCGCGTTTTCGTTCCGCGTGTGGAAGGAATCGCCTTGGCTGGGTACCGGTCTCGGATCGTTTCCGGTGGATTTCGGGTTTTTCGCGGGCGCCGGGGATTGGAAGGCGATTCCGTCTTTTCAGACCGCTCCGCTTAACGGATACTGGATGTTATTGGTGGAGCGCGGAACCATCGGGGCTTTTGTGTTGGCGTGTCCGCTGGCGCTATTAATTATAACCTACATTTTGCGGCTTGTCGAAGGAGTGCGCGTATCGCTTCCCTCGCCGACGGCGTTTTTGTGCGTGCCGCTGTTTCTGGCGATGGTTTTGGAGTCGCTTTTCGATGTGACGATTTGGTCGCCGTGGATGCTCGCGATCGTCGTTCCGCTTCTCGCGCTTTCAGCAAGTTCGTTCCCGAAGGAGAAGAAAGACCATGGCCGATAAACCCCTTTACTACGGTTCCGAGAAGTCCAGCCCGATGTATTACGGATCGTCTCAGAAGATGGCCTATGGTGGCGGCGGCGGACCGGTCTATTACGCCGGCGCCGGCGCGCGCTATGGTGGAACTTACGGCGGAACGTACGGTGGACAATACGGCGGAATGGCCGGGTCCAATCGCGGAGAAGACGGATCCATCGTCGGTACGATTACCTTGAGCCGCATGTTGCGCGTCATTTCCCAGCGCTGGCTTTCGGTGTTCGTGTTTTTGCTGGTCGGGTTGGTGGTGTCGTTCGCCGTCTATCGTATTTCGCCGACGATTTACGAGGCGACCAGCGAGTTCACGATGGATATGCGCCGCTCGATGTCTCGCGGTCAGGACGCGCTCTCCCAGGCGATGCCGGACTACGGAACTTCCTACGCCGAAATTCTCAATACGCGAATTCCCGATTGGCGTTCGGAGAAAATCGTCAACAAAATCGTCCAGCACTATCGCGCCAATCACCCAGCTTCCACGGTTCCCGACGAGGAGCTGATCTCGACGCTCGGCGGCTCCAAACTCGAGCTGGTGCGCAATTCGCGCATTATCACGATTGCCGTCCGGTCGAAGACCAAGGAGCTTTGCGCGGCGCTCGCCAACGCCTACGCCGAGTCGATCGAGACCTTTACCGACGAGGAAAACAAGGCCCGGTGCGACAAGGCGGTGTCGCAGATTCACGCCAACGTCGAAAAGAAGCGCAACGAAGTGAACAAGGTCGCGAAGCAGCTATTGGACTTCCGCACCGCCAACAAGGTGGACAATCTCCGCTCCACCCGCGAAACGCTGGCGCAATCGCTTTCCAAGGCGACTTCCGATATTCTGGCGCTGGAAAGCGACGAGACGCAGCTCGTCGAGTGGGAGAAGATGCTCGCGGCGGTTCAAAAGGATCCGACGAGCTACGGCAGTCTCGCGGTCAACGTTCCGCGCGCTCAGGAAATCGCCAGCGAATTTACCGCGTATCAAAATGCCGATGGCGTGTACCAGCGGCTGCTTTTCTCGTTCACCGAGAGCCACCCCGAGGTGATCACGGCCAAGAAGTCGATGGAGCTCGCTCGCCAGCGGTTCTTGGACGCCGCCGCGCGCGCGCTGCTGACCGGCCGCTCCACCTTGCAGGTAACTCGCAACCAGTTGTCGAATCTCAAAACCCGTCAGGAGGAACTGCGCAACGAACTCGCCTCAATCGAACAGCGAATCGTGCTCGCGGAATCCGGCCTCGGCCAGTTGGAGGCGGAGTTCGGCGTCGCGAATCGCGTGCTCGAGGGGCTTATTCTCGACGAGAACAAGGCGCGAATCGACGCCGAATCCAATAACGAAATCGTTCGCGTCGGGCGTCCGGCCCGGGTGCCTTCGAAGCCGATTCTCCCCAACCCGATGATTATCTTCGGCGCGGGCGCGTTCCTTTCGATTGCGCTCGGAGTTCTTTTCGTATTGGTCGTCGACAACCTCGAGGACACGGTCGTCAATTTGGCGGATATCGAAGGGCGCCTCGCGCTCAAGGTGTTGGCGGTTCTTCCGCACGTTCGGCGCAAAAAACGCGAACAGGTCGCCAAGTATCTGATTGAGGACAAGTATTCTCAGTTCGCCGAGGCGGTGGCGGGGCTTCGGAATCTTCTGGACTCTCCGCGGTACGAGGCGTTGAGCCACTGCGTGCTCGTAATTTCGACGCAGCCCGGCGAAGGCAAGACGATTACCTCGACTTCGCTGGCGATTGCCTACGCGCAGGCCGGAAAGCGCACGTTGCACGTCGACTTCGACTTGCGTCGTCCGCGACTCGCCCGCGTTTGGGGCGTGGCGGACAAGCTTACCGAGGAGACCAGTTTCTCGCACACCCTGCAAAAGGCCGGCGAGGACAATCGTCCGGACTTCGCGAAACTGCTCAACCGGACCGAGCTCAAGAATTTGGACGTAATCTGCTCGCTCGCGCCCGAGGGCGTTTCTCCGGCGACCATCTTCGGCTCCGCCGTCATCGCCGATTTCTTCGATTGGGCGCGCGCGAACTACGATCGGGTGATCATCGACTCGCCGCCGTACGGGCTCGTGGGCGACGTGGTGTCGCTGGCGACGCTGGTGGATTCGGCGATTATCATGTGCTGCCCCGATCGTACCCACTTTAAGCCGATTCAGTATTGCTCGCGTTCGCTCGCCGAGGCCGGTGCGAACATTCTCGGAGTCGTCGTCAACGACGTCGAGGTTTCCAATGCCAAGGCCTTCTCCCCGTCGTCGCACCATCGTGGTGGGCATAAGTACGGTTATGGCTACGGCTATGGTTACGGCTATGGCTACGGCTATGGGTACGGTCCGAGGAAGGGCAAGAAGAAAGGCAAGAACGGCGAGACCGACGCCAAGGGAGAGAAGCCGAAGGCCGTCGATAGCCCGCAAACCATGGCGCAAAAAGCCGCATTCAACGATGAAGAATAGACGATGCATAGTGACCGGCGGGTGCGGATTCATCGGATCCGCGCTCGTTCGCCATTTGGTTCGCGAGGGCGCGGAAGTGCTGGTCGTGGACAAGCTTACCTACGCCGGAGTAGTCGAGTCGCTTAAGGAAGCGGAAGGCAAATACGAACTTCTGGTCGCGGATATCTGCGATCAGGAGCGGATGGACAAGGCGTTTTTCGATTTCAAGCCCGATACGATTTTCCACCTCGCCGCCGAGAGCCACGTCGACCGCTCGATCGACGGACCGGGCGAATTCGTCCGCACCAACGTCGTCGGCACGGCGACCTTGTTGCAGTCGGCGCTCAAGTGGTGGCGCGAACATCCCGCGTTCGTCTTTCAGCACATCTCCACCGACGAAGTGTACGGTACGTTGGGTCCCGACGGCTATTTCACCGAGCGGACTCCGTATGCTCCGCACTCTCCGTACTCCGCGTCGAAGGCGGCGAGCGACCATCTCGTTCGCGCCTGGCACGACACCTATGGGCTGCCGATTCGGCTTACCAATTGCTCGAACAACTACGGGCCGTACCATTTCCCCGAAAAGCTTATCCCGCTCGTCATTCTCAACTGCCTCGACGAGAAGCCCCTCCCGGTCTACGGCAAGGGCGCGAACGTGCGCGATTGGCTTTATGTCGACGACCACGTCAAGGCGCTCTGCCTCGTGAACGAGAAGGGCGCGGACGGCGAGACCTACAACATCGGCGGGCATAACGAACGCACCAATCTCGAGGTGGTGAAGACGGTTTGCGCGATCTTGGACGAGCTCAAGCCGCGCGCGAAGGGAAAGTACGAAGAGCTGATTACCTACGTAACCGATCGCCCGGGGCATGACCTTCGCTACGCGATCGATCCGACGAAGCTGATGCGCGAGCTCGGGTGGAAGCCCGAGGAAAACTTCGAATCCGGCATCCGCAAGACGGTGAAGTGGTATCTTGAAAACTCGTGGTGGTGGAAGCCAATCCACGAAAAGAAATATTCCGGGCAGCGACTCGGCAAAATCTAAACGAAGGAAATGCGAAAATGACCAAAGCGGAAAAGGAGCGGTGCGCCAAGCTTGGCGGCAAGTTCGACGCGAAGAAGTACGTTAAGAATGAAATCGCGGAGATTCGCCGGTTGGTCGGCGATCGGAAGGTGTTGCTCGCGATGTCGGGCGGCGTGGATTCGAGCGTTTGCGCGGTATTGCTCCAAAAGGCAATCGGCCGACAGCTTACCTGCGTTTTCGTCGATCACGGTTGCATGCGGCTTAACGAGGCGAAGGAAGTGAAAAAAGTCTTCCAGGGCAAGTTCGGCATCAATCTGATCCAGATCGACGCCGAGGCGCGTTTCCTCAAGAAGGCGAAGGGCGTTACCGATCCCGAACTCAAGCGCAAGATCATCGGCGGCGAGTTCATCCGCGTTTTCGAGGAAACCGCGAAGAAGCTCGGCAAGATCGAATTTCTCGGCCAGGGCACGATCTTCCCCGACATTATGGAATCCGGCGTCGGCGGGCACAAGGCGGTCAAGGCCCATCACAACGTCGGAGGACTCCCGAAGAACATCGGATTCTGCGGTCTCGTCGAGCCGGTGAAGTACCTCTACAAGGACGAGGTTCGCAAGGTCGGTAAATTGCTCGGAATTCCCGAGCCGATGGTAATGCGCCAGCCGTTCCCGGGCCCGGGTCTCGCGGTTCGTTGCCTCGGCGAGCTTACCAAGGAAAAGCTCGACATCCTGCGCCAGGCCGATTACGTCTTCCGCACCGAAATGGCCAAGGCGAAGCTCGACCGGAAGGCCCAGCAGTTCTTCGCCATCATGACCAACGTGAAATCGGTCGGCGTTCGCAACGGCGCGCGCACTTTCGGTTACGTGATCGCGATTCGCGCGATTTCGACCTCGCAGTTCGTCAAGGCCGGGATCGTGGAATTGCCTTTCAAGTTCGTGACCAAGGTCGCGGAGAAGATCGCGACCACGGTAAAGGGCGTCAACCGCGTGGTCTGGGACATTACTCCCAAGCCGCCGGCGACCATCGAGTGGGAGTAAGCGCCGGGTGAGGCGTTCGCGCGGCGAGTGGATGAAATTCGCGGCGACCCGGATAGTCGGGCTCGCCGTGGATTCTTTTTTCCTCGCTCTCGCCTATACCGCGGCCATTTTGTTGCGGTTCGACTTCCAGTCGCCGCGTTGGGGTTGGCGCGCGACCGCGTTTTCGTTCCTCTCGGTTTTGGCGGTGCACGTGTTCGCGCTCGTTGTCGTCGGGGCGTATCGCATATCCTGGCGGCGCACCGCGCTAAAAGACCTTCCGCGTTATTTCTGGGCGATGGCGCTCGCCTGCGCCGTTTTGACTTTGATGCGGCTTATTTTGGGGGTCGACGTCTACGCCCACATCCGCCCGCCGTATTCGGTAACGCTCATGTCCTTCTTCCTCTCGACCATCGCGATCGTGGGCTGGCGTATCGTTTGGAGTTGGTTTTGGGCGGCGCGTCGCGACGACGACGCGCTCATCGATCGCGAAGTCCGCAAGTTGAATTCGGCGGTGGCGATCGAGTTTTTGCGCGGCAAGACGGTAATGATTACCGGCGCCGGCGGCTCGATCGGTTCGGAAATCGTTCGCCAGGTCGCGCTTGCTTCGCCGAAAAAGGTGCTGATGGTCGAGCGTGGCGAAAACGCGCTTTACGAAATCAATCGCGAACTCAGGCAGCGCGCGGTATCGACCGAATTAAAGCCGCTGATGAAGGACATTAACGACGTCGAGGCGATGGAGGCGATTTTCGCCGCCGAAAAACCCGATGTCGTTTTGCACGCCGCCGCCTACAAGCACGTGCCGATGGTGGAGATGAATCCCGAGGAAGGGTGGCGCAACAACACCGAGGGGACGAAGAACCTCGCCGAGCTCGCGAAGAAGTACGCCGTCCGGCGTTTCGTGCTCATTTCCACCGACAAGGCGGTGAACCCGGTTTCCGTAATGGGCAAGACCAAACTCGCCGCCGAGGAGGCGATTATGGCGATTGGCGCGGATGGCGTAACTTCGTTTTGCGCCGTTCGCTTCGGCAACGTGCTCGGCTCCTCGGGCTCGGTGGTTCCGCTTTTCAAGGAGCAGATCGCCCGCCGTCGTCCGATTACCGTAACCCATCCCGACATGAAGCGGTACTTTATGACGGTGTCCGAGGCGGTGGGGCTGGTGTTGCAGGCCGCTTCGCGCGACGAGCGCGCGATTTACACGCTCGACATGGGCGAGCCGATTCGCATCGTCGATTTGGCCGAGGACATGATTCGTCAGGCGGGCTATCGGCCGTATGTCGACATCCCGATCGTCTTCACCGGCATCCGCCCCGGGGAAAAGCTCTTCGAGGAACTCGATATTTCCGAGAAGTCGGTTTGCAAGACGGATATGGCGCGGATTTACATCAATCGGCGATGAAGAAAATTTTTATCGACGGTAGCGCCGGTACGACCGGGCTTAGGATTCGCGAGCGGCTCGCGAAGCGCGCGGATTTGGAAGTCGTTGTTTTGCCGGACGAAGTGCGCAAGGACGTTTCCGCGCGTCAAGCGGCGCTGAACGACTGCGACGTCGCCTTTCTCTGCTTGCCGGATGCGGCGGCGATCGAAGCCGTGGAACTCGTCGAGAACCCGAAGGTCGTCGTCATCGACACCTCGACCGCCCATCGCGTGAATCGCGATTGGACGTACGGATTTCCGGAAATCGGTCTCTTGCGCGAAAAGATCGTTTCTTCGAAGCGCATCGCGAATCCGGGTTGCCACGCGAGCGGATTTATCGCGCTTATCGCGCCGCTCGTCGAAAAGGGCTTGCTCGCGAAGGACGCGCGGCTCGTCGCGACCTCGCTCACCGGATATTCCGGCGGCGGAAAGAAGATGATCGCCGATTACGAGAGCGCGGCGACGCCGCTTCACCAGGGCGGACGCCAGTACGCGCTCGGCCAGACCCACAAGCATTTGCCGGAAATCGTGGAGCGCTCGCATCTCGACTTCGCGCCGGCGTTTCTGCCGATCGTCGTACCGCATTATTCGGGCATGGAAGTTACGGTGCCGGTGTTCGCGAAGGACCTGAAGGGGTCGCGCGAGGACATTAAGGCGCTTTATCGCGACTACTACAAAAGGGGGCTCGTGAAGTTCGTCGACGATCCGTCGGAAGCGGGGCTTCTTTCCTCGGCGAAGCTCTCCGGACGCGACGATATGGAGATTTCGGTTTTCGGCAACGACGAACGAATTCTTCTGGTGTCGCGCTTCGACAATCTCGGCAAGGGCGCTTCGGGCGCGGCGATCCAGAACATGAATCTCGTCCTCGGCGTCGACGAGCGGGAGGGGTTGGATGTCTGAGAATCGCCAAAGCGACGAACTCAATCGTTCGACGGCGTTCGACAACAAGCTCCGCCCCGTGGATTTCGCGGGCTTCGTCGGGCAGGAGAAGATTCGCGATCGGTTGATGCTGGCGGTGAAGGCGGCGAAGGATCGCGGCGAGTCGCTCGATCACGTGCTTTTTTCGGGGCCGCCCGGCCTCGGCAAGACGACGCTTTCCTACATTCTCGGCGAGGCGATGGGCGTTAACGTGAAGACGACCTCGGGCCCGGTCATAACCAAGCCCGGCGATCTCGCGGGGCTGCTTACTTCGCTCGAACCGGGCGACATCGTCTTCATCGACGAAATTCATCGGATGGCCAAGACCGTGGAGGAGTACCTCTACTCGGCGATGGAGGACTACGCGATCGACATCATGCTCGACCAGGGCCCGAACGCGCGCAGCGTGCGACTCGACCTGCCGCGCTTCACGCTCGTCGGCGCGACTACTCGAATCGGGCTTATCGCCGCGCCCCTTCGAGAGCGTTTCGGTCTCGTCAACCGGCTTTCCTACTACGAGCCGAAGGAGCTCGCCGAAATCGTCCGGAGGTCGGCGGCAAAGCTCGGCGTGGACGTCGACGACGCGGGCGCGGAGGAGATCGCTCGGAGGTCGCGCGGAACGCCGCGCATCGCGAACAACCTATTGCGGCGCGTGCGCGACTACGCCCAGGTCAAGGCGAACAACTTCATAACCGGCGAGGTCGCGCGGGAGTCGCTCGCCTTGCTGGAGATCGATCCGTACGGACTCGACGAGATGGATCGCAAGATTCTCTCCACGATCTGCCTCAAGTTCGGCGGAGGACCGGTGGGGCTTTCGACGATCGCGGTTTCGGTCGGCGAGGAGCCGGATACGATCGAAGAGGCGTACGAACCGTTTCTCATTATGGAAGGATATCTGGAGCGCACGCCCAAGGGGCGCGTCGCCACCGATCTCGCATACGAAAGGATGGGGCTGGAAAAATGACTAACGACGACAAGTGGGCGAATCTCGACGACGCGATGGTCGCGTCGTCCAAAAAGACGATCAAGGAGCTTTTCGCCGAAGACCCGGATCGCGCGCGGAAGTTTTCGCTTTCGGCGGCGGGCTGGTTTCTCGACTATTCCAAAAATCGCGTCGATCGCGCGACGATGAAGGCGCTCGTCAAACTCGCCGAGGCGTCGAACCTCAAATCCGAAATCGAGCGGATGTTCGCCGGCGAGAAGATTAACGTTACGGAAAATCGCGCGGTACTCCACACCGCGCTTCGCAACTGCGACGTCGAAGCGAAGGTCTTCGTCGACGGCAAGGACGTGATGCCGGAGGTGCGCGCGGTCTTGGCGCAGATGGGCGAGTTTTCGGATCTCGTTCGTACCGGCAAGTGGCGCGGATTCACCGGCAAGCGCATCAAATACGTCGTCAACATCGGCATCGGCGGCAGCGACCTCGGCCCGGTAATGGCGAATATCGCGCTGACGCCCTACGCCAAGCGCTCGATCAAGTGCTTCTTCGTCTCCAACGTGGACTCCACCCACCTCGCCGAGACGTTGCGCGCGGTCAAGCCCGCCGAAACGCTCTTCATCGTCGCCTCCAAGACCTTCACCACCCAGGAGACGATGTCCAACGCCAATGCGGCGAAGGACTGGCTCGTCGAAAAGCTCGGTTCGCACGAGGCGGTGGCGAAGCATTTCGTAGCGGTCTCGACCGCGAAAAAGGAAGTTGTCGAGTTCGGTATCGACCCCGCGAACATGTTCGGCTTTTGGGATTGGGTCGGCGGGCGGTATTCGCTTCCCTCGGCGATCGGACTTTCGTTGATGATCGCGATCGGGCGGAGGAACTACGCGAAGTTCCTCAAGGGCTACTACAAGATGGATCGTCACTTCCGTACCGCTTCGCTCGACCGCAATATGCCGGTGGTGCTGGCGCTTTTGGGGATTCTCTACTCCAACGGCTATGGCGCGGAGAGCTATTGCGTTTTGCCCTACGACCAGTACCTTTCGCGCTTCCCGGCCTATTTGCAGCAGATGGACATGGAGTCGAACGGCAAGTCGGTCGACAAGGACGGCAACCCCGTCGATCGCGAGACCGGTCCGATCGAATGGGGCGAACCCGGCACGAACGGCCAGCACTCGTTCTACCAGCTCATCCACCAGGGAACCCACCTCATTCCCTGCGACTTCATCGGATGCGCGCGGACTCACAACCCGATCGGCGACTTGCACGACAAGCTGATGGCGAATCTCTTCGCCCAGACCGAGGCGCTCGCCTTCGGGAAAACCGCCGACGAATGTCGCGCCGAGGGCGTACCCGAGAAACTCGTTCCCTTCAAGACCTTCGAGGGCAATCGCCCGACGAATACGCTCCTTTGCGACGAGCTGACGCCCGAGACGCTGGGCGCGCTAATCGCGCTTTACGAACACAAGGTTTTCGTGCAGGGCGTTATATTCAACGTCTACAGCTACGACCAGTGGGGCGTGCAACTCGGCAAGGTGCTCGCGAAGGGCGTTTTGAACGACCTCGTTGCGGAGAAGCCCGCGCTCAAGCACGACGCTTCGACGAATCAGCTCATCGAGCGCTATCGGAAGGCGGTGGGAAGATAATGGGCGAGTTCATTTCAATGCAAGGCGGATTTCTCCGCGTTCCCGATTTTCCGACGATTCCCTTCATCGAGGGCGATGGCACCGGCCCGGATATCACTCGCGCGGCGATGATCGTCTGGAACGCGGCGGTGGAAAAGGCCTACGGCGGCAAGCGCCGAATCGAGTGGAAGGAAGTCCTGGCCGGCGAGAAGGCGTTCAAGACGACCGGCGAGTGGTTGCCGCAATCGACGCTCGACGCCTGCCAGGAGGCGCTCGTTTCCATCAAAGGCCCGCTCACGACGCCGATTGGCGGGGGCATTCGCTCCATCAACGTCGCGATGCGCCAGTCGCTCGATCTCTACGTCTGCTTGCGCCCGGTGCGCTACTTCAAGGGCGTTCCTTCGCCGGTGAAACATCCCGAATTCACCGATATGGTGATTTTCCGCGAGAACACCGAGGACATCTACGCCGGCATCGAGTGGCTGAACGGAACTCCCGAAGTCGAAAAGGTAAAGGCGTTTCTCCTAAACGAGATGGGAGTCAGGAAAATCCGCTTCCCTAAGACCGCGTCGATCGGCATCAAGCCGGTTTCGCTGGAGGGCACGGAACGGTTGGTGCGCGCCGCGCTCGACTACGCCGTTGCCAACGACCGCAAGTCGGTGACGCTCGTCCACAAGGGCAACATCCAGAAATTCACCGAAGGCGCGTTTCGCGACTGGGGCTACCAACTCGCCGAGCGCGAATACGGCGCGACGAAGATCGGCGAAGGACCGTGGTGCGAATTCAAGAATCCGAAGACCGGCCGGACGATCGTCGTCAAGGACTGCATCTGCGACGCGTTTCTGCAGCAGATTTTGACGCGGCCCGCCGAATACGACGTAATCGCCACCTTGAATCTCAACGGCGACTACGTTTCGGACGCGCTCGCCGCCACTGTCGGCGGCATCGGCATCGCCCCCGGCGCGAACATCAACTACGCGACGGGCTGCGCGGTTTTCGAAGCGACGCACGGTACCGCGCCCAAGTACGCGAATCTCGACAAGGTGAACCCCGGTTCGCTGATTCTCTCCGGCGAAATGATGTTGCGCTACATGGGCTGGACGGAGGCGGCGGATCTGATTATCGCGGCCATGGACAAGGTCATCGCGGCGAAGACGGTTACCTACGACTTCGCGCGGCAGATGGACGGCGCGAAAGAGGTGAAGTGCTCCGAGTTCGCGAAGGCGCTCGCGCAGGCGATGTAAAATGGCGAAGAAGGTCGACCACGAGGAACGCAAGCGCGAAATCGCCATGAAGGCGATGGCACTATTTTCCAAGGTCGGCTTCGACAACGTAACCCTCGGGATGATCGCCTCGGCGACCGGAATCGCCCGCACCGTCCTTTACCGCTACTTCTCCACCAAGCGCGACGTGCTCGACGCGGCGATTCACGAGGGAACGAAGCGGATTATGGAGAAGTGCGCGCCGATCGTCGCCTCGAAGGCGTCGGCGGCGAAGCGGCTCGAGGCGGTTTGCCACACGACGAGCGAAGTCTTCTTCGAGAACAAGGATTTCCTCATCGCCGTCTACGATTACGCGGTTTCGCAGGTGCGCATCGGCGTCGACGTCACGGAGCGCGTCGCTCTGCGTACCGCCGGTATCCGCAACATCTTTCGCGAGCTGTTGAGCGAAGGCAGGAAGAAAGGGGAGTTCTCGCGTTCGCTGGACGTCGCGAAGGTTTCGGATATGCTGTTCTCCTATTTGGAGTCGGCGACGATGCGGCTCGTCCTCAACACGGAGCGTACCCCGAAGGCGGTGAAAGCCCGCTTCTCCGCGCTGATCGACTCCCTTTGATTTTTGCGCTATTGCGCTTTGCGACAAAAAATGATATATTGTCGCAATATGAAACGCGACATAATCTTTGTTGGCTTGGCGCTGGCGGCTTTTGGCGCGAGCGCGAGCGGATTTGGACTTTACGAGGCCTCGGCTCCCAGCTACGCGCTGGGCGGCGCGGCGGTGGGGCGGGCGATCGACGCCTCGGCGAACTTTTTCAACCCGGCGACGCTGACCGACTTGCGCTCTCCGACGCTTACCCTCGGCTTCATGACCGAGCATCCGCGCGGTCGAATGAAGAGTGATTTGCCGGGCGGGCGTACTTCGACGATGGATCCAGGGATGTTCCTGTTGCCGCACTTCCATTTCGCGACGCCGCTTTTCGAAAACCTCGCCTTTGGTTTGGGGGTGATGCCGGAATACGGGCTCGGGTCGAAGTACGACAACAATTGGGATCTTTCCTTCAATTCGATCGAAACGACGGTGACTTCGATTACGCTCAACCCCAATCTCGCGTGGAAAATCGGCGATTTTTCGGTCGGCGCGGGCTTGCGCTTCCTCTTCTTCGATTTCGAGCAATACTCCAATCCGTATGCCGCGGATAAGAAGACCGGTATGCGGTTCGGTCGTTTTCACAATCGTCTGAAGGGCGACAACGGAATGAAGGACCTTGGCTACCAAATCGGCCTTAGGTACGACGTTTTGGACAATCTCGCCGTTGGTATCGTCTACAAGTCGATGACGCGGGTGCAAGTCGAGGGCAAGAGTTGCAATGACGCGGATACGCCCGATGCGGCCGGTGGCTACGCCGGGCTTGCCGCCCGCGCCACCAGCGGACATGGCGCCCATACGACCATCGATCTGCCGCAGTCGATTACCGCCGGTTTTAACTGGGACATTACCGATAAGTGGCATCTGGGCGGTACGCTCGCGTGGACGGAGTGGTCGTCGGTGGGGCAGTTGAGCTTTCACTTGCCGGGGCAGGCGGAACCGAAGCCCATTCGGCTGGAATGGGAAGACACTTGGCGCGTCGCGCTCGCGCCGTCCTGGGATTTCGCCGAGGACTGGACGCTGATGGGCTCCTATGTCTTCGAGACCGACTGCTGCGGCGAACAGAATTCGACGATGCTGCCGCCGTCCGAGCGGCACATGATTTCCCTTGGACTTTTGTGGCGTTTCGCCGACAATCTCGATTTGTCCTTGGTCTACGGCATGATTCTGATGAACGGCAAGGACAGCGTCTGTACGGAACCGGTGAGCGGCGAGACCTATCGTTATTCGGCGCATCGTGCGCTTTCGCATGCGGCGGGCTTTACTCTGACCTACCGTTTTTAGCCCAAATATGATATAATCCAAGGCAATGAACTTGAATAAATCATTGCCTTTTTTCGCAACCGTTTTATTGGGGTTTTCAGTTTTCGGTTCGGGGTTTGCGCTGTACGAGCCGTCCGCGGCCGCCCACGCGCTCGGCGGCGCCACGGTAGGTAAGGCGGTGGACGCTTCCGCGAACTTCATCAACCCGGCGACGTTGGACGATCTTACCAACATAACGCTTACCGTCGGTTTCGTTACCGAGCATCCGCGGTGCAAGGTGAATGTGAACGGGGCTCGCGACGAACGACTGGACGCGGGGCTATTCTGGTTGCCGCACTTCATGCTCTCCGTGCCGCTCCCCTATGGCTTTACCCTCGGCTTGGGCGGTGACGCGGAATACGGACTCGGAACCAAGTACGATCACGGGTGGAGCATGGAGTGGAGCACTCGGGAGACGACGGTGCAGGGTTATGTGCTTACGCCCAACCTTTCCTACGCGATTACCGACGATTGGTCGGTGGGCGTGGGCCTTCGGTGGCTTTACTTCGACTTCGAGCAGTATTCCAAACTTCCGGGCATGGTAGGCGGTAGCGAAAATCGTCTCAAGGGAGACAACGGATTTAAGGACGTCGGTTGGCAGATTGGTACGCGCTATAAGATACTGGATAACCTTTCGGTCGGCTTGGTGTATAAGTCGCAAATCGATACGACTATTAAGGGTAAATGTACCTTCGATCCTGATCGAATAGTTAATCCGATGACTGGTACGGCTACGCCTGGCGTAAGCGGCGATGCACACGCCAAGTTAAGACTGCCCCAATCGATTACCGGCGGTATCAACTGGGATGTTACGGATGCTGTTCATTTGGGCACGGCGGTTTCGTGGACGGAGTGGTCCACTATTGATACCTTGATGTTCAATTTGCCAACTGGCCCAAGCCCGGTGGGTCTGCATTGGCACGATACCTGGCGTTTTGCGGTTGGCGGAGCATGGGATTTTGTTGACGATTGGACGTTTATGCTCTCCTACATCTACGATATGGACTCCACCGATGAGCATCAGACCTCGGCGATGCTTCCGCCCGCCGATCGTCATATCTTGGGCGGTGGCTTCAGGTGGCGCGCGACGGATAATCTCGAACTTACCTTGAGCTATACTTGTATCTTTATGGCGGGCGGCGACATGTATACGGCGGGGAAGTATCCATCTCCGATTTTGCCGTACGACGAGTATCATCTTCACTCCCACGATGGCTTTTGCCACGCCGGCGGATTTTCGGTAACCTACAAATTCTAACGCTATTACTTATGAAATACGACAAGAATCACGCGCTCTTGGAATGCTCGATTCCGGGGCTTAAGCAAAAGAGCGGCAAGGTCCGCGACGTTTTCGATCTCGGAGACAAGCTCCTTATGGTCGTTACCGACCGTATCAGCGCGTTCGACGTAATCCTTCCCTGCGGCGTACCCGACAAGGGCAAGGTTCTCAACCAGCTCTCGCTTTTCTGGCTCGAGTTCTTCGGCGTCAAGAACCACCTCATTACCGCGAATGTCGACGAATATCCCGCCGAGCTTCAGCCCTACAAGGAGGATTTGCGCGGACGCTCGATGTTGGTGAAGAAGGTGAAGATGGTCGAGGTCGAGTGCATCGCCCGCGGTTATCTCACGGGCAGCGGCTGGAAGGAATACCAGAAATCGCAGACGGTTAACGGCGAGAAGCTGCGCGCCGGCTACGACAACGCCGCGAAGCTCGACGAAGTTCTTTTCACGCCGACCACCAAGGCGGCGATCGGCGATCACGACGAGGCGATTAACTACGAAGCGACCGTGAAGCTCGTCGGCGAAAAGACCGCGAAGCTTTTGAAGGACGCGACGATCGGCCTTTATTCCAAGGCGGCTGATTACGCGGCCGAGCACGGAATCATCATCGCCGACACCAAGTTCGAGTTCGGTCTCGACGACGACGGTTCGCTCATTCTCGCCGATGAAGTCCTGACGCCCGATTCCAGCCGCTTCTGGCCCGAGGCGAGCTACAAGGTCGGCGCCAACCCGCCGTCGCTCGACAAGCAGTACGTTCGCGACTGGCTCGACTCGATTAATTTCAACCACCAGCCGCCGGGCCCGGTGTTGCCGGATGAAGTAGTCGCGAAAACGCGCGAAATCTATCTCAAGGCGTACGAAAATCTTTCGGGAAGGAAGCTGGCGTAATGGGCATGTTCGATCAGATCAAGGAAGCGATGGCGATGCGCGGCGAGGCGAAGCGCATCGAGGCGGAAGTGAAGAAGATTTCCGTCGAATACTCCAACGGCGGTATTACCGCCATTGCCAAGGGCGATATGACGATCGAAAAGATCGCGATCTCCCCCGAGGCCTATGACGAAGTGAAGGCCGGCAAGCCCGCTCGCTTCGAAACGATGCTCTTTAACGTCGTCAACGGCGCGCTCAAGAAAGCTCGCGAAGCCACCCAGCAGATGATGATGCAGAAGATGCAGCAGGGCGGCGCTGGCGGCCTTTTCGGCAAGTGATCGGCGCGATCGACGAACTGGAGAAGGCGCTCGCGAAGCTGCCGGGTCTGGGGCGTCGCTCGGCCGCGCGCGCGGCGCTGGCGCTGGTGCGCGAACCCGCGCGGCTCATGGAGCCGCTGATCGCGGCGCTTTTGGGCGCGAAGGCGAACGTCCGCTGCTGTTCGCGGTGCGGCGCGTTCACCTCGGTCGATCGCGACCCTTGCGCGCTGTGCGCCGATTCGACGCGCGACGGAGCGGCGATTTGCGTCGTCGAAGAGGCGGCGGATATCGTCGCCATCGAATCTACCGGCGCGTTTCGCGGTCGCTATCACGCGCTCGGCGGCAAGCTTTCGCTCGCTCGCCGGTCGGGGCCCGAGAAGCTACGGCTCGCGGAACTCGCCGATCGCGTGGTCAAGGAAGGGACGCGGGAGGTATTGCTCGCGCTTTCGACCGATATGGACGGCGATGCGACGGCGGGTTATATCGTGGAAATGCTGAAAGGCACCGGCGCGAAAGTGACGCGGCTCGCGTTCGGTCTGCCCGCGGACTCGGGCGTCGCCTACTCCGATCCGCTGACCTTGCGCCGCGCCATCAACGGACGTTTGGACGCATAAGGGAGAGTTATGGCCGGAGAATACCAGTTTTCGCTAATCGACGTCACCAAACAGCAGGGGACGAAGACGATCTTAAAAGACGTCAACCTTTCGTTCTTCTACGGCGCGCACATCGGCGTAATCGGCGCGAACGGCGCGGGCAAGTCGTCGTTGCTCAAGATTCTCGCGGGCCTCGACACCGAACTTATGGGGACGGTGCAGGTAGCGAAGGGGACGAAAGTCGGTTATCTTCCGCAAGAGCCGGTATTGGATGACGAAAAGACCGTCCTCGAAACGGTTATGGAGGGCGTCGCCGACGCGCAGGCGATGGTCGAGAAGTACGAGGATCTTTGCTGCAATCTCGACGACCCCAAGGCGGCGGCGGAGATGGAGCGGTTGCAGGAAATCATCGACCGAAACGACTACTGGAACCTCGAAAATCTCGTCGAACGGCGCATGGCCGATCTCGGTTGCCCCGAGGGCGGAAAGCAGGTCGGGGTGCTTTCGGGCGGCGAGCGACGTCGCGTCGCGATTGCGCGGCTTCTCCTTTCCAACCCCGACGTCCTTCTTCTGGACGAGCCGACGAACCACCTCGACGCCGAGACGACTTTTCGGTTGGAGGCGTATCTCAAGGAGTTTAAAGGTACGCTCATCGTCGTTACCCACGATCGCTACTTCCTTTCCGACGTCACCGATTGGATTCTCGAGCTCGACCACGGCGTCTGCTATCCCTACAAGGGCAATTACGGCGAGTGGCTCAAGCAGAAGGAGGCGATGCTCGAGCGCGAGGCGAAGGTCGAAAAATCGCGCCAGAAGATGCTGGAGAACGAGCTTAAGTGGATTCAGACGAATCCCTCGGGTCGCCACGCCAAGGCGAAGGCGCGCGTCGAACGCTACGAGGAATTGCAGAAGCAGGAAGTGAGCGTGCGCGAGGACGATCTCGTAATTCGCATCCCGCCGGGTCCGCGGCTCGGCAATCTCGTCGTCCGTGCCGAGCACGTGAAGATGGGCTTCGACGATCAAGTACTTTACGACGACCTTAATTTCGACTTGCCGCGCGGCGGCATCGTCGGCGTAATTGGCGCGAACGGCGCGGGCAAGACGACGCTCTTCAAGCTCATCACCGGCCAGCTGAAGCCGCTTTCCGGAACGTTCTCGGTCGGCGAGACGGTAAAGCTTTCCTACGTCGATCAGACGCGCTCCGAATTGAAGGCCGAGGACACGGTTTACGAGGCGATTACCGGGGGTGGCGAATTTGTGAAGCTCGCCGGAACGACGATGATGAACGGCCGCGCCTACTGCAGCCGCTTCAACTTCCGCGGGCCCGAGCAGCAGAAAAAAGTCGGTGTTCTTTCGGGCGGCGAACGCAACCGCGTCCACCTCGCGAAACTCCTTACTTCGGGCGGAAATCTGCTCCTTTTGGACGAACCGACGAACGATCTCGACGTCGCGACCTTGCGCTCGCTCGAAGAGGGCCTGCAGGATTTCGGCGGCTGCGTGATGGTCGTTTCGCACGATCGCTGGTTCCTCGACCGCATCGCGACCCACATTCTCGCTTTCGAGGGCAAGGGCAAGACGACGTGGTTCGAGGGCTCCTATTCGGAATACCACGAGATGCTCGAACGCAGGGGCAAGTGAACGCGACCTTGATCATCGGCGAGGACGATTACCTCGTGGAGACGACGGCGCGCAAGCTGATTGCGCCGGAAGCGGAAGTGGAGACGATCGATTCCGCCAATTCCTCGAACGCCGAGCTCCAACTCGCGGACATTCGCGCGGCCGAGGCGAGTTTGCTTACGCCTTCGATGTTCTCGCCGGCGAAAGTGACGTGGTGGCGAAACGTCGCCTTTCTTCCGGGCGGCAAGTCCTCGGAGGAGGTTAAGAGCGCGCTCGAAAAGTTCGCCCAACGTCTCGCCGCTTCGCCGCTTCCCGAAAATCAGCGTTTCATCCTTTCCGCGCCGCATCTTCTGAAGACCTCGGTTTTCGCGAAGACGCTCGCCGGCGTCGCCGATTTCGTCGTTCTCGCCGCTGGCAAGCCGTGGGAGGAGGAGCGTAACGCAGTCGTGCGCGCCATCGACGAGGCGGGCGAAAGGGGTTTCAAGTTCGCGAGCGGGGCGGCGGAGAAGTTCATTTCCATCGTCGGCGTCGACGCGCGGTCGATCGCCCGCGAAATCGACAAGCTTCGCGATTATCTCGGGGAGGGCGCGGACGTCGCCACCGCCGTCGATGTCGCGGAAATCGCGAGTCGCGGCGCGAAGGTCGAGGCCGAGGTTTGGGACGTTACCGACGCCATCGGCGAGCGCGATCTCGGCGCGGCGCTTTCCGCGCTCAAGAAGTTCGAGCTCGAAAATGGATTTGCGGTTTTCATGAGCGGGGTAATCGAAAAGTACTTCCGCCAACTCATCGCAGTTAAAAGCGGCGCGACCGAGGGGATGAACCCCTACGCCGCGAAGAAGAATCGCGCCGCCGCCGCCAACTGGACGCTCGTCGAATTGCGTCGCGCCCGCGCGCGTTTTCTCGCCTTGCGCGAGAAGGTGGTTTCGGGAACGACCGCGGGCGACGTTCTGGTCGTTACCGAACTTGCGCGAGTTATGCGAAGGGCGGCTCGGCGATAAGATCGGCCTCGGCGAGCTCGTGCGCTTTGCCGTAGCCCCACTTGACGGCGATTGACTTTACGCCGTTCGCCTTCGCCGCCTCGAAATCGCTCGCAGTGTCGCCGATCATCGTGCAGTCGGCCGGATTGGCCTTCAATTCGGCGAGGACGTGCGCGAGCAGTTCTACTTTGCGCATTTTCCTTCCGGGGTACATGTCGCCCGCGTAAAGCCCGTCGAAAATCGCGTCCCAGCCGAATTTTTTCGCCATTGTCGTCGCTCCGGCGAAGCGTTTGTTGGTTACGATATATACCTTGTCGCCGTTTGCCTTAAGGCGCCTTACTTCGTCGAGAATCCCCGGATATTCGCGGGTATTGGGGAAGCCGTCGGAATCGTAATGGCGGGCGAAGAGGCGGCGAATCGAGTCCGCGAACTCTTGGGTAAAGCGCTCGGGGAAGAGCTTTTTCGTCATTTCGTCGATGGGCGGGCCGGCGACGAATTTTTCGTCGAAATCGGGACATTCAAGACCGAGGTCGGCGAGCGCGGCCTTCCACGCCTCGCGGATGTCGCGGTCGGTGTCGGCTAAAGTGCCGTCCAAATCGAAGAAGCGGTATTTCACGGCGTTTTGCGGAATTCGTTTTCGCATTCGGCGATCGCCCGCAGCGCGGAATCGACGTCCTCGGCCTCGTCGAGCCGTTCGGCGAGCGTCGTACCGTGGATCATCATCGCGAGATGGGCGAGAATGTGAAGATGGGCCTCGTGGTCGGTGGAGCAGACGAGGAAGAAGTGGCGCGTCGCCTCGCCGTCCGGTGCGCCGAAGAAGACCGGGTGGGTCGAGCGGCCGTAGGCGACGAAGGAGTCCTCGAACATATAGGGGTCGAGGAAACGCGGGTGCAACAGGGCGAAGCCGTTGCCGATGGCGGTGGAGGCGGCCTCTTCGCGCGCGACCAGTTCCTTGTAAAGCCCGTCCGCGTCGTAGACGAGTTCCGACTTGACCGCGAGATCGGTCATGTCGCGCAAAAGCCCCGCCTTCGCCTTCGCGCCGATTTTAAGATCGACGGCGCTCGGCTTAAAAAGCCCGGCAATGGCGCAAGTTTCCCGCCGGGCGCGACGTTCCTCGTCCAAGATAACTTGGTGGCGTAAGGCGAGCGCCTTTTTATCGGCGGCGAGCAAATCGCGCTGGGCCCATTCGTCGAGTTCGCGGTGGCTAAAGCGCCAACTCTCCCCGTGCTTGACGGCGGCGATTTCTCCGCGCTGGGCGAAATGTTTCAATTCGTTCACCTCGAGGTGAACGTGCTCCGCGGCCTCGGCCAAGTCCAGCATTTCGCGTGCCATACGGCTATTATACCAAAAAGCCGATCTGGCGAAAAGGCGGTATGGTTTTCTTTTGGTTAGTGTGTTATAATTTTGTTGGATTGTAGCATTCTGATCGGAGGATTCCCTCAGATGTTATGGGCTAAAAACAGGAGGAAAGAGAAATGGAGTATGTGCTCGGCGCGGGTTTGATTTTATGCCTGGTGGCTATTTTTATTTTGCTGTTTCGCAAATCGTCGGAAAAGGGATACTCGAGGGAAATCGTCGAGCAACTCCTGAAACAAAAGGACGACGAGCTCGCTCGCTTGATGAACGAGCAACGTGAAACGACCAGACAATCGATTGAAGCGCTTAAATCGCAGTTTGCGACAATTGCCGCCGATGAACTTGAAACGAGAGCTTCGGGATTATCCAAAAAGAACGCCGAGGACGTTAAACCGCTATTCAAGGGGGTCGAGGATAAAATCAAGGAATTGAAGGATTTGACGGAGCGCATAAAGACGGACGAGGCCAAGCGTAACGGGGAATTGGATAGGCAACTGGAAAATGTTATGCAAAGTTCAAGAAGCTTGGGCCAACAAGCGGATGACTTTGTGGCGGCTTTGAAAGCCAGCAACAAGGCCCAAGGCAATTGGGGAGAGTGTATTCTCGAGAACGTGCTTGAAATGGCCGGACTTAAGAAGGATTTTGACTATGAAGTGCAGACCGGAGATCGTAATTCCCGTCCGGACGCGATAGTTCATTGCGGGGGTGACAGGAGAATTATCATTGATTCAAAGGTAAATATTAGTGATTATCTCGTCGCGTGCAATACTGCTGACCACCATGAAAGGGATGAGCGTCTCAAGGCGCACGCCACGCAGATAAAAAATCAGATAAAGGGTCTTGCCTCGAAGTCCTATCCGGAGGAAATGGCCAAGAAGGATCCGAGTGCCGATTATGCGGAAGTCGTGATATTGATGATGCCGAGCGAAGCGACCTACGCGGCGGCCTTGTCTCAGGATCCCGCTCTGGTAAAGTACGCCTGCGAGAATCGGATTGTATTGGCTTCGCCGCAGATGCTGTTTGGCTATCTCGTCTTGTTCAAGGTCGGCATGGATAGGATCAAGACAATCAAGAACCACGACGAGATTCGCAAGCAAGCGACCTTTATCGTTGATCGGATGAACTCCGCAATCGAAGAGCTCGAAAAGGTTAACAAGAATCTGAATGAAGCGCAAAAGGCCTATCGTACGGCGATGGGCAAGCTGGGCGATGGCACGAACAATCAGAGTGTGCTGGGCGCGGCTTCGGAAGTTTCCCGGCTCATCGGCAAGGATATGGAAAAAGCCGCCAAGAAGTGTGTAAAATGAAGCAGCGGATTTTTTTAAATCCAAAACGGAAGCTCGTAGAGGAGGCCGTCGATTGGCTGCTTGGCTCGGAGGCGTACGCTTCGCACGCTCGTGATGACGATGGCGCGATTTCGCTCGCCCATGTGATGGTCGTCGTTCCGACGGCGCAAAGCGCTCGCAATCTCCGGCTCATGCTCGCGCGCAAGGCGGCGGCGAGCGGCCATGTCGCGCTGATTCCGCCGCGCGTAGTCCAGCCGATGCAACTCATTTTGCCGGCGGCGGACGAGCTTAAAATCGCTTCCTCGGTCGAGCTTAAGGCGGCGTTTCTCGCTTTTGTGCGCGAGCACGAGCGCGAGATTTCGAAGTGGACGCGGCTTTTTCGCGCGGAAAAGCTCGCCGATTTTAAATCGCACCTCGAATTTCTCGACCAACTGAACGACATCTGGCGGATTCTCGCGGGCGGGGGGATGTTGATGCGGGAAGTCGGGGAGAACGCCGCGGCCCGCGAACTTTTGTCGGGAGCGCTGGGCGACGAGCTCGAGCGGTGGAGTGAGCTCGCCGAACTGGAGGCGGAGTTCTTCGGCTTTTTGCACGCGCGAGGTCTGCGTCACGAAGTCGAAGCCGTCCATCTCGCGAAATCGTCCGCGCGTCCTATCGAAGAGTCGATTTCGGAGGTCGTCCTGCCGGCGCTCGTAGACCCGGTTTCGGTTATCTATAATGTTCTTTCCCAGCGACGCGAGGAGCTGAAAACTTATGTGCTCGTTCACGCTTCGCCGTCGGATGCGGAGAAGTTCGACGAGTGGGGGCGGCCAATTCCCGAACGCTGGACCAGCGACGATGCGCCCGTTCTCGCAGCTTTGCGCGACCCGGACATCGTTCGCGCGTCTACGAACTCGGAACTCGCGAAACGCATCGCCGCCGATTTCCCGAGCGCGAAAGCGGCGGTGGCGACGCCGGCGCTCGGGCTTTGCGACGCGGAACTATTTACGCCTCTCGCATCCGCCTTCTTAAGCGCGGGCTACGAATTGCACAATCCCGAGCGGCATGCGCTTTCCGCCTCTTCGCTCGGGCATATCGTCGACAATCTCATCGCGCTATACCGCGCGAAGGAAATTCTTTGGAAGCCGTTTTCGGCGCTTTTGCGAGACGAGGATGTCCTTACGCGAGTTTTGCGGGAGCTTTCCGCCGAGGACGCGATCCCCAGTCGTTCGGATGTACTCGCCGGGCTGGATGTCTGCCAAAACACCTTTTTCCCGAGAGTGTTTGGGAACGACTTCGACGAAACGCGGGTACGCTATTTCGAGCGCATTCAGTTCGCGGCGTTCGTTCGCGCGGCGAAGACGCTTATTTCGCAACTATCGCGGGCGAAGACGGATTCGGTTTCGACTTTCGTTCGGGAAACGCTCGGCTGGATTTACTCGCGCCGGCGCGTGACTTCCACCGAGGACGAGTTTCGCGCGGCCGCGCAAGCGACGCGCGACGCGCTCGACCGATTCGACGAGGCGCTGTCGGACGGTTTCGCGCTTTCCGATTCCGCGCTCGTCGGGATTCTGCGCAAGACGCTCGCCGAAACCGAGTATTCGCTCGAGCCGGATTCGCCTTCGGCGATTCGCACCGAGGGCTGGTTGGAACTCGCCTGGAGCGACGCGGACAAGATTGCGCTCGCCGGTTTCGCCGAGGGCGCGGTTCCGGATTCGACGTCGGGTCACGCCTTTCTCCCCGATTCGCTGCGCGAGGCGCTGGGTCTTTCGTCCAATGCGCGGCGACTTGCGCGCGATACGTATCTTTTGTCGGAGCTGCTCGCCGCTCGCGCCCCGGATTCGGTTCGCGCCTATTTCGCGCTCGCCGACGACGCGGGCGATATTCGCCGTCCTTCGCGATTGTTGTTTCTCGTTCCGTCGTCCGAATTGGCCGCGCGAGCGGAGCGACTCTTCGGCGAGTTGCCGCCGGCGTCTCCCTTGCCGGCGCGTAAAATCGCCGAGGGATGGCGCTTAAATCTCCCGGACGATCCGCCGCCCGCGCGGGTCTCTCGCGACTGCCCCGAGGGGCGGCTTTCCGCGTCCGCTATCGATTCGTGGCTAAAGTGTCCCTTTACCTATCTTATCGAACAGCGGCTGGATCTTCGGCGAACCGAGGAAAAGGAGGAGCTGGAGGCGAACGATTTCGGAACGCTCGTTCATTTGGCGCTCGAAAAGTACGCGCAGGGCGAGCTTGAACGTTCAGGGCGCGGCGAAGCGCAACTGAGCGACGAGAATGCGATTCGCAAGCGTCTCGCCGAGATTATGACCGAACTCGCTCGCGCCTACGGCGAAAAACCGGCGTTGAAAATTCGTTTGCAACTGGACGCGGCCGCGTCTCGACTTGGATCCTTCGCGCGGATTCAGGCGAAGTGGGCGAGCGAGGGGTGGACTATTGTCGAAAAGCCGGAATACGACTTTCTCGCGCATCCGTTCGCCGGCGAAGAAGGGTGTGACTTGCCGATTAAGGGCTCGATTGATCGCATCGACTTCAAGGAAGGAGTCGGCTATCGGCTAATTGATTACAAGACTTGGGATTCCGCCAAGGGAGCGCGAAGCCGGATTCTCAAGGGCGGCGAGGCGGAAATCGTCCACGCCGAACAATTGGGATTGCCGCTCGTTCGACTCGGGGGCTCGCGCGTGGCGCGATTCCTCTCGGTGCAACTGCCGCTATATGCGAAATGCCTGGAAACGGTCGGCCCGGATAAGTTCGCGGGCAAAATCGCCGATTGGTGCTACGTATTACTCGGTAAGACGGACGCGGACGTCGTTGTTATGGGGAGTGGGGACCTAATCGAGTATTGGAACGCCGCGCTCGATACGGCGCGAGTCGCGATTCGGAGAATGCGCGGAAACATTTTCTGGCCGCCCGGGCCTTCGGAGGAGTGGAGGTGGCGGGTAAAGGGACTCTTGGAGTTTTCGCCGGAGCGCACGCTTGAAGGGACGGAGTGGCTTAAGAATCAAAAGCGGCGTCTCGCCGCGCTTCAGGGGGAGGCGGCGCGATGAAACGCAATCTCGTAATCCGCGCTTCCGCCGGAACCGGCAAGACCTATTCGCTCGCCACGCGCTTTATTCGCCTTATGCTCGTCGGGAAGGTTCCCGCCGAGCGCATCGTCGCGCTTACTTTCTCGCGAGCGGCGGCGCAGGAAATTTACTTGAAGCTGCTAAATCGGCTTTGGACGGCGGCGCGGGACGAGGCGGGAGCGCGGAAGGAAGCGGCCGAGCTCGGCGAAAAGAAACTTGGACGCGCGGATTTCGCCAAGGCGCTTAAGGCGGTAATCGCCTCCCAACACCACGGCACGATCGCGACCTTGGACAGTTTTCTTTTGCGCATCGTGCGCAGTTTTCCGCTGGAATCGGGTTTTCAAAACGCGGTGGATGTCTTGGACGGCTTCGGCGAAGAGCGCGCGCTTTCCGATGCGCGCTCGGCGATTCTCGATTCCGCCGACGCGCCGGACGAGTTTCGGCGGAACTTTCGTCTGGCGACGGGCGGCGAGTATGTTCGCGCTTGCGATTCGGCGCTATCCAAGGCACTCGCCGGTTGGCGCGAGGTCGCGCTCAATCGCCCGGAAAGCGCGGCGTGGACGGCGGAGTCGATGCGCTCGGCGCTCGGCGTTTCCGCTTTTCCGGAAAAACCCGACCCGACCGGACTTGCGGCGAGCGGCAACAACGCCGGTGTTTTCGACAAGTTCGTCGAGAGCGTCGAATCGTTCGCGGGCACGGGCGAAATCTTCGCCAAAACCAAGGCGGGGGAGATGGCGAAGTATTTTCTCGTCCATCCCGAGTCGACGACTTTCGCGTACGATACTGCGGGTTCGGCCTCGCGCAAGGGCCAGCACAAGGAATGCGTTTTGGACGCGAAGGGCGTTCAATATGTCCTCGCCGCGCTTAAGTATATGCGCGACCTTAAGTGGGGGCGCGAGATCGAGCGGACGGCGGCGAAGCTCGCGCTCGCGCGAATGATTGAACTTAAGTACGACGAGTCCACTCGGCGGCGAGGGCTTTTGACCTTTTCCGATCTCAGCCGCTCCGAGGGCGAACCGTTCGCGCTCGAGAACGCCTATTTCCGCTTCGATTCCCGCTTCGACCACTGGGCGCTCGACGAATTTCAGGATACGAGCGAGGCGCAATGGGCTTCGCTTAAGCGGCTCGTCGAGGAAGCGGCGTCTCCGGACGCGGGCGAACGCTCGGTAATGGCGGTAGGCGATCTAAAGCAGTCCATCTACACTTGGCGTGGCGGAAACGAAGCGCCGTTCAAGGAATTGATGTCGCGCGCAACGGCCGATTCCGAGAACTGGGAGATTTTGGATCACTCAACCTCGTATCGCTATGGCGCGAGTACCGCCGATTTCGTCAATCGCGTATTCGGCAGGGCGAACCTCGAACGCTTCGCGACCGAGGCGCGTCGCCCGGCAATCGAGCGTTGGCTTGCGGAAGACTGCTGGATGGAACATCACGCGCGTAAGACGGCTACTAAGGATTACGTTTGTCTCGTCGCCGTTCCCGCCGCGTCGCCAAATTCGGAAGAGGAGATCGCGGATAGCGGCGGAGCGGCGATGCGCATACTCGCGCCGCGCATTCGCGAACTCGTGAAAAAACTATGGACCGACCACGAAAAGGTAGGTAGCGTCGAGTCGATCGGCATTCTCGTGCGCGACAATACGGACGGCGCGGCGCTTGCCGAACAGCTTCGCGCGGAGGGTTTGCCGGTAGTGTGGGAAGGCGTCGACGGAATTCTCGATTCGGCGGTGGTGCGCGCAGTTATCGAACTTCTTCGTCTCGCGGAACATCCCGAGGATACGTTCGCGTGGAAGACGGTGGACGAGCTTTTGCCACTGAGAAAAATAGTCTTTCCGACTTTGGCGAAGCCGTCCACGGTCTCGCAAAAGGTCGCGGAAATGCTCTCCCGCTCGGGACTCGCGCGCACGCTCGGCTACATCGCCCGCGCGCTCGGCGAGAGCGCGACGCCGTCGGACGAAAGAACGCGAATCGAACTCGCCGCATTGGTGCGAGCGGCGGTCGCCTACGAGCGCTCGGCGTCGGCGACGAGCGCAATCAAGGATTTCGTCGCCTATCTCCAGTCGAGCGCGGGGCGCGAGACGACTGCTTCGCCCAAGGTTCTTCGCATTCTCACGATTCATCGCGCGAAGGGATTGACGCTGGACCATGTAATCGTGCCGATTCTCTCGACGGCGCGCGGCGAGGCGATCGATTCGCCGCATCGCGACGCGGTGCTCTTCGGTGAGGGGTGGGCGCTGAACGCGCCGTCGGCGGACGAGGCGGCGCTTAACGCGCGAGTTCTCGCCGAGCGCAATCGCGCCCTCTGCGAGCGAATGCTCGACGAGTTGCGCGTAAGTTACGTGGCGATGACGCGCGCGCGAAAATCGACTTATGTGTTTTTCCTCGACGAGCCGCACGGCGAAAAGTTCCAGCTTCGCGACCTTGTCGCCGCGCCATTCTCGGATTTCCCGGCGCGGGAGGAGGCGTACGGGCAAGTGGTCGGCGAGATCGGAACGCCGCCGGGCTTTGTCGCGCCGGAAGACCCCCAAAAGGCGGACGAGATATCGGAATGGAAGCATACCGGCGCTTCGCGGACGGTCGCTCGGCGAACCCCCGCTACGCTCGTTGCGACATACGGGAGAAATTGGAAGGCGAGGAAAGCGAGCTACTTCGAGCCGAGCGCATTGTCGGCGGCGGAGAAGGGCACCGAGGCGCACGCCGAGTACGCCAAGATTGAGTGGGCGAACGATCGGAAGTGGGAGGCGTTCGTAAAACCGAGCGCGGATGCGCGGGTGTGGCGCGAGCGCGATTACGAGCTATTCGAGAACGGGGTTTGGGAGAGCGGGCGATTCGACCGCGTCGTCATTACCGGCTCGGGCGCGGAGCGCCGCGCGACGATTTACGATTTTAAGACGAACGTGAAGGGCGCGGAGGAAAGCGCGGAGGAATTCAGAACGCGGATCAAAGAGACGTACTTAAAACAAATGGAAGCGTATCGCCACGCGCTTTCCGCGCTAACCGGCATTCCGCCGGAAATGATCGCCGTCAAGCTTCTTTTGGAAGCGACCGGCGAGATGGTATAAAAGGGTGCATTCGGGGACAGGCCCCGAATGGATCTTGGAAGATACAATCAACGAGCTCCAGTCCAAACGAGTCTAGTGATATTCAGATGAATTGCGGTTGGGCAAGTAAAAAAAGAAAGCAAAAAAAGAGCGGAGGGGTTGCCTCCGCTCTTGCGTTTCTTAAACGCTTACTCGCCGTCGTCGAGGTAGACGCGACGCTCGGCGGAAGTTCCGTCGGCTTTCACGACCCTCAACTTGACGGTGCGACCTTCCTCGTTCCACTCGCCGTCGGGATACTCGGAGTCGTCCGGCCAGAAACCGCTGTCACCGGAGGTGATTTCGGTGTCGGTCGAAGACGCGACTCGATGATCCTGCGAGTTGTCCTCGAGCACGGTGCCGTCCGTGTCGATGAGCCGGAGGTAGACGTGGTCGCCCTCGCCGAGCGCAAGGCCCGTCCCGAGAACGTGGTTCTTCTTGGCCGCCAGGTGGTCGTCCTCGACGCCGCCGTCGCTCGTCACCTTGGTGATGTGCGGGCCGGTGGGCTCGGGAGCGGCGATGACCTTGACGCGATAGCTCACGGACTGAACCGCGCCTTCCGCGTCTCCGCCGCGAGAAAGCACCCAGACTTTGTAATCGCCGGGGAGCATATTTTGCGGGACGGTGAACTCGAAGACGTTGCTCGTCTCGGAGGTGACGCCCGAAAGCGGAATTTCGATTTCCGCGCCGGTCTTCGTGTCCTCCAACTTCAGCGCCGCGCCGTCATCGGTGAAGACGAGGTGTTCGCCCGTACCACGCGCGACTTCGCCAAGGCGAAGAACGCCGTAAGGACGAGGATTCGCCTTCGAGAAGACGTTACCGAGCTTTACCTTGGTCGCGCCTTCCTCGCTCACGATTTCGGGACGAACGTTTACGAGCGCGTTACGAATGTCCTTGTTAAAGGACATCGCAAGCTCATAAGTGTTCTTCGCCGGATCGAACGCCGCATCACTCGTCGCGAATCCTCCCGTGATGATCGGGAGAAAAACCGCAAACCCGAAGTCCATCCGAGTCGCTTGGATGATTTGGCGCTTGATGATTGCAGCGACGGAGCCGTTAAGCATCGCATCGACTTCATCAATCGGCATACCACAACCGGTAGCGGTGTTCTTAAGGATTTCGTCATAAGGGATTTGCCCCTTGCTGACGTAGTTGCCGAGGTATGGCGCCTGTTCGGCCGTCACCCCAGTATTCTTGTGCAGAGTAATCTGGAACTTAGCCATTACGCCACCTCCCCGTTAGCATTAGGCGTCGGATGGAAGGTGATTACCTTCTCGACGGTTTTCAAGGGATAGCTCTCGCC
The DNA here is from genome assembly GCA_045599445.1 of Kiritimatiellia bacterium. GTDB lineage: Bacteria > Verrucomicrobiota > Kiritimatiellia > RFP12 > UBA1067 > UBA1067. The sequence continues at coordinate 553 of JAZRWB010000060.1, read as the reverse complement.
CATACCGCAACGGGTCTTGACGATGAGCTTCGCGATTCCACCGGTCGAGATAGCGATCTCAGTGTTGTCGATGACAAACCGAACGATCTGCAACTCGTTCTGAATGATGTTCGTGAGCTTGACCGTCGCGTTTCCGCCACCCGTCTTCTTGTACGTAAGGAAAACGCCTTCGTCTTCCTGCTCCTCATCCGGCGCGAGGTCGTCGCCGGTAATGGCAACGGTCGAGCCGTAGTGAAGATTGCTGTACGTATCGGTCGTCTCATCATAGACCGACTTCACCGTCGGGATGATGTCGCCAGTGATGACGGTCGGGATGATCGAGCTAAACGCGTTTTTAAGCGCGCTCGCAACGTTGGCGATGATCTGCAAGAAGTTCTTGCCGAACACCCAAGGCCCCGCATGCCCAGCGAAGCCACCAGTTACCGTGATTTGCGAAGAGCCGAATTTGCCCGCCGAAGCGGTCAAACCGAAATCGACTCCCGCCGCCGCAATCGCCTTGCCGAACGAGTTCAGAACCGAGGCGACTTTCGCTGGGGACTTATCAAGCTCGTTG
>JAZRWB010000059.1:0-26250 GCA_045599445.1 Kiritimatiellia bacterium | reverse complement strand
AATATCGTCCATTCGGGAAGATTCGCGACAACTATCCAAAATATTTATTTACGCTTGATCCGCTTGTTCAAGAGCGTGATGGCGTTCATCATATGAAACTACTTGATTTTATGGCAATGGGTGGTGAATTGGGCGCAATGCAGTAGTGCACATGGTGGTCGGACTGGCGGGGATCGGACCCGCGACCCCAACATTAAAAGTGTCGTGCTCTACCAACTGAGCTACAGTCCGAGGTCGTAAAAACTCGGATATTATACCATAATAAAACCGATTTGTGGTATAATAGCTTTTATATGAGGCAAATGTCGCTCATCGAGGGCGCGGCGGGGGACGACGCCGAGGCCGCGCCGGAACCATTGGCGGCGAGGATGCGGCCGCGCGATCTCGACGAGTTCGTCGGGCAGGAGCATCTTGTCGGCGAGGGCAAGCTCCTTCGCCAGATGATCGAAAGCGACCGCATTCCCTCGATGATTCTTTGGGGGCCGCCCGGCGTCGGCAAGACCACGCTCGCCAACGTCATCGCCAATCTAACCAAGGCGGAATTCGTCAACTTTTCGGCGGTTACGAGCGGCATTAAGGAAATCAAGGAGATTATGGCGCGCGCGGAATCGGGGCGGCGCGTCGGCATTCGCACGGTTCTTTTCGTCGACGAAATCCACCGCTTCAACAAGGCGCAGCAAGACGCTTTCCTCCCTTACGTCGAACAAGGATCGATCATCCTCATCGGCGCGACGACCGAAAATCCTTCCTTCGAGGTCAACTCCGCGCTTTTGAGCCGGTGCAAGGTTTTCGTCCTTCAGGGGCTTTCCGAGGACAATCTCGTAACGCTCCTTAGACGCGCCCTCGAAAGCGAACGCGGCTTCGAGAAGCTGGGCGTCCGGTGCGACGATGATACGCTTCGGAAGATCGCGATTTTCGCGAACGGCGACGCGCGCAACGCCTTGGGAACGCTGGAGACCGCGGTTGCGAACGCGACGTACGATAAGCAGGGCCAATTGGAGATTACCGCCGAGACGCTCGCCCAAGTAGTGAGCCGCAAGGCGCTCATGTACGACAAGAACGGCGAGGAGCACTACAATATCATCTCCGCGCTTCACAAATCGATGCGCAACTCCGATCCCGACGCGGCGGTTTACTGGCTCGCGCGGATGCTGGAGGGCGGCGAGGACCCGCTTTACATCGCGCGGCGGTGCGTACGTTTCGCGAGCGAGGATGTGGGGCTCGCCGATCCGAACGCGCTACTTCTGGCGAACGCGGTTTGGGACGCATGCCACAATCTCGGCGTTCCCGAATGCAATGTTCACCTGACCCAAATCGTCGTCTATCTCGCGCTCGCGCCGAAATCGAATGCGATGGAGAAGGCGTATAACGCGGCGGCGAGCGACGCGCAGGAGATGATGGCCGAGCCCGTGCCGCTCCAAATCCGCAACGCCCCCACGCGGCTCATGAAGAATCTCGATTACGGCAAGGGCTACACCTACGCGCACGACACCGAGGAGAAGATCGCGCGCATGACCTGTCTTCCCGACAAGCTCGTCGGCAGGCGTTACTACGAGCCGACGGGTCTCGGCGCGGAGGCGAAGATGAAAGCGCGTTTGAAGGCGGTGCGCGATTGGCGCGAAGGGCGAACCGAGACGCCGCCTTTCTCCACCGAGGCGTTCGCGAACAAGGGCAAATGAGCGACGTCGAACTTCTTTCGCCGGCCGGTGACTTCGAGACCGCGCTCGCCGCTTTCGACGCGGGTGCGGACGCGGTTTACTGCGGGCTTAACGATTTTTCGGCGCGGGCGTTCGCGAAGAATCTTTCGGAGGCGGAGCTCGCGAATTTGATCGCCTGTGCGCGCAAGCGCGGAAAGAAGGTCTACGTTACTTTCAATACGCTCGTCGACGAAAGCCGACTCGACGACGCGATAAGGACGCTCGCCGTTCTTGACGATCTCAAGGTGGACGCGCTTATCGTGCAAGACCTCGGTATCGCCGAGATTTGTCGCAAGCACTTCCCCGCGCTTTCCTTGCACGCTTCGACGCAGATGGTCGCCCACAATCTCGAAGGCGTCCTGGCGCTTAAGGAACTCGGCTTTAAGCGCGTCGTTCTCGCGCGCGAACTCTCTCTGGAGGAGATCGCCTCCATCGTCAAGCGTTGCGGCGAGACGGAGATCGAGTGCTTCATTCACGGTGCGCTTTGCTATTCGATTTCGGGGTTGTGTCTTTTCGGGGCGATGGAGAAGGGGCGAAGCGGCAATCGCGGCACTTGCCCCTATTGCTGTCGTCAGCGGTTGGACGGAAAGTATCCCTTTTCCATGCGCGATTTGCGGCTCGGCGAGGCGGCGAAACGTCTTGCGGACGCGGGCGTCAAATCGCTCAAGATCGAAGGGCGAATGAAATCTCCGCTTTACGTCGCCTCGGTCACCCGGCACTATCGCGCGATTCTCGATGGCGGCGTCGGCCCGTCGCTCGCCGATCTCGAAACGGTGTTTTCGCGGCGTACGACCTCGCTTTATCTGGAAGGGCCGGGCAATGACGCGGTAATCGACGACGAGAGTTTGGGCCACGTGGGCGCGGAAATCGGCGCGGTCAAAAAAGTTACGAAGGATCGAGACGGGCTTTCGTGGTTGCGCTTCCATACCGCGCGCGCGCTCGAAAAGCACGACGGCTTGCAATTCGAGGCGATGGCGGAGGATCGCCATCTCGGACTCGGCATCGGCGAAATGCGACAGGCGATTTCGCGCCGTCCGGTTTTCGAAGTCGTCGCGGGCGAGGACGTCGAAGTTTTGATAAGCGAGGAGCTCGCTTCGGCGCTCAAGCCGGGAATGAAGATTTACTGTTCGATGTCCAACGCGGTGAAACGCGCTTTCCCGTCGCCGAGTTTCCGGCCCTCGGATTACGCGGGCGCGAACGCGATCGCATTGGAAGTTACGCTTAAAAGCGACGGAGTGAGCGCGAAGACGACGAAGCCCTTCGAGCTTTCGGTTTCGCGCTCTTCGGCGCTCGAGAAAGCGAAAAATCCCGAAAAGACCGCGGGAAGCGCGGAGAAGGCGTTTTCCAAGCTTGGCGGCACGGCTTATCGTCTGGAGGAGATCGAGATTGAAGACGAGGAAAAGCTCTTTGTTCCGGCGAGCGTGCTGAACGATCTCCGGCGGGAGCTCGTGGAAAAGCTCGATGCGGCGCGTGAGGAAAATCGCGAGGCGAAGATTCGCGAAGCGAGCGAGGGCGGGGAAATCGCGGACGAAACGCCCGCGCCGAGTTTGCGAACGATTAAGCTCCGCGCCGATCAGAAGCTTCCCGCGGGCGAGTGGTCGGAGGTGATTCGTGTCATGGACGGGAATGGCGATCGCGTGGCGACGCCGGTGTGGACGGGCGAACTTGAATTCAACCGCTTGCGTACCGCGGTAAAGAAGCTCTTGCGCGAAGGCTGCGAAAAGTGGGAGGCGAGCGATCTCGCGACGCTGCGGATGCTCAAGTCGTTGGGCGTCAAGGACATTACCGCGGATTGGACGCTCTACGCCTTCAACTCGCGCTCGCTCGGATTACTCAAGTCGCTGGGCGTCAGCAGGTTCACGGCGAGCCCCGAAAACGACATGGAGAATCTGCGCTTCCTCGCGGAGAGCGGTTACGCGGTCGAATTCCTCGCGCAACAATCGACGCCGCTTTTCATTTCGCTGACCAAGCCGAAGGAGCAAGGCGTGTACGCGGTAGTCGAGCGCAACGGGCTTTGGGTTACGACTGCGAAAAATCCGCGAACGTTCGAGCTTCCGAAAGGCGTTTCGACGCGAATCGACTTAAGTTGGGACGTATGATCTTCAGACGGGTTATGACGGCGCTCGGGCGCATCGCGTGGTTCTTGCCGGGTTTTCTCCTTTGGGCGGCGTATCCGCCGATGGGCGAAACGACGGATGCGCTTTTCGCGCTCGCGCCGCTGATGTGGCTCTCGCGTCAAGGCGATGCGAAGAAGAGTGCGCGGCGCTGGTTCCAGAGTGGAATTTTCTTTTGGGTCGCTACGCTCGCGTGGATGCCGGCGATTGTGAAGAACAACGGTCCTTGGCCGCTCGTCGTTCTCGGTTGGGCGGCGCTCGCCGTCTACTGCGCCGCCTATTTCGCCGTCTACGGATATTTGAGCGGTGCGACGTGGGCGTGGGTCAGGGAAGGCGGATACGCCAGGCGGATTTTCGCGGTCGTGGTCGTTGAGCCGATTTTGTGGTGCGGGCTTGAACTCGTGCGCAGTCGTTTCGGCGGCGGATTTGCGTGGAACCAGTTGGGAGTCGTTTTGGTCAATGCGAATTTCGGCGCGCCCGCGGCGATTGGCGGAGTGTATCTTTGCTCGGCGGTAGTGGTGCTCGTCAACGGAACGCTCGCGGGAATCGCCGAGCGAATGACGCGCAAGGCGCCGAAGATCGCGGCCATCGAGACACTGGCGGCGTTTGGCGTTATTTTCGGAATTTACGGGCTGACCAATCTAAACGCGGAGCGGGAAACCGAAGATGAGCTGAAGGTCGCGCTAATTCAACGCAATTTTCCGTGTTGCTTTAAGTCTCCGGATGAGAATCCGATTGGAATCTATTCCAATCTTTTTAGCAACGTAGTGCTATTTAAGCCCGATCTTGTCGTTCTTCCCGAAAGCGCGATGAGCGAGTTCGGCGCGTTGGAATCAAATCGCGCGTTCGTCTTCGGTACTCAATGGGCGCTCGAAAAAACCGGTGCGGCCGGTATTCTTGCGGGCGGAACGAGAATCGGCCGTCATGGCGAGCTTTATAATTCCGCCGCGCTTTACGAGAATGATCGCGTATCAATTTACGACAAAGTCCATCTTGTACCGTTTGGCGAGTTCATCCCCGGCGACAAACTGCTTCCCGTTTTGCAAAAGTATGCGCCAGTCGGTTCGTGTACGGCGGGGAAGCCGAAGCTGCTGAATTTCAATGCCATACCGTTTGGAGTCGCGATTTGTTTTGAGGATACTGATTCCGCGCTAATTCGCGAGGCAGCCGCGAAAGGTGCAAAATTTCTCTGCTTTATTACCAATGATAGTTGGTTCTCCCGTTCCGACGAGGCTTTGTCTCACGCATGGCAGGCGCGCGCGCGAGCAATTGAAACCGGCCTTCCGGTCGTGCGCGTCGGCAATTCGGGAGTTACGGGGACGATTTCCGCGAGGGGCGAGGTGAACTGGCTTATAGGCCGGGACGGGAAACCTTTGGTCGATGCCGAAGGATCGATGTTCGACAAAATTAAAGTATCCGGGGGAGAAAACACGCTTTACACCAAACTCGGAGACTGGCCGCTCGCGGTTGCGTTTTTCCTTCTCATTATTACCGCAATTGTGGTAAAATATCGCCATGAACGTGCAAAAAGAAACTTTGTGTCCATGTAAGTCGGGCAAGACCTTCGGCGAGTGCTGCCAGCCGATAATCGCTGGCGAGGCGAAAGCCGAAACCGCCGAGGCCGTGATGCGTGCGCGGTACACCGCCTACGTGACCGGCGACATCGAGTTTTTGAAAACGAGTGCGACCGCGGCCGTGCAGGAGCAGTTCGACGAGGAGGCTTCGCGGGCGTGGAGCAATGCGGCGGAGTGGCACGGGCTCGAAATCGTCCGCACCGAGGAAGGCGGCAAGCGCGACAAGCGCGGTGTCGTCGAGTTCCGCGCGCTCTATACCGCGAATGGCGAATTCTGCAATCATCACGAGGTTTCGACCTTCGTGAAGGAGAAGGACGGTTGGAAGTTTGAGGACGGCGAACTCGTCGGCGAAAAGCCGATTGTGCGCGAGGAGCCGAAGGTCGGGCGCAACGACCCGTGTCCTTGCGGAAGCGGCAAGAAATACAAGAAGTGCTGCGGCAGGGAGAAGTGAGCGACAATCCCGATTTCGACCGCTGGTACGCCGCCAAAAGCGCCAGATTCCTGCTTGAGCCGAGCCATCGGCTCGAGACGTTCGGCAATACGCTTTTCAACTACCACCTCGTCTCCGAACTCGACGACCATCCCGGCAAGGTACGCATTCGCGAAGGGCGCTTCGAGGCGCATCGCCCGCTCGTCATCACCCCGGATTTGAACGCAATTGAAACCGAGGGGTTGAGCGACGAAGCGCGCGAATACGTGGAGTTCATGAAGACGCGGAAGGAGAACGTCCAGTTTCTGCAGTACGGCTTCAGGCTTAAAAGCGACAACTTCTCCGAGCAGATCGTAACCGATAGGCTTTCGGTCGTCACCGAACGCGTCAAGCGCGCGGTCGTGGAGTCGAACGACAAGTTCGCCGCCGTCATTCAAGGCGTGGACGAGCCGTGGGACGTGGCGCTGGTGGAGTTGTGGCTTCGCGAAGTCAGGCGTAGTGCCGAGACCAATATCGAAGAATTGACGAAAAAGGGGATATTGAATGGCAAAGCGGACTAAAATCATCGCCATCGCCAATCAGAAGGGCGGGGTGGGCAAGACGACGACGGTGGTGAATCTCGCGGCGGCGCTTTCCGCGCGCAAGCGGGCGGTGCTCGTAATCGACCTCGATCCGCAGGCGCACGCCACATTGGGCCTCGGATTGGAGAAGCAGGCGGGGCTTTCGATGTATGCGGTGCTGACCGTCCAAAAGGACATCGCCGACGTCATCCAGCCGACCAAGTGGACGAATCTGAACATCATTCCCTCGGAAGTCGATCTTGCCGGCGCGGAACTCGAATTCGGCGCGCGCGAGGATCGGCTTACGATGATTAAAACGGCGCTCGAACCGGTCAGGGAATCGGGCGCGTTCGACTACATTATCCTCGACTGTCCGCCCTCGCTCGGCATCGTCATGACCTCGGCGCTCGTCGCTGTCGATTCGGTGCTGATTCCGATTCAGGCGGAGTATCTCGCGATGGACGGACTCGCGCTCATCACCGGCTCGATCGAGCGCGTTCGTCAGGGCGTGAATCCGAATCTGGAGCTGAACGGCATCGTCTTTACGATGGTCAATTCCGTCGCCAAGCTAACCCAAGACGTAATCAACGAGGTCAAGGGCCACTTCGGGGACAAGGTCTACGAGACGCTGATTCCGCGCAATGTCCGGGTTTCGGAGGCGCCCTCGATGGGTACGCCGGTAGTGTTCCTCGACCCGCACTCGAAGGGCGCGGAGGCGTACAAGGCGTTCGCTTGGGAGTTCATGGCGAAGAATCCCACCCGTTTTAGCGATGAAACTCTCGGTGGTAATCCCGACCCGCAATGAAGCGGACAACATCGCCAACGCCATCAAGGCGTTCGATGGCTTCAAGGACGAAACGGAGATAATCGTCGTCGACAATTTCTCGAACGACGAGACGGCGAAAATCGCCGAATCGCTGGGGGCGAAGGTCTTGCGGACGGGGAACGAGCGCAGCGCTCAGCGCAACGCCGGTTGGCGAGCGGCGAGCGGCGAAAAAGTGATGTTCGTCGACGCGGATATGATCGTCGAAAGGCAGACGATTCGGGAAATCCTCGATTCCGACGCGGACGCCCTGTATGTGCGCGAGCGTCGCGCGGGCGACGGATTGAGGGCGCGCGCGCGCGACTTCGAGCGCTCCTTCTACGACGCTACGGCGATCGACGGACTTAGGGTGGTGCGGCGCGAGCTATTGGAGAAAACGGGCGGCTACGACGAAAAGCTCGTCGCTTGCGAAGATTGGGATCTCGACCGCAGGATTCTCGGTGCAGGCGCGCGCGTCGAGCTTACGCGCGGCGAGCTCGTCCACAACGAGCGCGGACAGACGCTCAAATCGCTCTTGAAGAAAAAGGCGTATTACGCGCAATCGATCGAGCGTTATCGCGCGAAGTGGCCGAACGACGAGACGACGCGTCGTCAATTCGGATTCGGCTATCGCTATTTCGGGGTTTTCGTCGAAAACGGAAAATGGAAACGTCTCGTGCGCCATCCGCTTTTGGCGTTTGTAATGTACTTCGAGCGCATCGCGGTCGGTTTCGTTTATTTGTTTAATCGAGACGGGAGGGCTGTGCTTTGAAACTGCTGGTCGTGAACGGACCCAATCTGAATTTGCTCGGAATTCGCGAGCCCGCGATTTACGGGAAGGGTACTTACGCCGAGCTCGTTAAATTCGTCGAGGAGAAGGCGCGCATGCTCGGCGTCGAGGTCGAGGTGCGTCAGACGAATCACGAGGGCGTGATCGTCGACTGGATTCAGGAGGCGGCAGGAAAGTTCGACGGCATCGTCATCAACCCCGCCGCCTACACCCACACCTCGGTCGCAATCCTCGATGCTCTCAAGGCGGTGGATTTGCCGACGGTGGAGGTGCATCTTTCCGACATCGCGAAGCGGGAGGACTTCCGCAAGTTCTCCTACGTTTCGCTCGCCGCCGCGCGGACGATCGCGGGACGCGGATTTAACGGCTACGCCGAGGCGATGGAGTTTTTGACGACGAAAGGAGCGAAAAAGTGAAAGCAACGATGACCAAGCCGAGCGCCAACGGAGTCGGGGAAGTGAAGATCGAGAAGATTCTCGACGAGGAACTGGGCGAAAAGTGCGCGCTTTACGCGCGCGTCACGATTCCCGCGGGGTCGTTACTCGGTTATCACGAGCATCACGGCAACGGCGAAAGCTACTTCGTTCTTTCGGGCGAGGCGATTTACGACGACAACGGCAGCCGTCGGACGATTAAGGCGGGAGATTCGACCTGGACGCCGGACGGTTCGGGCCACGGCGTGGACAATTCCACGGGCAAGGAGCCGATCGTTTTCATGGCCCTCATCGTCAACAAGTGAATCGGGTAACCGTTCTCGCCTACACCTTTCCGAAAGTCGGGGCGGAGGCTCCGGCTTTCTCGCGAATCGTCGCCGCGCTCGAACGGACGTGGAAATTGACGGGGCGGATTAAAACGGTTGTCGTCGCCTCGCATCGCTTTGCGGCGCTGGAGGGTTTTCTCGCCCAAAACCCCGACGTCGAACCGCAAATCGAGCCATCGCTCGTTTTTGGAGACATAAAGACGATGTCGCTCGATTGCATCCGTTCGTTGCACAAGCGTTTTTCGACTTCGTACGTGCTGATTGTGCAAGACGACGGTTTCCCGATTCGCTCGGGGCTGGAACGGTTTCTTGGCAAGTATGACTTCATCGGCTCGCCGATTATCTGCGACGGCTGGAAGCGGAGACTGTGCTACGCGTTTGGGTTTGGATCGTTTAATGGCGGGTTTTCATTGCGGTCGCATCGGTATTGCGAGTACGCCGCGCGAAAGTGGGAGAGTTTCTTTTCGCGCTTTATGTCCGAGAGAAGTAGGCATTTGGGTGAGGATTTCTATTATACGACGCTTTTGAAGCTGTTACCCGAAACGCACTTCAGATTCAAGTTTCCGTCGGAGCGCGAGGCTTTTGAGTTCGCTTATGATTCGCTGGGCGGGAAAGTCGCGCTTCCCGCCGGTGTCGAGCCATTTGGTTTGCATGGCGCGGTTGCGAGGGAGTTCCTTCGAAACGGAGGTAACGCGGCGTGAACGTGTTCAAGAACTTGCGAGAACGGCTGGGCGAACTTTGGTGGTATTCGCTGTGGCTTTTCGTCGCTCAACGCCTGGGAGATGCGATCAACTTCGTCGTTGGCGTGTGGATTGTGCCGCGCTATGTGCCGATGGAGGAATTGGGCGCGGTGTTGCCGCTCGTCAACATCGTAAGCGTAATCGGCTTTCCACTCGCAATCGTTTCGATCCCGTTTCTGAAGTTCATCGCGGTTTTTCGCGAAAAGGGCGAGCTCGGCAAGGCGAAGTCGCTCATTCGCGACACCTTCGTCGCGACGACGGCGTTTTCGTTCGTTTCGGTGTTAATCGCCTATTTCGTCCTGCCGAGGTTCTTCGCGGATTTGCGCATCGAAAACGGCAGCCTTTCGCTGCTCCTTATATTGGTCGCGATCGCCTCGTCGGTGCAGGGATTGTTCGTAAATGCGGCGAGCGGGCTCAAGCTCTTTTCGGCGACCGTTTGGCTCAGCGCGCTTGCCGCGCCGTTTCGACTCGTCGCGATGCTCGTATTCATGCCATTTCGTCCGCTTTCCGGCTATATGGTCGGGCAAGGCGCGGCGCCTGCGGTCGGGATTCTCGGCTCGCTTTTGGCGGTGCGGAAGTTCCTCGTCTCGCCGGTTCCGTACGCTCGCTATTGGAAGGAATACGGCGGTGCGATTTGGCGCTACACTTGGCCGCTCGCGATTATGGCGGTGGCGTCGATTTCGTCCTCGAATCTCGATGCGCTCGCGGTTCGGTGCAATCTGGACGAGTTCGAATCCGCCGGATATTATCTGATTACGCGCTTTTCCGATATCGCGCTTTATCTTGGCGCGGCGTTTACGGCGTTTTTGCTGCCGATTTTGGCGGGCAAGGGCGGAGACGACGACGCGTCGCGCAAGTTGACTGCGGAGACCGCGCTTGCTTCGCTTTTCGGCGGAATCGCGGTCGTCGTCGCGCTTTCGCTCTTCGGCGAACGCTTGCTCAGCGTCAGCGCCGAGTGGTCGCCTTACGTCTCGTTTTCGCGTTTGATGGCGCTATTTTCGGTCAATGCGACGCTACTCGCGGTCGCGAGCGCGATTACGATGGCGTTCATCGCTCGCGGACGCTTCGCTTTTCTCTGGTACGCGCTTCCGATTATGCTGGCGAAGAGCGTCTACGTCTACAAGCGCGCCACCACGCTCGACGACATCGTATTTGCGTTTCTCGTTGCGCAGGCGCTGACCGTGTTCGCGCTCGTCGTCCACATGTTCGCCTTCGGGCGACGCGAGTGCGATTTCCGCGACCGGCGGATTGCGATCGTCGTCCACTTCCACTATCCCGAACTCGTCGGTGAACTCGTGCGCTCGATTAGAAACGCGGTCGAAGTCGCCGATTGCAAGGTCTTCGCCACCGCTTCCAATCCGCAGGCGCTTGCCGAAGCGGAAAGGCGAATGCGTGAAGCGGGGATTCGCGCGGATTGTCGACTGATTGAAAATCGCGGCTATGACGTCGGGCCATTCTTCGAGGTTCTGAATCGAATCGACCTTTCCGCGTTCGACTACGTCGTCAAGCTCCACACCAAGCGCGATTTGTTGGGTGTCGTGAACTGCCTGCCGCTCATGGGCGCGTCGTGGCGCAAGAAGTTGCTTCGCTTCGTCTCTTCTCCGCGTTGCTTCGCCGCTGCGCTTTCGCTGATGGAGTGCGATTCGTCGATTGGCGCAATCGGGCACGGCAATCTCGTTCTCGGCGTCGCTTACGATTACAGCGGCATCGACTGGCGGAAGGTGGAGGCGGCGCTATTGACGCTCGGTCTTAAGCATCCGTGCTTGCGGAAAGGTAATTTTATCGCTGGTACGATGTTCCTGGTTCGTGCATCGGCTCTCAAAGCGCTCGTCGGCAAGGTCGACATGGACGCATTCCCGCCGATGAGCGGACGCGAGGACGATACCTCGCCCGCCCACGTCTACGAGCGCGTACTCGGTCTTGCGATTGAAGCTCAGGGAATGACTGTGAGGCGTTATATGACCACATGGTGGTTTTGGCCGCTTATGTCGCTCGGTCATACGGTGCAACGATTTGCGGCCAAAACCGGCGTTCATCTGTTTGGACTGCTAAAATGGTTTTATGGTATAATGTGGCAGAAATGAAGCATGTCGCATTGCCGCTCAAGTATCGCCCGATGACGTTCGAGGACGTCGTGGGGCAGGAACACGTCGTCCGCACATTGCGCAACGCAATCAAGTCGAATCGCGTCGCGAACGCTTATCTCTTCATCGGCCCGCGCGGCATCGGCAAGACGACGCTTTCGCGTGTTTTCGCGAAGGCGCTTAACTGCACGTCGCCGAAGGGCGTGGAGCCGTGCGGAGAGTGCGACAACTGCAAGGAGATTGCCGAGGGTCGTTCGCTCGACGTCGTCGAACTCGACGCGGCTTCGCACAACAAAGTCGAGGACGTTCGTCCGATAATCGAATCCGTTCAGTTCAAGCCCACATCCTCGAAGTACAAGATTTTCATTATCGACGAATGCCACATGCTCTCCAACGCGGCCTGGAACGCGATGTTGAAGACGCTGGAGGAGCCGCCGGAGTACGTGCGCTTCATCTTCGCGACGACCGAGGGCGACAAGGTGCTGCCGACGATCGTCTCGCGCTGCCAACGCTTCGACTTGCGTCGAATCCAGACCGGCGACATCGTCAGTCGTCTCAAATACGTCTGCGAAAACGAGAAGATCGAAGCCGAGGAGGACGCGCTTCTGGCGATCGCCCGCGGCGCCGAGGGCGGCATGCGCGACGCGCTATCGTCGCTCGACCAGCTCGTTTCCTTCAAGGGCGAAAAGGTGACCGAGGAGGACGCGCTCGGAGTGTTCGGGCTCGTTTCGCGTAGCGCGCTCGAGGGCCTTGCGGCCGCGATTCTGAAAGGCGACACGGCGGCGATCCTTTCGGCGATCGAAATGTTCGATTCCGCGGGGAAGAACATGCGCCGGCTTTCGGGCGAATTGCTCGCGCACTTCCGCGATCTCGTCGTCGTGCAGGCGTTGGGACCGAACTCGAAATCGCTCGTCGCCACCGGCGAACAACTGAAAACGCTCGTCGAAGAGGCCAAGACGGTGGAACCGGGCAGAGTGTTTCGGATTTGCGATCAGCTCGCGGAAATGGAGGACAAGCTTCGCTACGTCCTTTCGGTTCGGACGCTAATCGAGCTTACGCTCATCCGCGCTTCGCGCATCGCGACCACCGCCACGATCGACGAGCTCCTGAAGCATGTGAACGGAATGCGGGGCGAACCTTCTTCGCGCCCGAGTTCCGCGGTAACGGAAGCGGACTCGCAGCGCAAGCTTATGGACGACGATCGTCTCAATAACGACATTCTCGCGTCGTTGCCCGGCGCGACCATAACCGGAATTCGAAAGGAGTGATATGACGAGTTGCGCTTGGCTTTGGGTGTACGCGGGGCTTTTTCTCATGCTGCTGGAGTTGGTTACCCCCGGCTTCATTCTTTGCTTTTTCGGACTTTCGGCGATTAGCGTCGGAGCGTTGCGTTTCGTTTTTTGCGAGGCGTTCGACGCGAGTTGGCAGCTCGCCGCCTTTTCGATTTTCGCGATTCTCTACATCGCGCTTTTGCGGCGTTATCTGAAGCGCACGTTCCTCGGCGCCAAGGTCGAGAACGGAACCGATTTCGACCACGAGTCAATCGGCCGCGTCGGCAAGGTCGTGGAGGCGATCGAGCCGCCGCGCACGGGAAGGGTGGTAATCGGAGACTCGGAGTGGACGGCTTCGGCTTCGTCGGCGATTCCGGTCGGCGCGGATGTGAAGGTAACGGCGCAGCAGAATCTTACGATGACGGTGGAGGCGATATGAAAAACGCACTTGGAAAAATCATCGGCGCGCTTTTGTTCGTCGGTGCGGCGGCGGCGATTTGGCTGTGGCCGGACGCGAAGGCGGAGAACGACGACGAGGGCGTGATTCGTCCCGTGCGCAGCGTGGTGGTGAAAAGCGGCGCATCCTTGCCCAATCTCGCTTTCGCCGGAAAGATCAAGGCGAACGAAAGCCGCACGCTCGCTTTTAAGCAATCGGGGCGCATCCAGCGCATTCCCGTCTCGAAGGGTCAGGCGGTGAAGGCGGGTGAAAAGCTCGCGTGGCTCGATCCGCTCGACTTCGAGGACGCGCTCGCTCGCGCCGAAACCGCGGCCGAGCGGTGCCGAGTGAGTTGCGAGCGCAAGCGCGAGGCGGCGAAGAAGAACGCGATTTCCCAAGAAGAGCTTTCACAGGCCGAGGCGCTGGCGAAGGAAGCCGATATTCAACTCGCGCTCGCCAAGCGCGCGCTCTCCGAAACCGCGCTCACCGCGCCGTTCGACTGTGTCGTCGCCGATGTGCCCGCCTCGGAACTCGACATGGTCGATCCGGGCGTCGCGGTCGTCTCGGTGCAGGATCTTTCGAAGGTGAAGATCGACGTCGTCTATCCCGAAACGCTGGTCATCGTCTCGAAGAAGATCGAGGCGGTGAACGGCGAGCGCTCCGTCTGCGAAAGCGCGAGCGTTTCCTTCGATTCGTTCCCGAATCGCAAGTTTCCCGTGAAGTTCGTCGAATACACGGCGACCGCGGATACGAAGACCCAGACCTACGTCGCGACCTACATTATGGACGCGCCGGAAGACCTCTTGCTTTTGCCGGGGATGTCGGCGACGCTGTCGGTCGACGGCGAGGCGTATCGTTACGCCGATTCCTCCGAAAGCGGCGTTACCGTTCCCGAGTCCGCGGTCGGCGTCGCCGCCGACGGTTCGCATTTCTGCTGGGCGCTCGAGAAGACCGACGAGGACGGCGTTTTCGTCGCGAAAAGGCGTATCGTCGAAATCGGTTGCCATCTCAAGGACAAGCCGCTCGTCGTTAAAAGCGGGCTTAAGGAAGGCGATCGCGTCGCTACCGCCGGAACGTCGGTTTTGACCGAGGGCCGCAAGGTGCGGCTGCTCGCCAATTAAGAGGGACGCCGTCGATGAATCTCGCGGAAGTCTGCTTTAAAAAGCGCACGGTTACGCTGGGGCTCGTTCTCGCGCTCTCGATTGCGGGAGTGCGCAGCTACTTCAATCTCGGGCGGCTGGAGGATCCCGAGTTCACCATCCGCTGCGCGCAGGTGCTGACCGAATATCCTGGCGCGACCGCGCAAGAAGTCGCCGATCGCGTCACCGACCCGATTGAAACGGCGGTGCAGCGGCTCGGCAAGGTTCGCCACGTAACCTCGACCTCGTATCCCGGGAAGTCCATCGTCCTCGTCGAAATCGAAGACCACTTTACCGAGCGGGAATTGCCGCAGATTTGGGACGAGCTTCGACGCAAGGTGAACGATTTCGCGTCCTCGTTGCCCGAGGGCTGTTCGAGACCGGTCGTGTACGACGACTACGGCGACGTGTACGGCGTATTCTACGCGATTTACGGCGACGGATACACGTACGCGGAGCTCAAGGAACACGCGAAACTCCTCCGCAAGGAACTTCTGCTTTGCCAGGACGTCGCGAAAATCGATCTTATCGGCGAATTGCCGGAGATCGTGACCTTGACGATTCCGCGCGCGAAAATCGCCGCTCTCGGAATTACTCCGAGCATGATCGCCGACGCGCTTCGCGGCCAGGATCTCCCGGAAAACGCGGGCGACCTTCGCGTCGACGACAAGACCATTCGCATTCATCCGAGCGGTTCCTTCCGTTCGGTCAAGGACATCGGCAATGTCATGCTCGCCGAAAACCTCTATCTTCGCGACGTCGTCGGCATCGAGCGCGAATACTCGGACGAGCCGTCGGTAATCGTTCGGCGCAACGGCAAGCCTTGCATCGGGTTCGGAATCTCGACCGCGAAGGGCGGCAACGTCATCACCATGGGCGAGGCGGTGGAGAAACGGATGCGCGAGCTTAAGTCGGAAACTCCGATCGGCATCGAGGTGGACGTCATCTCCCATCAGGCGACGAGCGTCAAGATCGCGGTCGGCGGTTTCGTCGAGAACCTGATCGAGTCGGTAATCCTCGTAATCGCGGTCTTGCTCTTTACGATGGGAATTCGCTCGGGGCTTTTGATCGGTGGCGTGCTCGTACTTACGGTGCTCGCGACGGTGTTCGTTATGGACGCGATGGGGCTTATGTTCGAGCGCATTTCGCTCGGCGCGTTCATTATCGCCCTCGGCATGCTCGTCGACAATGCGATCGTCATTACCGAGGCGGTGCTGGTCGCCGCCCAGCGCGGGGAATCGAAGCGCGAGGCGGCGATTGCGGTCGTTCGCCAGACGCAGTGGTCGCTTTTGGGCGGAACGGCGATTGCGATTCTCTCCTTCGCGCCGATCGGCGCTTCGCAGAACTCGACCGGAGAATACTGTCGTTCGCTCTTTTTGGTAATCGGGATCTCGCTTTTGCTCAGCTGGGTGCTCGCGATAACCGTAACTCCGCTTCTGGCGGAAGGTTTTCTCAAGGCGAAGCCGTCAACGAAGGACGGCGGCGATCCCTACGGCGGGCTTTTCTTCCGCGCCTATCGACGCTTCCTCGAGTGGTGCATCGACAACCGCTATTTTACGCTTTTCGCCTTGATCGCGCTGCTTGTTTCGAGCGTGATCGGCTTCGGCGTCGTCAAGCAGAACTTCTTCCCCGATTCGACGCGTCCGCAGTTCATGGTGCACGTGTGGATGCCGCAGGGAACGTTCGTCAGCCACACCGACGAGCGCGTCCAGACGGTCGCCGAGGCCGCGCGGAAGCTGGAAGGGGTTACGGGGACTTCGACTTTCACCGGCGCGGGCGCGATGCGCTTCCTTTTGACCTATACGCCGGAAGATTCGAACTCCGCCTACGGACTCGTCCTCGTCGACGTCGAAAGCGACTTGCAAATCGCCCGTCTTATGGCCGAAATCGAAGCGGCCGCGCCGGAGCTCGTACCGGACGCGACGGTATCGTGCCAGCGCTTCGTACTCGGCCCCGGCGATCCGCAGAAAATCCAAATGCGCATCTTGGGTCGCGACCCGAAGGTGTTGCGCGAGCTTGGCGAAAAGGCGCTGGCCGTTCTCGCCGCCGACCGCAATCTGAAGGAAGTCCAAAGCGATTGGCGTAACCGCGTGGAATTGGCGGAGCCGAAGGTCTCGGAGACCCGCTCGCGCAAACTCGGACTTTCTCGCGCCGACGTGGCGCGGGCCTTGCGCGTAGCGACGGCGGGGTTGCCGATCGGGGTTTATCTTGAAGGCGACGAGCAGCTACCGATAGTTCTGCGCTCGCCGAAATCGGAGCGCGACGATCTCCTTTCGGCGTGGGCCTGGTCGGATCGCTTCGGACTTTCCGTGCCGATTGCGCAGGTGCTGGACGGCATGGATTCGACGAGCGAGGAGCGGACGCTCAAGCGGCGCGACCGCAAGTTCTGTCTGACGGTGAAGTGCAATCCCGTGGAAGGACTGACGGCGACCGAGGCGTTGGCGGGCGTGATGCCCAAACTCGAAAAGCTCGCCTCGGAGTTCCCGGCGGGATACGTGCGCGAATGGGGCGGCGAATACGAAAGCTCGAACGAGGCGAACGAACAGCTCGTGCCGACGTTCATTCCGATTTTGGCGGCGATGGTGATCGTGGTACTGATGCTCTTCAACTCCTTCAAGAAGACGGCGGTGATCTTCATGACCTTGCCGTTAATTGTCGTCGGCGTCGTCGCGGGACTTCTCGTTTTCGACAAGCCCTTCGGCTTCATGGCGCTTTTGGGTTTCCTTTCGCTCGTCGGCATGCAGGTTAAAAACGCGATCGTCCTCATGGACGAAATCGCCGCCAATCTGGAGCGCGGGCTAACGCCCTATCGCGCGGTCGTGGAAGCGGGCGTCTCGCGTCTTCGCCCCGTGGTCAACGCTTCGCTTACGACGGTGCTCGGGATGCTCCCGCTTGTCGCGGACGCCTTTTACTCGGCGATGGCGGTTACGATTATGGTGGGCCTCGCTTTTGCGACGGTTCTGACGATGGTCGTAATCCCCGTCAATTACGCGCTTATCTACCGAATAAGAAAGGAAAACTAAAATGACCGGTCCCATGATATTCTTCGCGATTATCGCGTTCATTACGCTCGTCGCGATTCTCAAAACCGCGGTAATCGTACCGCAGAAAACCGCCTACATCGTCGAGCGACTCGGCAAGTACCGTTGCACGTTGGACGCGGGCTTCCACATCCTGATTCCGTTCCTCGACCGCGTCGCCTATCGCCACACGCTCAAGGAACAGGCGATTGACGTGCCGCCGCAGCAGTGCATCACCAAGGACAACATCGCCGTGGATGTGGACGGAATCCTCTATATGCAGGTAATGGATCCGGCGAAGGCGAGCTACGGCATCGGCAACTACCTCTTCGCGACGACCCAGCTCGCCCAGACCACGATGCGCTCGGAGATGGGCAAGCTCGACCTCGACCGCTCCTTCGAGGAGCGCATGTCGGTGAACGCGGCGATCGTCGCCGCCGTCGACAAGGCGAGCGATCCGTGGGGCATCAAGGTCACGCGCTACGAAATCAAGAACATCACGCCTCCGCAGTCGATTCGCGACGCGATGGAGAAGCAGATGCGCGCCGAGCGCGAAAAGCGCGCGATGATCGCCGAGTCGGAAGGCGAGCGTCAGTCGAAGATCAACCGCGCCGAGGGCAAGGCGAAGGAAATCACCATCGTCGCCGACGCGCAGGCCGCGTCGATTCGCGCGGTCGCCGAGGCGCTGAACGCTCCCGGCGGCAAGGACACGATCAACATGCAGCTCGCCCAGCAGTATTTAACTCAGTTCGGAAACCTCGCGAAGACCAACAACACGATGATCGTGCCGGCGGATCTCGCGAATGTTGCGGGCATCCTCAAGGCCTGCACCAGCATAATCAAGGAGGCAAAATGAAACCTACGTTGGTAGTATTGGCGGCGGGCATGGGCTCGCGTTACGGTGGTCTTAAGCAGGTCGATCCGGTCGGCCCGAGCGGCGAGGCGATTCTCGACTATTCCGTTTTCGACGCGATTCGCGGCGGATTCGGCAAGGTCGTATTCATCATTCGCCACGACTTCGAGGCGGAGTTCAAGGAGAAGGTCGGCAAGAAGTACGAGGGGCTCGTCGATATCGACTATTGCTTCCAGGACTTCAACGATCTCCCCGCTCCCTTCAAGTTCCCCGAAGGCCGGACGAAACCGTGGGGTACGGCGCACGCCGTCCGCGCGGCGCGAAATGTCGTGAAAACCCCGTTCGCGGTCATCAACGCCGACGACTTCTACGGGCGCGACGCGATGGCGAAGTTGGGCGCGTATCTTTCCTCGGTCGATCCCGATGCGCTTAATTTCGCGATGGTCGGCTACAAGCTTTCGCTGACGCTTTCCGAGAACGGCTCGGTCGCGCGCGGAATCTGCGATATCGCCGCGGACGGCACGCTCAAGGGCGTTACCGAAATGACCAAGCTCGTCAAGGCGGGCGATGCCGCGGAGAATCGCGAGGACGAGGCGAACCCCGTCAAGGTTCCGCTCGATGCGCGCGTTTCGATGAACTGCTGGGGCTTTACGCCCAAGCTCTTCACGGAACTCGAAGACCGCTTCGTCAAGTTCCTCGAAGCGCGGGGAACGGAGATGAAGAGCGAATGGTACATTCCCTTCGTCGTCGACGAGCTGATCAAGGAAGGAAAGGCGGCTTGCAAGGTTCTGCCGACCGATTCGTCGTGGTTCGGCGTTACCTATCGCGAGGACAAGCCCTTCGTGGTCGGCGAGATTCAGAAGCTGGTGGACGCGGGCGAATACCCCGCAAACCTCCTGAAGAAGTGAACCTTCTCGATTTCATTTGGCCTCGCGCCTGTGAAATCTGCATGCGCCCGGTGGATCGCCCCGGGCGCTACCTTTGTTCCGATTGCCTGAATCGCCTTTCCCTGACGCCCGCGCGCGGACTCTGCCAGAAGTGCGGACGCGAGGCGGCGGGATTCGAGGGCGAGTATCTTTGTCAGGAGTGCCGCGAGCGGCGTCCCGCGTTCGATCGCACGGGCTCGGCGCTCTTCTTCGAGGGCGAGGCGCGCTCCCTCGTGAATCGCTTCAAGTTCCGCGAAGCGTTGCACCTCAAGACGGATTTCGTCGACTTATTGGAAGCGATGGCGATGGTGCGCTTCAATTTAAAGGAGATTGACGTGGTTTCGTCCGTGCCGCTTGCGCTGACGCGGCGGATTGTGCGCGGCTACAATCAGTGCGAGATCCTTGGCGTTGCGCTCGCTCGTCGCCTTCACAAACCCTATCGAAAACTCTTAAAACGCGTCGGCTCGCCCGCGCGCCAAAGTTCCTTGAGCGAAGATGAGCGGCGAAAGAACGTCATCGGCACGTTCGCTCTTCGCGGACGATTTTCGGCTCGGACCGTCCTGCTCGTCGATGACATTATGACTACCGGCTCGACGCTCTCGGAATGCGCCAAAGTCCTGAAGTCGGCCGGCGCGAAGACGGTCTATTGCCTTACCCTCGCTCGATCGGCAAGAAAATAGCGGCGCTACGCTTTGGATGGCGTCCGAGCTTAAGAAGTATGGTATAATACGAACAATGATTCGTGATTAAGGACGCTCAAATGATGGAAATTCCCTATAAGACGTATCTTACGGAAGACGAACTTCCGGAATCTTGGTATAATCTTCGCGCCGATATGGCGCAAAAACCCGCGCCGCTATTGAATCCGCAAACGCACAAACCTTGCACCGCCGAGGAGTTGGAGCGGGTATTTTGCCGCGAGTGCGTAAAACAGGAGTTGGACGAGGTTACGCCGTATATCCCCATCCCCAAGCCCGTACGCGACTTTTATCGCATGTATCGGCCCTCTCCGCTCGTTCGCGCCTATTTTTTGGAGAAGGCGCTCGATACTCCCGCGAAAATCTATTACAAGTTCGAGGGCAACAACACTTCGGGCTCGCACAAGCTCAACAGCGCCATCGCCCAGGCCTACTACGCCAAGGAACAAGGCGTTTCGGACGTGACGACGGAGACCGGCGCGGGGCAGTGGGGAACGGCGCTTTCGATGGCGAGTGCGTTTTTCGGGCTTAAGTGCCACGTCTATATGGTGAAGTGTTCCTACGAGCAAAAGCCGTTTCGGCGCGAGGTAATGAGGACTTATGGCGCGGACGTAACGCCGTCTCCCTCGCTTTCCACTGAAATCGGCCGCCGGATCAACGCCGAGCATCCCGGGACGCAGGGCTCGCTCGGTTGCGCGATTTCCGAAGCGGTCGAGCGCGCTACCAAATTGCCGAACGCGCGGTATTTACTGGGGAGCGTTCTCAATCAAGTTTGCCTCCACCAGTCGATTATCGGCTTGGAGACGATATCGGCGCTCAAAAAGCTCGGCGAAAAGCCGGACGTAATTATCGGATGCGCGGGCGGCGGCTCGAATCTCGCGGGGCTTATCGCGCCGTTTATGGGCGAAAAGCTGCGCGGCGAAAACGATTATCGCTTTATCGCCGTGGAGCCGGCGAGCTGTCCTACGCTTACTCGCGGACGCTACGCCTACGATTATTGCGATACGGGCAAGGTTTGTCCCTTGCAGAAGATGTACACGCTCGGCGCGGATTTCATGCCTTCCGCCTCGCATGCCGGCGGACTTCGCTACCACGGTATGAGCTCGACCTTGTCGGAACTGTTGAACCAAGGCCTTATCGAAGCGCGCTCCGTTCGTCAGACGGACGTTTTCTCCGCCGCCACGCTTTTCGCGCGCACCGAGGGAACGTTGCCCGCGCCGGAATCGGCGCATGCGATTCGTGCCGCCGTCGAAGAGGCGCTGCGGTGCAAGGAGGAGGGAGCGACGAAGACGATTGTATTCGGACTTACCGGAACGGGATATTTCGATATGATGAGCTATGCGCGATTCAACGACGGGACGATGGAAGATTACATCCCGACCGACGCGGAAATCGCCGCCGCGCTCGATCGATTGCCGAAAACTTAAAGGAGCTAAACTCATGAAAAAGCTACTGATGCTGGCGGTTGGCGCGATGAGTGCGATGGTGGCGGCGGCGGCGGTGAGCGGTCCGCGTCTCGTGCCGGACTACAATCGCGACGGGAAGATCAACGATGTCGACTACGAGCGGCTGGCGAAAGGCGAGACGTTTACCATTTGGCTCAATGATGACGACGATGCTGAGGGTGCGAAAGCCGATGAGGGCAAGGGCGATACGAACTTTGCTCTGCACGATGTCCCGAGTGGCGAGGGCAACGACAAGGACTGCGAGGACGACATCGTCAACGGACGCTGCGATCTTCTCGACTTCTTCCCCGTGCTCGTGGACGTGACCGGTGTGGATGGTTGGGTAAATTACGACTGGAAGTTGAGCTCGAAGTCCGTTAACGCCGTCTTTACCACGCTCAGAGCCGACAACGCGGGCGACTTCCACACGAAGGACGTCCGGGGCTTCGACGGCGAGACGCCGCTATACAAGGCGGCGGTCGAGAACCTTGCGGAGGACGATGTTAAGCAGCTGCCGGATGGCTTCTTCTCGAATGAGAGCAACGAGGGCAGGGGCGTCATTCTGATCGAAGGTGCCGCGCTTGCGGAAGGCGGCCTCACGCTTCGCGGCGAGAAGTCCGGCAGCGACGACCACGTCGAAGTGACGCTGAACCTTGCCGTGGCAAACGTCGAATCTCTCTACGACTGGATGAATCTGCGGGAAAATTCCGCTGTTCGACTTCCGCCTTCACCTTCGACTGACTCTCGTCACTTCGTATTCGTTCACGGGTACAACATGAACCATGAAGAGGCGCGCGGCAATGCGGCGGAGTTCTACAAGAAGCTCTATCAGTCCGGCTCGGACGCGAGGTTTACGGCCGTAGAGTGGCGCGGCGATCGGTCGCAGATCAAGTTCGATATCCTTGGCGTCAACATCACCCCGAACTACTTCGTCAACGTCGAGAACGCCTTTGCGGCGGCGAAGCCGTTCGCGGAAGCGTGCGAGAAGTTGCCGGGCGAAAAGATTCTTGTCGGACATGGCCTCGGCAATGTGCTTATTTCGTCCGCAATCAAGGATTACGGTCTTGATTACACGAAGTTCGTGATGCTTGACGCGGAGATTGCCGGCAAGGACTTCGAAGCGGACGGACGCTTCGCCAATCTGCCGCGAACGATCAATTACTATTCGTCTTCCGATTCGTTCTTTGCGGAATCGACGCTTGATGTCGAGAATTACGAGGAGCTTCGTGGAGCCCTTGTCCAAGAAGCCGGCTTCTGGTCGTTGAACGAGAAGATCAAGAATAGTCCGAGGGCGATTGAGCTGGTTAACGGGATTTGTACGAATGTATTTGACATTGCCGAAACCGATGTGATTACGCCCGCGCAGCTCGCACACGCCGGCGTCATCGAGATGCCCGCTGCAGGAGCGAATTCGGTCGCGACCTTGGAGAACGTCAACGTGGAAGGATTCATTGAAGACACCTCCGACCATGAATGGCCGGTCAGAGAAGAGGTGGAGGACGAAGTTGGAGGTAGAGAGTGGAAGCACTCGACGTTTAGGGAAGTCGCGTTCTACCATACCTCGAAGTTCTACGCCTCACTCGCCGCAGTCGGCAAGCCGCGCATCATTCTCGATACGGATCTCGGATCGTGCATGGATGATCTTTTTACGGTCGATCTCGCATCGCGGATGCATCGTGAAGGCAAGCTCGCGCTCATGGCGGTCATGATGAATCGTCCCGACAAGAGCGATTCCGAGGAGGAGGGCGAGTTCCTCAAGTTCGCCGATCGATATCTCGCTTCGCTTGGACTCGGCGACCTGCCGCTCGGGAAGTCGGAACCGTTGGCGGAAGATCGCCTGCCGCAGCGGGTGCTTAACCCATATTGGACGCTAATCTACTCGAACGACGTCGCGAATGTCGGATTGCTGATGCCGACGAATCGTACCGATGAACAACTCGCATCTCTCCCGGACGCGGTTTCCCTCTACCGTCGGCTCCTTAAGGACGCGCCGGATAAGTCGGTCATTATCTGCTCGACGGGATTTCTCGCCAACTTGAAGGGGCTGATGGAGTCGGGGCTGAATTACGGGGGTGATGGTATTCAGTCCACAGGGCTTGAGCTTATCGAGGCGAAGGTGAAGGAGCTTCGCATTATGGTCGGATGCTTCGATCCTGCGTCGGCGCCGACTGGTACGGATGGTGCGGAATACAACGCGGCGGGAGATCCGGAAGCGGCGAAAAAGGTTCTCGAAGAGTGGCCGACGCCGGTTATCGTGAGTCCATGGGAGGTAGGGCTTAAGTTGGAATACAAGCCGAATGACGTTCTCGCGGACTTCCCGCTTGGTACGCCGAATCCGGTGCTTCGCGCCATTTATGAGCGCTGGCCGGAGCCGCCGTCTGGAGTCTTGAACCGTCTTTGGGATCCGATGACGGTATTGCCGCTTATCGAGGGCGAGACGCTCGCGCCGCTTTCGGAGAAAGGCGGGATTTCGGTGGATGAGCATGGCAAGACGATTTTCACGCCCGATCCATCCAGCAACCGCTGCTACCAAGTCGCGTCGAACATGGACGAGACGGTGGTGATGGAGAGGATGCGAGCGCTTTTTCGCATTGGCAATCCGCTCGCCGATACCGTGGTGTACGGTACGATTCGTACGGCCGAGAAGGATAATCCGATTGCCGAGGCCATTGCCATCAAGGACGGCAAGTACGTCTATGTCGGCGACGAGCAAGGCGCGGCGGCGTGGATCGGCGGCACCACCCAGATCGTCGATCATCGCGGCAAGGGTATGGTAATGCCCGGCTGTACCGACGGACACTCGCACTACACCATGAAGTTCGGCTTGGACAACATGAAGGGCGGGGTGGTGTTTGCGCTTGAGGATGATACGGATACGGTCTTGCGAAAGATTGATAAGGCAGCGCGTGATGCGGCGGAGGCCGGAAAGCAGTCCCTGTTCGGCTTTGGTTGGAGCATCATCGCTCTCAGGATAACGAAGAAACCGACGCTGGCAGACCTTGATAAGGTCACGCACGGGGTATCGACGGTGATCTTCGATCAGGCCGGGCACAGTGCCTTCTGCAACTCGGAATGCCTGAAGCGATGCGGCATCATTGACGGCGATGGCAATGTGCTGATCACGAAAATTGACGGAGGCCTCCTGGAGTTGGATGACAGCGGCCACCCCACCGGATACGTGGATGAGCGTGTCACGGGGTATCTGACGCGCATGGGTGGAATCAACGCGGACGAAATCGTCGATGATGAGGTAGCGGAAACCACCATGCGTGTGTCTCAGGAACTTTTGCTCTCCACGGGATATACCATCGCGATGGAGGGGTGGAGTAACATGCTGCATCCGAGGAAGCTCTATGAGGCCGCGCACCGCATGGATACCAATGGCGTGCTCAAGCTTGTCCTCCCGATGACCTATGAGGTGGAGCCATGGCAGACGGACATGACCAGTGAGATCGAGTGTCTCGCCTCGCTTAAGGAGACATACGGGACGAGGCATGTCCTGCCGGAATATCTGAAGATCTTCATGGATGGCGTCGTGGAGACCAAGACTGGGGCACTCTCCAAGCCCTACAAGGACGGCACGGATTACAAGAGCTTTTGGGCCGTAGATCGTCTCGCCGACATTACTGCGAAGTGCAACGCCAAGGGACTGACCGTGCATACCCATGTCATGGGAGATGCCGCGATCACGGAAACGACGGATGCCTACATTCAGGGCGGCGACGGCACGCATCGCAACTGTCTCGTGCATCTTCGCAATGTGCGCAAGGAGGATTTCCAGCGCTTTGCCGACAACAACATTGCCTGCACCGCCGGCTTCACCTGGCATGTGGCCAATGGTGAGGAGGTTGACGAGCAATTTGCGGAGTTCCTGGACGATGAATACATTAAGCACGCTTATCCGATGAAGTCCTTCTTTGACGCCGGTGTCAAGGTCTCCAGCCATTCGGACTTCCCGGCGAATATTCCTTGTCCGCAAGACCCGTTTGGGATTATGGAAATTGCCATTACCGGGCAGATAGCGGATTCTTCGATCGGCGAATTGACTTTGCCGTATGATGAGCAGGAATTTGCTACGCGCGAGCAGGTCTTTGAGGCGCTGACGATCAACGGCGCGTGGCAGCTGGGGCTGGAGAACGAGCGCGGAAGCATCAAGGTCGGGAAGTGGGCCGACTTCGTGCTTGCCAATCAGGATGTGCTCGCCTGTTCGGCGACCGATATCCACAAGACCAAGGTCGTCTCGACTTGGTTCGAGGGCGAGAAAGTTTACGAGGCGCTTGCGGGCAGCGAGGCGAATCCGTGGAAAGTCGGCGAGGCGGGGCGCGAGGTTACGGCCTACATAAGCGGCGGCGATACACTCGTCATCAAAGGCGCGGGCGCGGTCGGGTCGATGCCGTGGACGGAGAGCGCGGAGATCACGAAGGGAATCACTAAACTCGTTAAGGGCGAAGATGTGGAAAGCACGGAGGCGCTCGTTAAGTCGCTTCCCGCTCTTACGAACATTAACGGGCTTACGCGAGATCAGTTCACCAGTGCGGCGATTGGATTCGTGAAGGCGGACGGTTTTTCGGCCATCGAGGTTACGGGCGGCAAGGCGACGCTCGATGTCGTCGTCAGCCGTGCGCCTTCGCTCGGCAAATCCGTGGAGTGGACGCCGGTTTCGACTAACAAGGTCGAAGTTTCCGCGCCCGGCGAACAGGGCTTTTTCATCGTCGCTCCGTGGTAAAGTAAAAAAGAGCGGAGGGGTTGCCTCCGCTCCTTGTAGTCGTAGTATCAAGTTGTAGTGGTAGAGTGGAATTTTCATCCTTTCTACAACTACAACTATTCACTACAACTTCAACTACTGCTCGAGGTAGACGCGACGCTCGGCGGAAGTTCCGTCGGCTTTCACGACCCTCAACTTGACGGTGC
>JAZRWB010000058.1:0-5121 GCA_045599445.1 Kiritimatiellia bacterium | reverse complement strand
ACCGCGAGAATGGTAATCGAGCCCGCTCCGTCGAAGTCCACCGCCTTCTCGTAACGCGAGGCGAGTTGGGAATAGAGGTCGCCGGGATATCCGCGATTGGAGGGAATCTGCTCCATGGTGATGGCGATTTCCTTCATCGCGTCGGCGAACGAGGTCATGTCGGTGAGGAGGACGAGCACGTCCTTGCCCTTGAGGGCGAACTTCTCGGCGACGGCGACCGAGACGTCGGGCACGAGCATGCACTCGACCGTCGGGTCGGCGGCGGTGTGGGCGAACATGTCGGCGAGCTTGGAGGGAACGCCGACTTCGGCCTTCTCAAACGAATCGGCAAGAATCTTCCAACCGAGGTCGAGCGCCTCCTCAAGCGGGATGTTAACCTTGAGATCCATCATCTCGCGCTCAAACGCCGCGCCGTAACGGAGGAGTTTCTGATCCCACGCGGACATCCGAAAGCCCATCGACTGCTTCTCGACCGTCTCTTTGTACTGCGCGTAGAGTTTGATCATCGCGTCCATGACGGTGCGATGGTCCTCGCGCGTAGTCTTGTTCACCTGCTGCTTGAGGCGGGAGAGCGAGCCGAACGGCTCGATGCGCCCGCCACGGAGATAGAACTGGCCCTCGGTAATGTAGCCCGTGTTGTCGGGGACGGGGTGTGTGACGTCGTCGCCCGGCATCGTCGTCACGGCGAGGATCGTAATCGAGCCCGCGCCGACGAAACCCTCGGCCTTCTCGTAGCGGCTCGCAAGGTGTGAATAGAGGTCGCCCGGATAGCCGCGGTACGAGGGAATCTGCTCCATCGTAATGGCGATCTCTTTCATCGCGTCGGCGAAGCTCGTCATATCGGTCAAAAGCACGAGCACGTCCTTGCCCTTGAGCGCGAACTTTTCCGCGACCGCGAGCGAGACGTCGGGAACGAGCATGCACTCCACCGTCGGATCGGCGGCGGTGTGGACGAACATCACCGTTTTCGCGAGCGCGCCCGACTTGTCGAGCGTGTTGCGGAACTTCAGGTACTCGTCGTACTTGAGCCCCATGCCGCCGATGACGATGACGTCGGAGTCGGCTTGCAGCGCGATGCGCGAAAGTAGCTCGTTGTACGGTTCGCCGGCGCGCGCGAAAATCGGCAGCTTCTGCGACTTTACGAGCGAGTTAAACAGGTCGATCATCGGGATGTTGGTGCGCACCATCTCCTTCGGCATGATGCGCTTCGCCGGATTGACCGACGGCTGGCCGATGGGCGAAGGATTCTCGCGAATCGCCGGTCCCCCGTCGCGCGGCTCGCCGGAGCCGGTGAACGCGCGTCCGAGCAGCGCGTCCGAGAAGGCGACCTTCATCGTCTCGCCCAGGAAGCGCACCTTCGCCGACGTGTCGACGCCGCGCGCGCCCGAGAAAATCTGCAAGGTGACGTTCGGGCCGTCGAGCTTGATGACCTGGGCGAGCGAAACGCCCGCGCGCGACTCGATCTCGGCGATCTCGTTGTACTTCACGCCCTCGGCGCGAAGCGTGGCGACGCTGCCCGAGAGCGCGTCGATCTTGTGATAGACCTTGTTATTGAACATCGCTTGCTCCTTCGATCTTGTCCATCAAAGCCCGCTTAGTAGCCGCGAACTCCGGCGAGGACGAGGGTTTGTCGTTCCAGTCGATGAACGTCTGTTGCACCTCCATGAAGAAGCGGCGCGTTTCGTCCTTGGTGGTGAAGCGGTAGGTGGCGAGGAGCGCCTTTTCCACCACGTCGAACATCTCCCGCTGGCGCTCGATCGGGGTCGTCGCGTCGGTTTCGCTGAAGGCGTTCTGCTGAAGATAGACCGCGTCCAAAAACTCGGCCTTGAGATAGGTCGTGAAGTCGGAAAGGGAAGTTCCCTCTTCGCCGACGACTTTCATCATCTGGCCGACTTCGTTGCCCTTGCGGAGAATCGCGCGCGCCTTTTCGACGCGATCTTGCTCGATCACCGAGCGGTAGTGGCTCCAGCTGTCGAGCGGGTCGATTGCGGGATAGCGACGCGCGTCGGAACGCGCGCGGCTGAGTCCGTGGAAGCCGCCCACGACCTTCAAGGTCGCCTGCGTCACCGGCTCGTCGAAGTTGCCGCCCGCGGGCGAGACCGTGCCGCCGATCGTCACCGAGCCGATTTCGCCGCCTTTTAGCTTGACGCGGCCCGCGCGTTCGTAGAAAGCGGCGATGCGGCTTTCGAGATAGGCGGGGAACGCCTCTTCGCCGGGGATTTCCTCGAGTCGTCCGGAAAGTTCGCGCATCGCCTGCGCCCAGCGCGAGGTGGAGTCGGCGAGGACGAGGACGTTAAGCCCCATTTGGCGGAAGTACTCGGCGAGCGTGACCGCGGTGTAGACCGAGGCCTCGCGCGACGCCACCGGCATCGACGAGGTGTTGCAGATGATGATCGTGCGCTCCATGAGCGAGCGGCCGGTCTTGGGGTCGGTAAGTTCGGGAAATTCCTTCAAGGTCTCCACGACCTCGCCCGCGCGTTCGCCGCAAGCGGCGGAAATGACGATGTCGACTTTCGCGTAACGCGCCGTCGTCTGCTGCAAGACGGTCTTGCCCGCGCCGAAGGGTCCGGGAATGCAATAGGTTCCGCCGACGGCGACTGGGAAGAAGGTGTCGATGGTGCGCACCGTCGTCTCCAGCGTCTCGGTCGGTTCGAGCCGCTCGACGAAGCATTTGATCGGAACCTTGACCGGCCAACGCTGCATCATCGTCACGGAAACGACTTTTTGGGCGGAATCCTTCGCTTCCAGCGTGGCGATTTCGTTTTCGACCGTGTAGTCGCCGGCGCTTGCGATCGTCTTTACCGTCCACGCGCCCTTGAGCGAGAAGGGCGCCATGATCTTGTGGTGGAAGATGCCCTCCGTAACCCAGCCGAGTTCCTCGCCCGCGGTGATGCGCGCGCCGACTTTCGCCGTGGGGTGGAAGTCCCACTTGCGGGTGCGGTCGAGTCCCTTCAGGTACATGCCGCGCTGGAGGAAGAACTCCGCGTCCTTGGAAATCTTCGCCGCTTCCTTCGCGAGCTCCGCGAGCGGGTTCTGCAAGCCGTCGTACACCTGGCCGAGCATACCCGGCCCGAGCTCGGCGGCGAGGAGCTCGCCCGTGAACTCGACCTTGTCGTCGACCATGAGATCGGTCGTCGCGTCGAAAACCTGCATATCGCACCGCGTTCCGCGAACGCGCACGATTTCGGCCATAAGCCGCTTCTCTCCGCAAATTGCGTAGCCGACCTCGTTTTGGGCGACCGCGCCGTCGAAGCGGACGGTGATCATGTTGCCGTTTACGCCGACGATGCTACCGGTAGTTGTCATCTCTTCGTCTCCGCAGTGAGGCGATCGAACGCCTCGTTACCTTTGTCCTTGGAAATCTTCTCGCGCTTGAGCGCGACTTCGAGCCGAATCGCGTAGGTCGCGAGCGCACCCTTGCCGAGCGGCGAGGCCGAGGGCGTAAGCTCGCCGGCCGCGTCCCACCAAATGCGGTCGAGCAGCTCCTCGCGTCTCGCGACGTTCTTCTCCTGAAAGCAGGCGAGCGCGCGATTCTTCCAGTAAAGCGAACAGCCGCTCGCCGGACGCTTGTAGGCCTCGCCGCCTCGCGCTTCGGCAATCGCGTTTTTAAGTTGAGTTTCGATATCTCGCCAGCCGCTTTCTTCGAGAATTTGACGAATGGTTTCCTCGCCGCCGCAACGCTCTTCGAATTTGGCCTTGGAAAGGGGAGCGGCCTGGTCGAACGCGAGCGTGGGCAAAGAGGAAACTATGTAGTCGATCGGCATTACTTCACCAGCGCGGCGAGATCGGGACGAAGACGCTTGGCGAGCTCGCCGGCGATTACCTCGGCGGTAAAGGCGTGTTCGACGCGTCCGCCGTCGAGCCGAATCGTAAAGCCGCTTTCGACGGTCTCGTCGGTCACGAGGGTAAAATTGTCCTTGAGCGCGAGTTGGGCGGCGAGAGTTTTCGCGAGCTTGGGGCCGCAGACGATTTCGCCCTTGCCCGTAAGATCCTTGATCGCGCCTTCGACGAGCGATTTCGCGGTAGCTTCGTCGGCGAGCGCCTTTTCCACGTCTTTCGCAAGCAGTTTTTCCAGCGAAGCGGTAATCGCGTCCTTTACCCCGAGAACGACGTCGCGCGCGGCTTCCTTCACAGTTTCGGCGGCGCGAGCGGCATAATCGGCGGCGGCCTTTTCGGCTTCGGCTTTAGCCGCGGCGGCGTCCTCGCGCGCGCTCTTTATAATGGCGGCGGCTTTGGCATTCGCCTCGGCAATGATTTCCTTCGCCGCACCTTCGGCTTTCTCGACGCCTTCGCGGTTGATTTTCTCCAAAAGTGCTTGCAAGTCTTCCATGTCGTCCTCCTTCGAGAATACTTCGCGAATTATAACCTATATTGGGAGGAAAATCAATATCGGAGTAATGTAGAACGCAGAATGTCAAATTTAAAACTGTAAATTCAACACTCTACGTTCTACATTTCCCCGCCTTACTCGCCGTCGTCGAGGTAGACGCGACGCTCGGCGGAAGTTCCGTCGGCTTTCACGACCCTCAACTTGACGGTGCGACCTTCCTCGTCCCACTCGCCGTCGGGATACTCGTAGTCGTCCGGCCAGAAACCGGTGTCACCGGAGGTGATTTCGGCGTCGGTCGAAGAACTCCTCGGTCTCGACGTCCATCAAGTTGGAGAACTTGACCGCCGCCTTGACCGCCTCGGCGGTGAGCTTCCTCGGAAGTACGTTCGCGAACGCGTCCGCGAGTTCCGCGTCGGCGTACGCCTCGACGACGAGCGTGTTCGACTTCGCGTCGAACGGCGAATCCTCGTAGTCCATCGACTCGGGAATGTGCAGCCGGATGCGGACGCCGCCGAGATCGACCGTTTCGCCTTCGAGGGCGTGCTGAAGCGCGACCCGAATCGTCTCCGCCCAGATCATCCTGAAGCGCGACTCCGTTCCCGGAACCGCCTCGAGGACGTCGGCGATGACGTCGTTGAAGTTGGCGACGCCGGTGGGGACGACGCGAACGATACCGCTGGCGTTCGCCGCCACACTCGTGGCGGACTTTTTTGAATCGCCTCTGGAAAGGGCAAATGTCCATATATGGACATGCAAATCTCCAAGTATGGACTTCGCAATCTCCATACTAG
>JAZRWB010000057.1:0-40655 GCA_045599445.1 Kiritimatiellia bacterium | reverse complement strand
CCAAAACACAATCATTCGAGTGTCCTCAAACGACACCCGATATGTCTCCCGGTTAAACGGATTAACCCAATTACAATAGCCCGCCTTAAGCCGCTCCATCAGCCATGCCGAATAAAAAGCCGGAATGTCCGTCGAGCGACTCGCGGACAAAATCACCGGCTCAAGCGTATTCTTTGTCTCTGACTGCTTCATTGCGCGTCATGCGACTTCCTGTGGCACTTGTATCGATTCTCCAAAAACGTTACAAACGTATTCTCTTCATCCTCATTGAGCCACTCAAAGTTTACGGCCCGCGTTTTGACGGACTTAAAACAACGCATCATATGATCAATAAGATCAGGATTCGTCTGCCTGTATTTTCGGGGATTTTGGCCATAATACCCGTTCGTATATGCACTGCAGAAATCCTGAATAGCGCATGTCAATTTCTGCATACGTTGCCCGCCCATTATTGCGAACTCCTTGGCCACGTCGGCACAAAGATTCTCATCGCATACAAGAAGATCCTTATCCTTCACCAACACTTCGGTCGGCGCATTGTCAGCATAGTCAAACAAGGACATTTGCCCACCTGTCTTTTTCGTCTTGGGCAAAATTCGGTTAACAATTCCTTCAACCATATTCCCAAGAAGTCCACCAGACCCCGGCTGCGGAATCTCGGCAGCTTGGCTCTTGATTTTTTGAGTCTCGCCATCCTTTCGACGCACTTCGGCATGATCTCTCTGGTTGACTCCACCATCACTCTGACGTGCGTACTCGCCAGACGGTTCAACGACTTTAGGTTGCGGCGGCGGCGGAAGATACATTTTATTATCAAGAAGAACTCTTGAAAAAGATGTATAACCGACAAGTGCCCCATAAAGCGAGAGCAAGAATTCAGGGTTCTTGAGCAAATTCTCCCTCGCAAATCGCGGATACCTTCCAGCCTGCGTTCCACATTCAAGAAACGCTGCAAAAGCCTGCATATACGGATCCTTTTCGCCTGAGATTCGATATGCTTCTTCAGGACTTGCCCAATGCCTTGCGATTGCCTGCAAAGAAGCATGAAGAGAAGTCCCCTCAAGAACTTCTTTTCCTGCAACTTTCTTCCCCTTAAAACAATCACCCCATCGTTCGCGACAAAACGCCACTATCGCAACCCGATTTGGATCCCAATGCTGAATTGGACGAGAGCAAAGGTAATCCAAAATCGCGGCAAATGGTTCAGGCAGAATTTTCTCCTTCCACTCAGCGTATGACAAAGGCACACGAAACGCATCCACAAACGATCCAGCGCGTAGCGATTTGGCATACCTTCCTACTTGATATCCCAACTCCGCCCCTCGCTCACGCTCTTCCCTTACAAGCTCACCCGGATATTCTAACGTCTCGACTTCTGGTGTTTCAGCAAGAGCTTTTGCGAGTTTATCAGCCACCATCTCTAACGAGATCATCTTCCCTTTGGGCAAGATGGAAAATGCATTCGGAAAGTCAAACCGAATCGAGTTCACCACTTTGCACTCGGCAACGCTCGTAGATGCCTTTATGAGCATCCGCTCCATTTCTTCTGCATTACGAAACAGGAACCGAACCTTTCCTTGTTCAAGCTCAAGCGCCGTGAAAGAGATCGGAACCGTCACGACGACTGCCTTGATAGTCTTTTCCAGAACATACTCTTGCTTCTGTCCCTTTGAGAACGACTTGTCGATCTCGACAACAAGAGGATAATTGTCCCGGTCTGGATCGTTTATAGTCCAAGTCGGTATCTTGTTATATAGGACAATCGAATCTTTGCGTTGCCCCACAACCGACTCAAATCTATTCCACCATAGCGTATCGGGTCGATACATACCCGCAGGCGAAATCAACTGTGACGACAAAATACTGTCGAAATTAAGCGTTGTTGTCGGGAAATAGCATTTCATAAAGCATCTCTCTTTCTATTCAAAATCCAACGTCAACTTTATTTTCTTCTGCAACATCGCTCACATTGTAGAATTGCGTAGGAACCTGACGGAGAACCGCAGGCATTGGATCCGTGTGCAGAATGTATAAGAAACGTTCAGCACGAGTAACCCCCACGTAGAAACGCTTAACCATTTCTGGGTTCAGTTCGCCAGAAACGAACAAAAACACGGTCTCGAACTGCTGTCCCTTGATCTTCTCATAGGTCATAATTTTAACTGGTGTATCGGTCAAGTGGCTCCAATGCTCACCTTCACGACGAGCCTCTGTCTGATCAATCCCCTTGATATCCCAGGACGCCGACACCTTGTTACGCCCAAGTCCCGTTGCAAGCGCTTGATAAGCAGTGCGAACCTGCTCGTTCTCCGTATAGGCAATACCGATATCTTGAAGTCCAAGATTAGAAATTCGCTTCACCATAAACGCATTGGCCTCCTCGCGATCCTTCACCGAGATCACGAACGGCTTTTCATGGAACGGACTCTTGCAATGCCTCGAAAGATCGGGGCGACCGCCAATCTGTTCGGCGAACATAGCGATTTCCTTCGGAAGACGATAATTGTAGATCAAATCATGAATCTGCAGGTTGAATCGGTCATGAATCGTCTTCAAGGTCACTGGACAACGGCCTCGCCAAGCCATGATATGCTGATCATCATCACCATAAAACCCAATTCCCTTTTGCGCACCTTGAACAAATGATTCTATGGCATCGATCTCGAGATCCTGGCATTCATCGACGAACAGATAATCCGGCTTCTTATTCACACGAATCGAAACATTCGTGAAATCTCGGAAGCGCCCGTGTTTCGTAGTTTCAACGCGCATCGACTCACGTGCCAAGACACCGTATTCTGATCGCACCCAGTCTGTGATTTCACCATTTTGCCAGTTTTCATAGGTGATAGCATAATCGTTAAACTGCGTCTCAATGTCCGGTAGACCATCTATTTCCTTGCGCATGCACTCAACGAGTTCACGGACAAAAGCAACATAGTAAAATGGGGTCTCGCCTTCCGTCGATTCATTGGCAAGTAGCTGCTTCATGCGCAACAACGCAAGAGACGTTTTACCGCTGCCAGCACATCCTTTGACGATGAATTTGGCATTGAGCGGCAAGTCGTAGATCCCTTTTTGATTGCGATCAAGTTTACCCGCATCTACATAGATAGGATTCATGGTTTATTCCCTTTCCCTTGAAGATTCTTCTGGTTCGGAGTCCACATCTTGAACGTTTAACGCTGGCCGTGCCGCAGGAATCCATCTGGGAATCCTTTCAGCAAACGAAGAAGGCCCAACAACGGTAAACAGCACATTCTCGCCCACGACACTCTTTATCCGCGTTGAATATAAATCTATTCTTTCAAATCCAACGAGCCCCCCTTCGTCGCAACGCGGGGCAACGACAACACGGCCATCGTTCAATGACCGCAAAGCATTTTCCAACGCCGTGCTCCTGTTCAAGTTGTCGATTTCAAGAACCGAAATCAAACCATCGTCGGACACAATTGCTTGTGCCTCGGAAAAGTACCGCTCATATAACGCCTGAATGTCCTGCCGAGCATGCCCAAGCTCCTGCAGGCACTTCGACGTAATGACAAAATCAGCCTTGCAAGTGACCTTGTCCATCGGAATGATTGAAGCCGACGAGAATCGCACCTGTTCAGTCTCATACTCAAAACCAATCGGCCACTCACATTCAATAACAGCCTTCAAATCCTTAAAAATATCCAAGGCATGTTGATTTCCATCAAAGCCAATCACGCGAATTTTCTTGAAAGTGCTATCGCCGAAAAGTCGCTTTCTTAAGGCCCATATCAGTCCGTATGTAGCACCGCCAGAACCGATGCCGACATCACAAATCGTCAACTCGGACTTGTTGCCACGAACAGCATCAAACCCGAAAGAAAAGATGTAATCGTAGATGCAAAAGCTCTCAACAAAACTCCGCGGAAAATAATTACCCAAATACCAAAAAGCATCAGGCGTTTTTGAATTCAGATTATTGGACACACGGCCAAGATCTGGCTTGTAGTCCGTCCCCGGCTGAGCAAGAATATAGCTATCGAATCGGAGCGGAAAATAACCAGCAGGATAAATATTCGCTGCCGATTCTTTTTCTGCCGCACTCGATTCCCTAAATTGCGGAAACTCCCACACAATGTGCGAACCCTGCACATACGGCTCAGTATCTGGACAATGCCACATATCAGATGCGGCCTTCAGCGCCTTATCGGGGGAGCCAACAAACGGAAGGACTACCAAATAATCCCACAACCCTTTTCCCTTTACTGGCGACAACGCTCTCCTTGCACCATCAAGCACAACTGCATCTGATGAAAACACATCCTCCCACATTGTGCGAGCAAAGTTCACATTATCTTTGCAATGGGAGACAGCAGCCTGATAGCAGGTCGACGGAACTTGGAGCAAAGGTGATTCTGGTTTCGACCCTTCATCTGAAGCTGCAGGTCGTGCAGCTTGAATCGGCTTCGCTTCTTCGACGCGCACAGTCACATTCTTCTTGCCTATATCAAGCGGCGAAACTTTCATGACAATCCTCTTTTGATCTGTCGACAGCACACTCGGCTTCGTCTGGAGCGTTTTCAATTCAGACAGCGACAAATCCTCAACGCCACTCAAAAGAGAGTCATCCGCACCGAGACCAAGAAGAAACTGATGAAGAGTATCAACATGATACTGCATCTTTCGTTTATCCCCATTAGTTATCATCCGTGCATTTTTATGCGCACAAAGATTACGAATCTTCTTTACATGCTTTGCCAGATCCGACAACTCAGCATCGATATGGGCCTCACGACGCAACAGCCGAAAATTCGCCAAGAACACAGCAACAAGTGACGCAAAATCAAGGTCTTCGATTTCCGTGGCCCCATCTTCGAGTGCGTTATCTCGCTGTTCAGGTGACAGAGCTCCAAGAACCCCAGTTTCCCAGAGTCCATTGGGGTAAACTTTGCTCAAATGGTTTTGCAACCACCTGGCAAAAAAGACCTGCACTTGATCCATTAACATCTGAACCTTTAGTATATCAGGCATGACTATGTCCTCCCTTGAGGATGTCATCACACCTGATTTTCCCTTGACAGCGCATAGTATACATCATATCAGCCAATCTTTCTGGACAAAAGACATCCGTAGATATCCACACCCCTGCACCAGCAAACCTTAATCCTTTGAAACGTCACAGGATTGCCGCGCTGGGGAACGAGGGTTTCGGCGTTGGCGAAGCCGGCGGACTGGAGCTTCTTGCGGAGTTCGGAAAGCGTCTTGCGCAGGTTGGCGATTATGCCACGTGTCATTTGTCCTCCTTTGACCGAGCTGCAAAGGCGATGAGACGTTCCTTCGCGAACTTCGTCTGCTCCTGACGCATGATACGCAGGAAAGTCGACTTCGGCGGAATGACCGCCGTGAATTGCTTGGCGAAGACCTGGTTCTTCTCGCAATCGGGAAGCGTCATCTCTACGACGGACTGCTTGACCTCGCTACCGAGTAGAATGCCAATCGTCGGATTCTCGTCCGGCAACTTCTGCGTACGGTCATAGTAGTGCACATACATCTGCATCTGTCCGACATCGCCCGCCGTGATCTTGCCGATTTTGAGGTCAATGACGAAGAATGAACGCGTCAGCCGATTGTAAAACACGAGGTCAGGACGATAATGATCCTCATCGAACGAGATGTGCGATTGACGTCCGACAAAGGTGAAACCCTTGCCGAGTTCAAGCATGAACTCCTCAATGTGATCGATGATGCGCTGCTCCAGAACCGATTCGCTATACTCGGGACGGTCTGGCAAACCGAGAAATTCCAGAACATACGGGTCTTTCATCGGCTCTTCTGCCGCACTCTTCCGTGGTGACCTCGCCAGCAGCTCTTTCGCGCGATTCTTATCCTTTGATGCAACAATCCGTTCATAGTAGAATGTCTCGATCTGTCGAGACAGCTGCTCCAATCTCCATGTACCCTCAATCGCCGCCCGCTCGTAAAATTCGCGCTTCTTAGCATCGGCAATGCGCATCAGCACAAGATAATGCGACCAGCTGAGCGCAAACCGCCCAATTGGGCAACCGGTATTTACCGAATCTTCCGACCAAGATTTACGCAAGTCACTTGCGGATTTTTCCCCGACTGGCAATTTACGCAAGTCACTTGCGTAAATCTCACGTGCCGAATACATGAGATAAAAGGATCGCATCCGCTGAAGGTTATCAACGGAATACCCACGCCCAAATCTGACGGTCAATCTGTTAGACAGATCTATCAGTATCTTTTTTCCGTATTCGGCCCGCATCTTGCCGCCCTGCTCCTCATCGACGATCATGCGGCCAATTTCATAATTCGTATAAACATGCGCAATATCAACTGCCGCGCCCACCTTTTGACGCGCCGACTCAATCAACGCAATAACGCGTTGTGCCAAGGATTGTTTTACGACTTTCATTCTACCTCCCCTAGATTGCAATTGAACACATTGATTCTCCCCATCGGGAATGTCACCGGATTGTCGCGCTGCGGTACGAGAGTTTCGGCGTTGACGAAGCCGGCGGACTGGAGCTTCTTGCGAAGTTCGGAAAGCGTCTTGCGCAAATCGTCAATGTCGTCGATGCGAGCGAAACGCGAACCCTCGCGAAAGGTATCAAGCCAGTCGACGTGCTTGTCGCTATGGCCGTTATGCAGTTCAACAAGTTTGGCGTGAAGGTCTTTTGTCGTACATCCTTTGGCCAAGAAGAGAAGCGCGGCGAAGTTAGTCTTGCTCAGCGGAACAAGCGATCCGTTCAGCTTGACCGTGCCGTTTGCCGCGTTAATCTCAATTTCGGGATGGTTGACTGCGGGCGGTGCTACGGTTTGAATTTTCGAGATGAGTGTGCGATAGGAAGGAGGAATCGTCTTGAACTTTTCCTGATACCAGCCACGCATACGAACAAACGGAACCTCAAAAAGTTCGCTCTTGTACTTGTCGCTATTGTACTTCTTGCCCGTGAACCTATTTGTATATGTAACGCCTTTGACAGGATAATACATAGATGGTACAACACCACCCTCAAATTCAGGCGGAAGCAAAACATGAAACACCTTGTCGTCTTCTCGACCCAAAAGCGTCATGCAAGAGAAAAGCAATGCACTCATTGTCTTTCGTCCACCAGCAATCGATGCGATAACCACGGTGTCGGACGTCTCGGTGTACTGCCTAAGTTGTTGCAATATGAAATCGGCAGCTCGAAGATTATCCTCCCCTGACCGCAAATCCCACACGCCATTGCCATGTTCATCGGGAATCACCCGGATAGAGGTCTCGCCAAAAATCAGTTTACCGCCAATCTTAATCTTATCTTTCCTAAGCGCGGCAAGCATCTTCTCCCAAACCGATTTCTCGCCTGATAGCAGTTCCTCGCAAAGTCGCTCTTTACCAGACCTCGTGACTAGTACAACGATCTCATCTGGCACAACTGGTCTCTTCTGATGGCAAAGTGCCCAAACAGTTTCCGTAAGCACAGACGGAGACGTTCCCATCCCAGAAACCAAAACAATTTTCTTACCATACATTTCTCGCATCTCCAAATCCATCTACTTTGCCAGTTCGTAACCTATATGCTCTCCTCGCGGAGAACATGATGTATTATAGCAAAAATTCATTATGCGTAATAATATCCTTTTTAGTATCCTGGACTATTTTCCTTGATTCTCACTTTTAGTTAAAAGTGAGAGCCACTATGTTGACCGAGCGAACGCGAAGGTCTCCTTGCAAGCGAAGGGATGAAGAACGGTTTGGCGCACTTCGCAGCGACGACATAAAAGTCGGAATGACCCGATTTCGACGCGCCGCCCGATTGCGAAGCAAGCGGTAAAAGGCCGCGAAATCGATGTCATACCCGACTTTTATGTTGAAAGGTTGGCGAGTATCCGCGCCAACCTTAGCGAGAATAGGCGAACAAACCGCTCTTCATCCCGCAGCGCCGCTATTATCGCCTTCGAGCGATGGGCACGGGGGAATTATGAGACTCTTGGAGGGGAATTGTGAGACTCAAGGGGCTTTTCCAACTTCCTATTGGCCTACTCCCATGTTCTGGAAGGTGTTTATCGCTTTCTCCGTTGAGGGTCCATGAAAAGTCAATTGATAATTGAATAAAGTCAATTGACTTTTACCGGCGCTTCCACAGGGGAGGAGCCGAATCTCCGCTGGCCCCTAAGCGAATCTCCGTAGGGGGCAAGCCAAAACCCCGCAAGGTAAAAGCCGCTATTATCGCACTATCTAAAGCCGAGTATCTTGTGCATTTGGACCGATAGCGACCAATGCTCAAGCTCATTCAACGCGCTTTTCGCAGCGGCGAAATCAATCGTCCCTCCATGATCGCAAGGCGATATGTAATAATCAGTCGCGACAATTTTTCGCTCAATCTCACGGCAAAACTCGACGACTCCCTCGCCGGAGGCGACTACCCTAACCTCATCCGCCCGCCTGAGCTTCGGCGCGCACTCCTTCGCGTATTCCAACTTCGGCGAACAGGCGACGTAGTCCACGAACTGCAACCATTCCGCATCCACCGTGCCATTGGTCTCGACCCCTATCCAATAGCCGTTTCGCTTAAGTTCCGCCACCAGCTCCGGCATCCCAGATTGAATCGTCGGCTCGCCACCGGTCAAAATCACGCTCTTGGGCTTGAAGGACTTGACCTCGCTCACGAGCTCGTCGAGCTCGAGCGAAAACCGGCGCGCGCGATCGGTATCGCACCACGGGCAATTCAAGTTGCACCCCGCGAATCGGACAAACACGACCTGGCGTCCGAAATTACGACCTTCGCCTTGCAACGACTCGAAGATCTCGACGAGATCGTATTTCACTTTTTGCGAGAAACGGATTTAAGCGTCTTAGTCGCCGCTTCGGCGGCCAGTTCCGCGAAGGGAATCTTATCGCGCGGATGCACGTCGTTCGGCGTTCCCAAACCGGCCTTGAAAGTATCGATGAAAATCGCATCCTTCTCCTCGCAGGCCTTCTGCTGCGCCGCACGATACTTTTCCCACGGGCGATTCATCTTCGGAAGCCCCATCATAATAAAAGGCATCGCCTTTTCGCCTCGAAGCTGATCGATGATCGCAAGATTGGTCTCCAGCATATAATCGTCCGCGAGCGGAACGTCGGGGCTCACGTTGGTGGTCGCGTTCGATTCGCCTTGATACCAAAGAACGCCGGTTATCGGCAGGTCTTTCACGAGTTTCACGCCCTCGTCGTACATTCTCGCGACCGGCCACCACGCCGCCTCTTCCGCCTTGCCCTTCCGCCTCACGAATTCGCGCTTGCACCAAAGGCACGGAAAATCGTCGTTGGCGTTCAATTGATGGCGATTGGTGGCGATTTTCGCGAGATTCGGGTATTTGGTCTTCCCGCTTGCATCCACCGAGCACATCACCTGCTCGGAAAGAAACGCCTCGGTCGGCGCGCCACCGGCGGCGACATAGAGAATCCCCACCGGCTTCTTCGTCACCTTGGCGCGACGAATGGCGAAACTAACGCCGATTGCGCTGCGCTTAAGCGCGCTTCGCGAATCAAGCTTAGTCCATTTGCGGTCGTTAAGATCCCAAAGCCACACCTCGTTTTTCGCGAGTTGGGCGAGCTCTTCCGAGACGCGCGACTTCTCCGCCGGCGACGAATTGAACTCGCCCCAGCCCTTTTGCATATTGGACTGGCCCGCGCAAAGCCAAAGCTCGCCGAACTTCACCGGCGTTTCAACCGGTCGGGACTCGTCGAACATCGCCTTGAAGGTCGCCTCGGCGATAATCTTCGCGCCTTCGGCGTTCGGATGAATGTGATCGCCGGCGAAAATCGAATCCATGTTCTCGCGCAAGGGAGCGGTCATATCAATCGCCTTGGCGTGCGCCCTCCGCGCCACTTCCTCAAGATCGGCCTGCATCAAAAACGGCTCGACGCTTCTATAGAACCGCTGACCCTCGGTAAGCGGAGCGAGTTTCGTCCAGATAAAAAGGCGCGACTTCTTGTTCGCCTTCTTGTAATCCGCCAAAAGTTCCAGATAATCGGCGACGAACTGCCCGCGCTTGCGGCCGCCCGAATACTCCTTTATGTACTCGCCGTTGTCGTTGATGCCGAGATTGCAAATTACGATGTCCGGCTTCCAATTTACGGCGGCGGCGTGTTCCTTCATGTACTTGTAGCCGCGCATTTCGTTGCCGCGCTTGGAATCGAGATAGATGCCGCGTCCGGAGTTGCCGAAATTCCTGACTTCGTACTTGCCCGGAAACTTTTCGTCCAACATCAGCTGCAACTGGCGCGGATACGAGGTGTTCTCGCGATCCGGCAACGTGTAGCCGTAAGTTATCGAGTCGCCCACGCACGCGACCTTGATTACCGCCGCCAGAAGAAAACCGAACATATCGCCTTACAGTTTTTTCAACGCGCCGCGGATCGAACGCTCGCGCGCTTCGATGGATTCGCAAAGCCGGAACTGGACGCGCGCGCGATTGAGATTCTGCTCGGGCGTCGAAGTCTTGAAATAGACGTTGCCGGCGAGGTAATCCTGGAAAAACCTCAGTCCCAATTCGAACGGCAAAAGTCGAATCGAATCGTAAAAATACGCGCGGTCGGCCGCAGTCAGGAACGCACCCGCCTCGCGCATATATCCCTTGCAAAATGCCATCGCGAGATCTTCGTCGAACACGACCTTCGAAAGATTAGTCTCCTCTTCGCCCGCCGGATTCGCAATCGACCGCAAGGCGTCGCCGAAGTCCATGTGGATCAAGCCCGGCGAGACGGTATCGAGATCGATCATCGCCGTGCCCTTGCCGGTCACGTCGTCGATCATGATGTTGTTGACCTTCGGATCGCCGTGGAACATACGCCGCTTGAGCTCGCCCTTCTTCTCGGCCTTTTCGAGACAAAGCGCGAAACCCCGCCGTTCCTCCACGAACTTCGCAAGCCGCTTCGCCTCCATCGACGAGGCGAGCAGCTCCTTGGCGTGTTTGGTTTTGAGCGTCTTGTCGTAGTTCTTGAGATAGCCGGAGGTCACGTGAAATCCGGGAATCGGATTCTCGATCGCCTTCTGGGGAAGATCGGAGACGAGATAGTGAAAGTGTCCGAGCGTCGCGCCGCATTCGAGCGCATGCTCCGGCCCCTGGGCGACGTTGAACGCATGCGCCGACATGA
This sequence comes from Kiritimatiellia bacterium, assembly GCA_045599445.1. Classification (GTDB taxonomy): domain Bacteria; phylum Verrucomicrobiota; class Kiritimatiellia; order RFP12; family UBA1067; genus UBA1067. Next base: position 29,536 of record JAZRWB010000057.1, on the reverse strand, counting down.
TGCGGGTAATGACGCGCCAAACTTCGCCGTTGTCGTCGACCGCGTAATCCTTCGAATCCTTCGCCTTGATGATTCGCGGCATCTGCCAAACCCGATCATCGCGTCCTTCCGCGGCGTCGCGCTCGAGCTTTTCGTGGCAAAACTTCGTAAGCTCGTGCATATTCGACATGATCGCCTCGGGGCGCGGGAATACCGCGCGGTTCACCCGCTGCAGAATGACCTGCGTCTCGGTGAACGTGTTGCGGTAAATCGCAAGGTACGTGTCGTTGATGTTCCCGCCGCCGAGCGGCTGCAACGCGACGAGCCGCCCCTTGATATTGAACCGGTTGACGAGAACCGAGAGCTCCATCAGCGATTTTCTTCTTGCTCGAACTGCGGGCACTTGCCTTTGTACCACCAGAACATAATCGGGGTCGCGATGAAGATCGACGAGAACGTTCCCGCGATGACGCCGATAAGCATGATGAGCGCGAAATCGAAGATCGAACCGTCGCCGGACGCGAAGAGCGCCAACACCGCGAAGAACGTCGTCACCGAGGTAATGACCGTGCGCGAGAGGCAGGCGTTAATCGCCGCGTTGCAGAGCTCGGTGAAGGTCATACGCTTGTCATGACGCAGCATTTCACGAATGCGGTCAAAGACGACGACCGTATCGTTCACCGAGTAGCCGATGATCGTCAGAATCGCGGTAATGACGATAAGCGAAACCTGACGACCGCAGAGCGAGAAAATCCCGAGCGAAATGAGCGCGTCGTGCGCGAGCGCGACGAGCGCGCCGAGGCCGAAGCCGAACTGGAAGCGGAAGCCGACGTAAATCAAGATCGCGATCAGCGAAAAGACGACCGCGTAAGTACCGCTCTTCTTGAGGTCGGCGCCGACCATCGAACCGACTTCGTCGACCGAGGCGGCGGAGAACTTCGCGTCGGGAAACGCCGCGTTCAAGAGCTTCGTCACGTGCGCGCCGACGTCGTGGTTTTCAAGCGCCTTGCCCTTCTCGGTTTCGGCGGTTTCGCCGGTCTTGACGAGCAAGGTCGCGTCACCCACGCCCTCCTGGTACTGAATCACCGTGGCGTTGTCGAAATCGTTAAGCGCGCTGCGGACATCGGCGACCGAGGGCTTCGCCGTTTGCTCGAAGTTGTAGACGATCGAAGTTCCGCCCGTAAGATCGACGGAGAGGACGTCCGCCTTGTTGTTGGCGAGACGAACGAAGAAGATCGCGATGGTGATCGCGATAATCGCGAACGAACCGCCGACCGTGAACTTCGTCACCTTCATAAAGTCGAACTTCGGGTTCTTGAAGAAGTGAAGCATCTTAAACGGCTTCGTGCGATCGGGATTCACGCAGTGATCGAAGACAAGCCGCGTGACGACGACCGCGGTGAACATCGAAATGACGACGCCCGCCGTCAGAGTAATCGCGAATCCGCGCACCGGACCCGTACCCACGACGAAAAGAATAACGCCGGTAATGATCGTCGTCAAGTTGGAGTCGAGAATCGCGGTAAAGGCGCGGCCATAGCCGTTCTTAATCGCCTCGCCAGCCGCCTTGCCGGCGATGAACTCCTCGCGAATGCGCTCGAAAATGAGCACGTTCGCGTCCACCGCCATACCGAGCGAGAGGACGAGACCGGCGATACCGGGCATCGTAAGAACCGGCAGCTGCATCGACCCGCCGCCACCCATCGAAGGATCGTGCGCGAAAACGCCGAGCACGTTGGCGACGACGACGAGCGCCGTCGGCAGAAGCGCGATATCGAGGAAGAGCGCGATGTCGGCGACAAGGCCGGAACGCCAATAGTAGATGAACATGAAAATCGCCACCAGCGCGAAGCCGAGAATCGCCGCCGTCTTGCCGGCCGCAATCGCATCCTCGCCCACCGTCGGAGCTACCGTCGTCTCGGCGAGAATCTTCATCGGCGCGGGCAACGCACCGGCATTGAGCTCGGCCGCGAGCTTCTGCGCCGCAGGACCGTCGAAGCGACCGGTAATCTCGCCCTGGGAGTGAATCTCGTCGTTGATGCGCGGCGCGGAAATGAGCGTGTCGTCGAGAATAATCGCGAGCTGGCGACCTTCGGCGGACGGGTTCTTCGTGCCCCGCGGCTTGTATGCGCGGGTCAGCGCGGCGAACTTGTCGCCGCCCGCAGTGGAAAGCTTGAAGCCAATCGAAAGCCGACCCGAAGTCGGATCGCGCTGCACCGAGGCGGAAACGAGATCCTCGCCGGTTACGCGCGGTTCGGTCGAACGCGCCACGAAGTTGGGGAGATAAATCCCGTCGCCATTGTCCTCGAGCATGAAGCTATAGCGGGCGTCAGGGCTCTCGAAGCGGGCGAGACGCGCCTGATAGCCGGGAGTGCGCGAAACCTCGGCCCAGTTCTCGGCCCGAGCGTAACCCGCGCCGCTCTTCTTGTAGCCCTCGGGAGCGACGTTCTTCGACAGCAACTTCGCGACGAGCTGCTCGTTCTTCGGATGGGTAAGGCGGAATTCGAGGAAGGCCGCGCTCTGCAAGGACGCCTTCGCCGCCTTGCGCGTTTCCTCGTCGGCGCCCGGAAGCTGGACGAGAAGACGGTGGTCCTTCATTCCCTGAATCACCGGCTCGTTCGTGCCCATCGCGTCCACGCGACGGCGAATTACCTGAATAATGCGATCGTCGCAGTCCTTCAGCGTCTCCTCGATGCGCTTTTCAATCGCGCCCGGCGAATTCGCAAGCTCGGGATTCGCCGCCAGAAGCGACTCGGCGAGCTTCTCGGTATCGACGCCAATCGTGAAGCTCGTTCCGCCCCTCAAGTCCAAGCCGAAGCGGAACTTTTCGGCCGGAGGATTGCAAACGTAGATGGAGACAACCGCAATAAGTGCGAGAATCAACCACTTCCAAATGTTGTTACGAACGACATTATCTTTAGCCATAACGGAATCTTTCCTCTTTATTAGGATATTGTGCGGAATTATATCAAAATCAGGGTGAGAAGTCCAGCGGTCAGGCAATACGGACCGAAGAGCCAGAACCAACGGCTTTTCAGCGATGCGACCAGCAATTTAAGCGAAAAATACCCGACCACCGCCGCTATTAGAGCACCGGCGATGCAAAGTCCCCAGCCGATATCCGCCGTCTCTTCCACGGTATTGAACGACTTCAAAATCTCCAAAAACGCGCCGCCGGCGATAAGCGGCGCCGACATAAGAAACGAAAACTCCGCACTTTTCTCGGGGTCGACTCCTCCGGCGCGCGCGCAAGCGAGCGTCGTACCCGAGCGGGATACGCCGGGCAAAAGCGCCAACGCCTGCCCAAGCCCCATCAAAATCGCGCGAACGAACGAAACGTCCTTCGAGCCCTTGGGTATGTAACGAGTTCCGATTAAAACCGCGCCGGTGAACATCAAAAGCGCCCCCACCATCTTCGCGTTTTCGAAAAGCCCGTCCACGAAAGGCTTGAAAAGCGCGTAAACGATTATCGCCGGAATCGCCGAAAGGAGAATCTTAACGATATACTCCCATTCCCAATTGCGAAACACGCGCCAAAGAACCGAAAAATAGAAAATCGCAATGCTGACGAGCGTTCCCAAATGAAGGAACACGTCAAGCCGCATTCCGCCATCGTGAACGCCGAGAAGGTGCTGAGCGATTACGAGATGCCCGCTCGACGAAATCGGCAGGAACTCCGCCACGCCCTGTAAAATCGCAAGAATGAATACTTCCTTCATATTTTAGTACTCCAATTGGCTATCCCCGATCGTCTCGCGAAGAATCGAATCTCCCGGGACTTTAGTGGCGTCAATCGGGGTTATCGGGTTCAAAAGACGAATCATATTTACGACTTCCTTGATATCGCCCTGTTCGCGCCGAACCCGTTCCAAAAGTCCGCCGACGTAAAACTTCAAAACCGCAAGTTCGTAGACGAGATAGGAATCGAAGGTGATGTCGGCGCGATCGCGGAACGGCTCGATCCACTTCTCCTCGCCGGCGATTACCTTCGGCCACATCTTAACCGTCTCGAAAGGCGCAATTCGGCGAAATCGATTGTCTCGCACCATACGCCGAAGGAACCGCGCTTCTCTCGATGTCGGAGCGATTCCCCCGAAAATGTCAAGCGAGGGCTTCGGCTCGACGAAAAGCCGATACTTGACCTTGTCGTCCACCCCTTCGGTGAGTCGCGGGTTGAGCGAATGGATTCCTTCGAGAACGATGATGCCGCCAGCGGGAAGCGTCACCAGTTCGTCGTCAAACGCCGGTTCGTGCTTCAAAAAATCGAACCTCCGCCTCGGAATCGCCTCACCCGCGAGTAACGCGTTGACGTCGGCCGAAAGCCGCGCGATATCGACGCACTCCACGTGTTCGTAGTCAAGCTCGCCGTTTTCGTCCCTCGGATTGCGCTTGTCGCCCACGAAATAGTCGTCGGTCGAAAGGTGCAGTGCCTCTCGCTCGTTCACCCGAAGTTGGGTGCAAAGCCGCTTCGCGGTCGTGGTCTTCCCGGCGGAAGAACCGCCCGAAACGAGCACCAACCCGACATTGCCCCGCCCGACGATGTCGTCGGCGATTTTGGAAAGGATCTTGCGCTGACGAGCCTCCGCGACTCGCATCACTTCGTTGATCGAACCGTCGGCGATGTATTCGTTGAGCTCGACGACCGTCATTTGCAACTGCTCCCCGACCAGCCGAGCTTTCTCGCGAGAACCTCGTAGGGATCGTAACCTTCGAGCTCGACCAGCTTGGCGCAAACATCGGCGGCGGCAATTTCGACGCACTCTCCGCTCTTAAGCGAACAAACCTTCGCGCCGTCCGCATAAACGCCTACCGTCAAATCGTCGTCCTCGGTCCGCGCGCGCACCGTAACCCGAAAGCGAACATCGTCGCGAGTGACGAGCGGTCTTACGCCAAGCGCGTGAGGACTCAAGGGCGTAACGACAAGACTTGCGACATCCGGCATAACCACCGGCCCGCCGGCGGCGAGCGAATACGCGGTCGAACCAGTGGGCGTGGAAAAGACGAGCCCGTCGGCCATATAGCGCGTAACGAGTTTTCCGTCCGCCTCGAGATCGAAAAGCGCCGAGCGACATCCTCCGTCTCGGCTGACGACGACGTCGTTCAGCGCGGTACGACCGGCGACGGCGACGAGCCGACGCTCCGAAACCCGATAACGCCCCGCGGCGAGATCGGCAAGCGCGCGCTTGAACTCGCCGGCGGCCACCGACGAAAGGTAGCCGAGATTGCCGAAATTGAGCCCGAGAACGACCGCGTCCTTGAATTCCCTGACCGCGCGAAGAATCGTTCCGTCGCCACCGAGCGCAATCACGATTTCGCCGTCGTCGGCGATCTCGATTCCAAGCGCCGTCGCCTCGCGTCGCACCGCCTCAAGCGCTTCCATCGCTTCGCGCTTGTCGCGATTTGCGTAAAGCGTCGCAGTCAAGGCAGCGCCGCTCCCACGAGTCGCGAGACGAGTTTGCCGAAAACTTTCAATGCCATAAATCCTCCTTGTTTGAGGTATTATACCAAAAATAGACGACACAAGCAGAAGTGCGCGAAAAAGATCACTCGCCCCACCAATTTTTAACCACGAATCACACAAAACGCCACGTTCGCGGCACACGGATTAAGATGGGGACTTGACATGCTCGATTACTTCCAAGGAAGCATCATCACACAAAGCGCAATCAGAAAAAACACGATGACCGCATACGCCAACCGTTTGTGCCTTGCCCCCGGTGTCGTCATTCCATATAATCTTCGCTATCGAAATTGCGCATTACCTATCACCTACAATAATAATATTCCCTTGCCAACAAGAGCATTCTTCAGTTCTCGCGAAAAGCGCCTTGCTCCCTTTTCATTTAGATGCGTTAGATCCATAAACCACGACAAATCATATTCGCCAATGTTTGACGAACACATGTCAAGTACAGTGACATTTGGGATTTTTCCCATCTCGGCCAAGAAAACTCTCAGCTCTTCTTTCCCCGTAAACTTATCCCACCACGGAGGAGAAACTGGAGAAACGACAAACACAACCTTCACATTTGGATTTGCCGCTAATACGCGCTTATATTCATCCCACGTTTGCCTGTTAAGGTTGAATTTCTGCGCTGGACATTTCGATATGATGTATTCCCACTCAGAGGGATTTCTGCTCAATCGTTGAAGGATTGCGCCCTTGTCAATTTTCTTTGTCGCTGCAGTAAGCGAATTAAGGCACGACGCCAGATTGTTTCGAAGCTTCCCATACAAACGGATTCCCGGACATCTATCTGCAAAAGACACCTTTATTTGATTCTCATACCCTTTTAGAACTGGCGAAGCATATGCGAACGAGTAATTACCTTGGAAACGCCCTTTGCCTCCGATCCCCCACGGATCGAGATTGATTATCACAAGTTTAACATCTTTACGTAAACAAACCGCTTTCAGATGAAGAAGCGTTTCCCATTGACCGCTTCCTGATAATCCATAGTTGAACGCAGATGGAGACAATTCCGATGGAGCGAACCCCGCTTCAGCACGAGAAGAGCCTAATATAGGGATCTCACCTCTACACTCTTCATTAAACAATCTGTACATCTTATATGTAGTCGTATTTGTACATGAAAAGATCAACTGCAAATTGACCCATTCATTCACGAGAAGCAAGGCATAGATACCTGCAACGAGCGAAACAGCTACACAAATAAATCGTTTCATATCAGAATTGGAAATATATAAACTCACCGCCAGCAGGCATTCCGAAGAACACTATTATGGTTACGCATGTCATAACGAACAGAATTTTCGAGCGATCTCTTTCAAACCTACAATCATTTGGAAGAAAATGGCTAATCACGAAAAGACAAGCCACAATCAAGCAAAATGCAAATGTCATTGGCCCCATTCCTGCGCAAAGAGCCATAAGGCTTGTCTTTAACTTCAGCGCGAACATTGTCCTTAAAAACGACTTAGCGGTTTCCAACGATCCTGCACGGAATGGTATCCACGCCAAAGTCACAAAAAGTCCAACCGTCAATATCGAGGCCATGCGAGCGAAGCCCTTGTCCCTACCGACTTGATATGGCATCAACCATTTCTTCAAACAACCACAAGTTAAAAATACCGCATGAATTCCACCCCATGCGACAAACAGCCAACTTGCGCCATGCCACAAGCCCGACAATAAGAAGACAACCCAAAGATTCAGAACTGTCCTGCTACGCCCATTTCGACTCCCGCCAAGTGGAATGTACACATAATCTTTGAACCACGTTGAAAGTGAAATATGCCAACGTCTCCAAAAATCAGCAAAGGTCGTTGCCATGTACGGACGATTGAAGTTTACCATGAGTTCAAAGCCAAATAACTTGGCAAACCCACGAGCCGCATCCGAATACCCGCTAAAATCGCAGTAGATTTGCATGGCAAAGAAAACGGATGCGATAACGCATGTCACACTACTGTAGAAACCCGGATTTGAATAAGCTTTGTCAACGTAAAGTGCCAACGTATCGGCCACGACCATCTTCTTGAATAAGCCATATGCAATCAAACAAAGACCATCCATTGCTACGGCATATGAAAACACCCGCTTCCGACTAAACTGCGGCAGGAGATTTGAGGCTCGTTCAATCGGGCCGGCAACAAGTTGCGGAAAAAAGGAGATAAACGCAAAGAACTCAATCGGGTCTTTTGTCGCCTTAATTTTTCCAAAGGCAATGTCAAGCGTATAACTCAATGCCTGAAAAGTAAAGAACGAAATACCAACAGGAAGAACGATTTTCAAAGTGGCAAAATCTGCTTTGAAACCCATAACGCTCAAAATCAATTCAAGGCTTTCCGCGAAGAAGTTGCAATACTTGAACACACAAAGAACACCCAACGACACGGCGAAGCACGAGCAAAGGATTGTTCGTCTCATCAATTTCCCTTTTAAACGAGAAAGGAACAACCCAGCAATAAAGTTTACTGCCGAACAACCTCCGATCAGGAAAAGAAAGCGCCAATCCCACCACCCATAAAACACATAGCTCGCAACCAAAATCAGGAAATTCTGCAACCGAACCCTATTGGGAATCGACCAGTAAGCACTGAAGACGACTATTACAAACAAGAAGAACTCCAACGAGTTGAACAGCATGTAATCAAAGCACTCCATCCCCGCACAATAATCGCCATTCAACCCTGCGGGAAAAGAAGAGTGGCGTGTTCCCAAACACCCACGTCTTAGCTGAGGCATCTGCATAGCCCTAATCAAAACATGAATGATGACAACACGCCACATGATTACTCACATAGCGCAATCATCGTATTCCGCCTTGATTATGAAATTTGCAGATTTCCAGCTAAAGCGTCATACGCTGATTCGCGTACGCTGCACGGGTTAGGTTGCCCACCCCGCGCACCTCTCACTCCGAGTCACCCCGTGGAGAGCCAGCCGCTTTTGGTACTGCGACCGGTCTAAATCGTTCAATCTACTTTCGTATGTTCTCCTTCCGATTTGACGATCTGCATCAGGTCAAAGTACATAAGCCGAGTCTTTAGGAGACCGTCTGCCGTGATAGTACCATACTGTCGCCCCCTGAAACGGCAATATTTTACCAAAATTCGTGTTGAAAAACAACGCCCTTTCGCTTGCAGGAATGCCGCAGAAATGCTGACTGGAAAACTGTAGAAAAACTGACGAGCGATTTCACGCGGCGGCGGATCGCCTCGCGGCAGATTCCGCACCGCCGTCCTGACGATTTTCGCATCCGCCGCCGTCAAAACCCTGGCAGATTGAGCTGACCGGAAACGCAAACCTTGCGGCCCTTGGGAAGCGTCCGGTCGGAAGTGTCGTAAACGACGAACTTTATCCCCTCGAAGCGTTTGGAAAGCTCCGACTGGATGTAACTTGAAACACTTTTCACATTCCCCTTGTCGTCGTCGGAAAACCCGATGGAAACCGCTCGGTTGGACGTGCCGTTTCGCCGAACCATGTGGAAAATGTGTTCGACGAAATCGCGAATCGCGAACTCCTTGGCGAGCTCCGGTCTCGAAGCGTTGGAACAAGTCGCGAGCTTTTCCTGATAAATCGGGTCTTTCGCCATTCGCGCCTTGAACGCGTCGTGCGTCACCGCCGAATAGCGGCACATCGAAAGATAGTAGTCGAGCTCCTCGGAGTCGTCGCCGAATTCCGTTACCTTGTCGATCCACTTCCGGTATCCGCGCAAATTAGACATCATTTCCGCGCGCTCGTCCTCGGAAAGCGCGTACTTGATGAACACCCTGACCGCGCGTTCGATCGTTTCCGAAGAGTGCCCGCGCGCGGTGACGATCGCGAAAATCCGCCCTTCGCGCAGCGTCTTCTTGAGCGCGTTAAAGCTCGGCCCCGGCTTTTCGCCGTGCTCGATCTTCTCCAGCGCCGCAATCGTGTCCTCGATGAAGTTGTCGCAACCGGGCTTGTCCTCGAAGTTGGAAAACGCCTCCGCCCAGCCGCCCTTGGACGGCGCGCGATAGTGCTCGACATCGGTACGAACCATCGCGAAAGTCGCGGTCGAAACCTCGACGGACCGCCACTCGCCGTTCGGTTCGAGATGCTCCATCTTGATTTTCGTCGGCATGTGCAGGACGTTGTCGTCCCAATCGAAGATGTAATACTTGAAATCGCGATCCATTACCGCGTCGTTCACGTAGGGAATCGGTTTCATTTCACCACCTCGCCGAGGAAATCGAAACCCGCGACCTTTTTAAGCCGCACCTTCACGAATTCGCCGACCGCATTCGAATCGAGATAGACGACGCCGTCCACGTCCGGCGCCTGCGACGCCATCCGCGCCACCCCTTCCGCGACGACGAGCGCCTCGTGGACTTCGCCGAGCATCCGCTTCGCCTTCACGCCCCAAATCTTCGCCTGCTCGCGCATGACCGCGCGCTCGCGCGCTTCGGCGACATTGCGCGCGGGACGACCGGAGAGACGAGCCGCCTTCGTTCCCTTTTCGGGCGAGAACGCGAACGCGCCGAGATGATCGAACTGCATACGCCGCAAATCCGCCATAAGACGACGGAAACGCGCTTCGGTCTCGCCGGGGAAACCGGTCATCACCGTCGTCCGAAGCGTAAGATTCGGCACGACTTCGCGCAGCACTTCCGCCGCCGACAGCGTCGCGGGAATCGCGGCGCGGCGATTCATCCGCGCCAACACCTCGGGCACGGTGTGCTGAACCGGCACGTCGACATAACGAACCGCATGCCTCGATTTAAGCATCCAAACGACGAACTCGGCGGTGATTTCGCTCGGGTAGGAATAAAGAACGCGAATCCAGAACTTTCCGGGCAGCTTGTCGAGCGCGGACAGAAGTTCCGGCAAGCGCTTTTTTCCCTCGCGCCAAAGCATTGGATCTTGCGCGACTACGTTCAACTCGCGGCACCCGCTCCCGAGAAGCGCGCGCGCCTCGCGCAAAATCGACTTGAGCGGACGCGAACGGTACTTGCCGCGAATCGATGGAATCGCGCAATAGGCGCAACGATGGGCGCAGCCCTCGGCGATCTTCAAATAGGCGAACGCCTTCCCCGTGAAACGCAACGCCGGAGTCTTCGGTTCGATCCACTTCTTCGGTACGCCGATCCACTCGTCCACGCCGGGAAACGCCGCCTTGCGCTCGGGATAGCGCTCGGGGTAGCACCCCGCGACGATCACCTTGCGATACGCTCCCTTCGCCTTCAACGCGAGAGCGCGGCGAATCTCCCGCTCGGCCTCTTCGCGCGCCGGAGCGATGAACGCGCAAGTATTGACGATGGCGATGTCCGCACGGTCGGGATTCGGCGAAAGCCGGGCGCCGCCGGCGAGGAGATTCCCCGCCATGACCTGCAAGTCGACCGCATTCTTCGCGCAACCGAGAGATGTTAACGCTATCGTTTCGCCTTTCACAACCCGCCTATTATATCAAACCTTGAGGATTTCCGCCGATTCCAATCCGTCGGTCTTTCCCCAGGGGTACGCACCTAATTTGACGAGCGCCTCGCCGACGAGAAAGAGCGATCCGCAAACGAGCGTCGCTCCCGAGGACTCCCGAAGCGCCGCTTCGAGCGTCGAGTGCTTGGCGGCAATTCCCGCCCTTTGCATCCGCTCCGCCGTTTCGCTTGCCGCGAGCGAACGCGGATTTTCCGTCTTCACCGCAAAACCGCGTTTCACAAACGGCGCAAGCGTTTGCAAAACCGCGTCCACGTCCTTGTCGCCGCAAAAGCCCGCGATCAAATCGAGGTTTTCGAGTTTCGCCTCCTTGAGCGAGAAAGCGAGCGCGGTCGCCGCAGGCGGATTGTGGGCGCCGTCGACGAGAAAGCGACCAACGCGTTGAAAGCGACCCGGCCAAACGACTTCGGAGAACGCCTCCTTGCCGAGCGTCGAACCGGTCAGGATTTTCAATGTCGCAAGCGCGGTAATCGCGTTTTCGCGATTGAACGCGCCCGCAAGCGCGAGCGGCGGCACCTCCTCGTCGACAATCTCCGGCGCATAGTAAAACGGCGCGCCGACGGCTTTTGCCTTCCGCTCGACGACCTCGCGCACTTCCATCGCGTTCTCGCCCAAAACTACCGGCACTCCTGATTTCACGATTCCCGCCTTTTCGGACGCAATGGCGGCGAGAGTGTCTCCGAGCCAATCGCAATGATCAAGGCCAATGCGAGTGATTATCGAAATCGCGCTATTGCAGACGTTAGTCGCGTCGAGCCGTCCGCCCAGCCCGCACTCCATCACCGCGTAATCGACCTTCTCCTCGGAGTAAAGCGCGAAAGCGACCGCGGTCAGCGCCTCGAAGAAAGTGACGTCGTCCTCGATGTGCGCTTCCACTTTCGCGGCGAGACGCTCCAACGTCGCCTCATCCGCCATCGCGCCGTTCAAAAAAAAGCGTTCGGCCGTCTTTACGAGGTGCGGCGAGGTGTAACGGCCGACCTTGAAAGCGCGTTTGCGCAAGGCCGCCTCCAGCATTGCCGCGACCGCGCCTTTGCCGTTCGTACCCGCGACATGCACCGCCTTGAAGTCGCGCTGGGGATTCCCGAGCGCGGACAAAAGCCGCGTAATCGAATCGAGCCCCGGTTTCATTCCGAAGCGCCGACGCTCCGCGAGAAAAGCGAGCGCCTTCATACGGAAAGCGCGACCGCAATAACCGACGATATCGCGTAAGAGCCGATAATCAGCCAAAGTACGCGATCTTGCACGAGCACGCGCTCGGGGCGTTCGACGTCGCCCCTGCGCCATGTGAGATAGGCGTAACGCAAAAGCCCGAGCGCGACGAATATCGCCGTCACCCAAAGATACGGGAAGCGTCGTCCCATCGCCGACCGCAGCGTATAGGCGAGATATTCGCCGAAGGAAAGCGCGCCCGCGAGCAAGATTCCGAGATTGATGATCGTCGGATGATAACGGCGTAGGACCTCGCGCGTCTCGACCGTCCGTTCCTTTTCGTGTTTGCGCTTGCAAAACGCGAGAAAGAGCGAAAGCGTAAACGTGCAAACGAGCAACCACGGCGAAATGTAGGCGGTGATGATCGCCGCGCCCGCAATCGCACGAAGGACGAAACCCGTAGCCAAGGTAAGGACGTCGACATACGGAAGCCGCTTCAGAAAACCGTTGTAGAGACACTGGAGCACCGTATAGGCGAGAATCGTCGCGAACGCCAATGTGCGCGACGGCAAGAAGATGACGACTAGCGCCGGATAGGCGAAACCGACGGCGAAAACTACGAGCGAAACGCGAATCGCACTCATGCGATCGATTAGTCCGGCGGCGATTGGGCGATGGCGCTTTTGCGGATGAAGCCGATCGGAGTCGTAATCGGAAATGTCATTAAGAAGATAAAACGCCGAGCTTACGAGCGAGAACGATCCCGCCATCGCAAACGCCATCAAAAACGATTCCCAACCACGCACGATGTCGCGCTGACTCGCGTCCGCGACCGAGAAAAACCACGCGAGCATGACGACGCCGTTTTTCGTCCATTGCTCAACGCGAAGCGCCCGCCCCCAAAGCTTCAACGTCTTAATCATTCAGCGTCCTCCAACTGATAATATTCCAGAAAAGCGAATGCTCGGTGTAGACGGGATTTTCGCGATATTCGTAAAAAGTCCAAAACTTCGACCAGTTTCGCTCCACCGCCGCCGACCAGCGAATCGGAAAAAGCGCAAGCGTTCTACCGGCGGTAACGTCGTCCGACACCTTTTCGGACTCGTAGAACGGCCAAAACCGGAAGAATCCTCCGTCTTTGCGGGAAACCCAAAACGGAAAAACCCGCGTCTCGTCGTCGTAAAGCTCCACCAGCTTCCAAAGAAAACGCGTAACCGACGCCTGCTCGCTCCCCACGGCGTAGCCCTTCCACGCGATTCTCTCGTACAGCGGAAAAACGCTCGTTCGATCGCGATTGTCGCGACGTTCGATTTCAATAAGCGGCCAAGGATATCGTCCGCGCCACCCCGCGGGAGTCGAAGAATGGGAAAAGAACGGCGGCAGAACCATGAACGCCGATTCGCGTTCGCGATCGACCGACGCGCAAAGCGGCCAGAACATCCAGGAATTCCCCGCACCTGCGGTATCGCGATCGGTGCGGTAATTCGCCCAGGTGAAAATCGGCCAAAGAAAATAGCGATGGTCGCTTTCGCGCTGACGCCCAAGACCGACGATCGGCCAAACGCCGTAGCTGCCGTCGCTGCGCCAGTGGACGAACGGGAAGAGAATCGCCGTCGTCTCAAGCCACTCTTCTTCCGAAGGCCTCGGCATCCGGTATTGCATCCAAAGCGGCCACAGAGCGAATTTCCAGTCGTAGACAAGCGCGAAATGCGGATGGTATCCGAAAAGCGGAAAGAGTCCCCAGTAACCGCCTTCTTCCGAATCGTGTCCGTTGAACCACAGCGGAATCGCATCGAACTGCCAGTCGCCGTCAATCGAAGATTGATAATGCAAAACAAAAAGCGCCCTCCACCAATCGCGATGAGCGGTAAAAAGCGGCCACAAAACGTCCACATCGTCCTTTTCGCATGCAACGAGCGGTCTGACGGCAAGATAATCGGGCTTTTCCTGGAAGAAAGGCCCGATTTGAATCGACGCTAAAAGAAGGAGATTAAAGAACACCCTCGGCGATCTCCTCGTATTCGCGCTTCTCGAAATCGCTCAACTCGTCCAATCTCGCCTCCACGCGGCTAAGCGAACTTTTGGCGCCCTTCTTGTCGCCGCGCGCGACTTGAATACGGGCGAGCGAAGTGTAAAGCCGAACATCCGGGCTCGTGCCGTTCTCGCGCTTGGCAAGCTCAATCGCCTTCCTAACGCTTTCCTCCGCCTCGTCAAGATTGCGGTTCTGCCCCAAGAGAACGACTCCCAGAGTTTCGCGCAAGATATAGAATTCCGGCGCAATCTCGATTCCGCGACGAACGTAGGTTTCGGCCTCCGAATAGCGTCCCTTGCGGCGCAACACCTCGGCGAGATCGTTGATCGCAAGCACGTTCGGTTTCGCACTATCCGCGGCCTTGCGCAAAAACGCCTCCGCCTGATCGTACTCGCCGCGCGAAAGCGCCAAGGAGCCCATAATGTAGTTCGCCAACGGCGCGTTGCGGTTTCTGCGCAAGACGTCGCGCGCGTGACGCTCCGCGCTGACCTTGTCGTCGAGGGAGATGTCGAGTCCCATCATGAGATCCTGGGTGATCGACGAATCGGGATGGGCGCGGGAGGCGAGCGCGAACGCATCGCGGGCCTCGCGGCGTTTCTCCGCGCCCTGACGCATAAGCACGAACGCCTTGGTGGTCTGCAGATAGTAGTCGTAGGGATTGGTCGAGCTCTTTTCCATCGTGGGCAGGATGCGGCCTTCGATGTCCTTCAGAAGCTTCGCCTTCAAATTCGCGTCCTTGGTCGCATCGTACTCCTGCATCGTAACGGCGGCGAGCAAGCTCCACCCCTGCAAATCGTCGCTCTTGTCGGCGACCACCTTTTCCAGCATCTCACGGGCGATCTTGAAGTCGTTCTTCATCATCCCGACCATCGCGAGTTCAATGCGGGCGCGCCGTCCATCGGCGGGCGAGTTCTTGACCGCGCGCTGCAAGTACTCGAGCGCCTTCTTGGAGTCGCCGTTAACGAGTTCGATGCGCATCATGCCGATCAAGGCGTCGTGGTCGTTGGCGTTCGTCGCGAGAATCGACTCGTAAATCTGGCGCGACTTGCGATGGTCGTTCTCGCTCGCGTAAAGCGCCGCCATCATGTTGAGGAGGATAATCCGCTTGTCCGTGGGAACGAAATCGATCGCGCGGCGAATTTGCGCGAGCGCGTCGCCCGGCCGTCCCGAACGCGCCCAGCTGAATCCGAGACGGATGAACATCTCCGGGTTGCGGATGTAGCCGTAGTAGAAGCCGAGCCGCCAGATGATGTAGCGACGCGCCTTGTCCTCGACGATTTGCTGCAAACGGCGTTCGAGCTCGCGCTTCTTGGCGAGCGCGCCGGCGTGCTTCGCGCCCGCCATTTCGATTTCGTTGAAGAGTGCGCAGACGTTGTCGGAGTCGATTTCGTTCAACACCAGCTCGTAGAAATCGAACGCCTCGACGTCGCGCTTCTTGTCCTGCAAATAAACGCCGCGATTGTTGGCGACCATTCCGAGATAGCGACGAAGCGAATAGCGCAACGCGTCCACCGGCGAAACGTCGTCCTTCTGTCCAATGCGATAGCTACCCCACCCTTCCGGCGCGGACAAAAGCTCGTTAAAGCGCTTCCAGTCCGACCAGTCGGGCTCGCGCGTCTCGTCGGCGCCGAAGAAAAGGAACTCGGGAATCGGCTTCAAGCCCGCGGTATACCAGATATCCGGCGCGCCGAAGATCGCAACCTCCTTCGCAACCGACGGATCGGCGGAGAACCAGTCCTGCACGAACGGGAGCACCCCCAGAGTAAGCGAAAGCGAAAGCTCCTCGTTCTTCGATCCTCCGATACCCTTCGCCTTCACGACTTTTCCGAGCGCCTCGAGATAATCGAGGTCGAGGTCGCGAGCAAGCGAAACGAGGTTGAACTCGCGGCCAGAATCGGCGGCGACAATGAGAAGATGATCGTCGAGCGTTCCGTCGGAGACGAACCAGGTGCGCTCGCCAAGATCGGCGAGCAGCCGCTTCGCGGTCTCGTCGGCGAACGCGCCCTTTTCGCCATCGAAGGAAAAGAGATTCCAAAACGACGAGAACACGATTACGAAGGCGAAAATCACGCCTACCGCAACCGCGACCGCGCGGCGGCGATGATACCACCAAAACGCGACAAGATAACCCGCGGTCATCGCCGCGAAAGCGCTCGTCACCACCGGCAAAACGCCGTGACTCTCCATCTGCGCGGACGGAGAAAGCGGAGTCGCGATCGCCAGAATCGAAAAGAGCGTCATCGCCCCGTGGAAAAGCCAGAGCACGAGACCCGGCCTCTCGACGAACGCGCGCTGGCTCGAGAAAATCGAAACCATAAACGGAATCGTCGCAAAAATGAGAACGAAGAGCCAGCCAGAGAGAGTATAGTAGGAGCTAAACTCGTGCGCCGAACTCTTCAGCATCTCCGTAAGATTGATCCCGAAAACCTTGACCAGCACGAAGAAAAGCGCCAAAAAGGCGAACGAAAAAAGCGTCAGCGCGAGATAAGGACGCTTTTCGCGCTTGAGCTCGACGGCAGTCATGAAAAAGAGGTATAACGGCGCGAGCGCCACGAAAAGCGCGCTGTCGGCGAATCCGAGCGCAACCATAAATCCAATCAAAATCGGGAATATCCACCCCGCTCGCTTGGGCGCGTTAAGATAGGAGATGAACATCGAGAAAATCAAGAGCGCCCACATACCGTCGAACATCTTGGGCTCGAGGTGCGTCGCCGCGCCGCGCACGGCCGGAGCGAGCATAAAGACGATTGCGGCGACTCCACCGGCGATAACCCCCAAGCGTCCGGCGGCGTCTTCCGAATAACCGGCGATCGCCGAGTTGAGAATGAAAAAGCGAACGAGCCGATACACCAGCAAAACCGCGATTACGCCGCAAATTGGAGCAAGCAGGTTCCCGCCGCCAAGCGCCTTTGCGAAGATCGCCATAAAGGGATAGGGATTTTCGGCGGTAATCGACAGCCCTCGCCAAATCGCCATAAGATGCGCGCTCTCGCCGGGGAAGGCGTAACTCGCCATCGAAAGAAAATATACAAACGCGGCAAACGCTCCAATAGTCGCGCCGACAAGCAAACTCTTCTTCATTGTTCGTTCCTTTCAATTTTCAAAACACTACCGAGTTTTGAAACTTTTTCGACCGCCTCACGGGAAAGTACCGCGCGAACCGCGGGCTGCCCGACGGCGATCACTTGCTTAAGTTCTCCGCCAAGCGCCCTAACCGCATCGGCGACACCCTTCACGTCAATCGAACTTAACGGCGTTATCTTCACGTTGTTCCCGACATCGCCGACGCACTTTTCCTCGCCCGACAGAGCGCGAACGCGCAAAACTCCGCCAACCCTCAAATTCTCCGCGACCTTCGCCGGCGCCTCGACAATCGCGACCGCCCCGGGATCGCACTCGATTATCCGCGCTCCGCCCTCGCGCAACAGCTGTTGCAATTCGCTCGCGCGGAGCGACGGCGCCGAAACGAGATAGGGCGCGGTCTTGCGCGGAGAAAGTACGACGTCTTCGACGCACCGCTGCTCGCAAACCACGCGCTTTTCGACGACAACGTTAGTCGTAACTACCGTTACTACATTGGTGATAACGACTTCGCGCTTGTCGACTAACTGATCGGTCGGTTCGGCAACCGGCGACTTCTCCTCGGAGAAGTCCACGATCGGCGGCTTCTCGTCGCATCCGGCGAATGCCAGCGCGCCCACTACCGCCAAGCTCGCGAAAGCAATCTTCATCAAACTTTCTTCAACGCCTGCTTCAAGTCGTTAATCAAATCCTCGGGGTCTTCGAGACCGACCGAAAGCCGGATGAGATCCGGCGGAATGCCCGCCGCCTTGAGTTGGGCGTCGGAAAGCTGGCGATGGGTATGGGACGCGGGATGCAAAACGCAGCTCCACGCATCGGCGACGTGGGTAACGATCCCGATTACCTTGAGCGCGTCCATGAACTTGATCGACGCCTTGCGTCCGCCCTTGATGCCGAAAGTCATCACTCCGCACGGCGAATTGCCGGTAAACTGCTTCTTGAAAAGCTTGTGGTACCTGTCACCGGGAAGTCCCGCGAAGTTGACCCACGCGATCTTCTTCTGGGTCTTGAGCCATTTCGCGATCTTGAGCGCCGAATCGGCGTGACGACGAATTCTAACGTGCAGCGATTCGAGCCCGAGGTTCACGAGGAATGCGTTGAACGGCGAGGGAATCGACCCGAAGTCGCGCATCAAGTGGGCCGTGGCCTTGGTGATGTAGGCAAGACGCCCGAACTTCTTCGTGTAGGAAAGCCCATGATACGAAGGATCGGGCTCGACGAGTCCCGGGAACTTATCGGGGTATCGCGTCCAGTCGAAGTTTCCGCTATCGACGATCGCGCCGCCGACTTGGCTCGAGTGGCCGTCCATGTACTTGGTCGTCGCGTGAGTCACGATATCCGCTCCAAAGCGAATCGGGTTGCAGAGAATCGGCGTCGGGAAGGTGTTGTCCACGATAAGCGGAACGCCGTTTTTGTGGGCGATCTTCGCGAACTTCGCAATGTCCAAAACCGCGCCCGAGGGATTCGCCACCGTCTCGCCGAACACGCACTTCGTATTCGGCTTGAACGCCGCTTGAATCTCCTTTTCGCTCGAGGCCGGGTCGACGAAAGTAAAGTCGATGCCAAGCTTCTTTAGGGAAACCGCGAAAAGATTGAACGTACCGCCGTAGATCTGCGCCGAGGAAACGACGTGATCGCCCGCATTGCAAAGATTGAGCACCGCGAAAGTCGAAGCCGCCTGGCCCGACGAAGTCAAAATCGCCGCCACGCCCCCTTCAAGCGCGGCGATCTTCTTCGCTACGAGATCGTTCGTCGGATTCGCAAGCCGAGTGTAGAAGTAGCCCGGACGCTTAAGATCGAAAAGATCCGCCATATGGGCGGTCGTGTCGTACTTGAAAGTCGTGGTCGCGTAAATGGGAACCTGACGCGGCTCTCCGCACTTCGGCTGATAACCGCCTTGAACGCACAAAGTATCTATTTTCATACGCACTATATTATACCATAAATCGTCCCTCTCGCGGGGCGCATCCCACGAATGTCCACGAATGTCCGTTTCGGGCATAAGCTCGGCCTCACAAAAGCTATCAACATCTACCTCTCAATGGGGTCACACCCCGGAAAACCCCATTCTTTCAAAAAGTAGACTTTTTGACGGATGTCGCA
Source organism: Kiritimatiellia bacterium (assembly GCA_045599445.1). Taxonomy (GTDB): domain Bacteria; phylum Verrucomicrobiota; class Kiritimatiellia; order RFP12; family UBA1067; genus UBA1067. The sequence continues at coordinate 10,271 of JAZRWB010000057.1, read as the reverse complement.
GATTTGAAGAGTTCTGGCTCATTTTCCATCAAATCCTCGGCAAGATATTTGTAATCCAAATTTTCGATGCCATATTCTCCGTTAGCAATCTGAGAAGCTAGACGGCTATGGTAATAGGTGTCCATTGCAGCGTCTAATGTAACCCCGCAGCGCTCGGAGAGATATTTGATGATGCTTTCGTCAAGTTCTTCTTTGTAAAAGTCAATATCAGGATTGAATTTTGGTTGCATCCGTTATCCCTCGTTTGACAATGTGTGCGACTTGACGAATTTGAGGCACTTGGAAATCGCGTCGTTTGTGACTATGGCAATCTGATCGTTCGGTTGCGCATACTTCAATTCTGCAATCGCTTCTTGTTTTAGCATCTTGCCTTGCTGAAATTTTTGAATCGTCTTGAATACGTCGTCGTTCGCAACCCTGCCGATAATTACATCATATTGTCCGGCGATGTTTCTACCTTCTCGGCATGCACAGACAAAATCAAACCACGGAGCATCAACTTCGGAAAATCGAAGTACACGCAACCCATCAAGGGACTCGGAAAACTCATACTCGTTGACAACTGGGGTCGTTGGCGTTGGCGACCGCATGCACTTCCTTCGTGCCCATCTTTTCGCCTGTTCAAGGTAAGTTGTCACGTAAAATGCATTGCCGAAATCCAAGAAGCGCTTTGAATGGGCGACATCGGGATGCGCCACTTCTACGGTAGAGCCGTGGTAGACGGTCATATCACAACCCCTCGCTCTGTCACATACCCAGTTATGTCCTCGATCAAATAGTTTGTTCCAAGCGTGTGCAATGTGTCGTAGCACGGATAAAGGTAGTTTTCAAGCACTCCGGCCTTCTCGAATATCTGATATGTTTCGGGAGGCGTCTTGCCCCATGCTGCTGCAAGCGCATGGATAAGAAATACCACAAACGTAAGTTGGTGCTTGTTATTCACTATCAAAATTATACCACATTTCTGGGCGTTGTGGTGAAAATCCTTCTGCGGAAAGTTGTCTCGGAAAGACCGCACTCTTTCGCGGCTTGAATAACGGATATATCTCCTTGTCGCACTCGTTCAATGCAAGAGCGCATTTCGTCGGTCATCACGATTCGTGGCCTACCGAATTCCACGCCTCTTGCCTTGACGGCGACGATACCTTGTCGCTGCCGTTCTCGAATGTTTTGGCGTTCGGTTTCGGCAACAAATGATAATACCTGTAAGACGAGATCTCCGACGAACTTCCCAATTAGTCCATGCGTATTGTTGGTTGTATCAAGTAGCGGTCTTGCCGGGGACGCACCCTCCTTTTCGCCCGTCTTTATTGCCTTTTATCACGCTCTTCCCTCTCACGCCGCCCTTTTCGCCAGCAAATTCCCGTGCGTCGCCCACGCCTCTCCCACTACCGGCTTCGCCGTCGCTCGTCCAGGGAACCTGTCACCCATCCTTCCCGCCTCGCTTGTTACAAACTCGTACCCACCGAATATCTTCCCCTCCCCGATCTGCACCACCCTTTTCAGCATCCACTTCTCGTCCTCCCCAATAAAATCGCACCTTTCGTGGGGTGTGTCCCCCGTTAAACCTGATTGTGAGACAATCTATCCACGGATAGAAATCCTCGATTACTTCTTTATGCTATCGACAATCTTAAACAGTTCCTCGACCTTCGCCGCAATCCGCTTCTGCTCGGCAAGTGGCACATAGCGAATCATCAGCTTCTTCACCTGCGAAACACCTGCGCCCTTGCGCGGGCCATTCTGAAGTGCGGCAAATTGCTCCAAGAACTGCGGCGACTGCAGGAACAGAAACAAATAATGTACGTCAACCTTTTTAGACGGGACAAATGCACACAGTTTATTTCCAAACCGCACGTCTTGATCCAATATCGCAATTTTTCGCCCAGAGCTTCCTCCCTCAACACAAAGCAGCGTGGAACCAGCCGCGGCAGTTCTATACTTATTTTCAGATGCTGGGATTCTTATGCCATTGTCATAATCAACGACTTGATCAAATCCGACATCTTTTGTTCCAATAAAAGGCAGCCCCTTATCCGTAGTGAACATGCGTTTCTCGGCATCGCTCAAACTGTTTCCCGTAAAGACATCCGCACAAACATCTTCAAGCGTTTTCTCTTCGAACACACAATCCGCATTGAAGCCAGTATCAAACGCCGACTTTAGGATCGACTTTTTGAGCGCTTCGGGCAAGGTGGCGATCAATTGCCGCCGCTTCTCCTCCGCTTGCCCGTATCGCTCCACCAATGGCATCAACTGTTCGATCTTCTCCACAATCCGCTTCTGTTCGGCAAGGGGAGGAAGAGGTAGTAAGAAATTACGCAACTTGGACGCACTAATGTTCGACTGACCAATCGCATCACTCTTTACCGTTTGACAAAAGTCATAGGCATACGCAGAATTCATAACATAATTGACGAACTCCAGGTTCACTCCCTCAGGTCTGAAACGAACTAAGTATCCTGCATATATCGCAGGGATCGTTGCCCTATATATCGAAACCTTACCAACCTTATCCGCACTATTCGTTCTGTTGAATAACAGGTCAAACTTCTCAAGGTGATATTTCGCAATGTCATCTTCACTCGAAGTGTACACAAGATCTGAATAATCTATCTCTCCATTCTGCAAATTCCCCATTCGCAAAACCGGAACTTTACCGACTTTCTGAGACTTGCTAGCAGTACCATATGTAAACTCTGGCGTTATCTCCCCTAACCTACACCACGCCCAACTGCGCGGCAGGTCAAAAGGTTTATCGTCGTCGGTGATAGGCGGAAGCGGCTTTTCCTTTTTGAGTTTGCCAGATTTGACGAGCTTCGCCTTTTCTGCGGCGATGCGGGCGAGGAGCTTTTCGGCGGGTTCGTCGTTTGGATCCTGCGGGACGAGTTTGCCGCGGATGGCGAGGTCGAGGATCGATGCCTTGAGTTCCTTTGCGGTCATTGCGTCACCCCCTTGACGCTGAAAAGCGAAAATGCTAAACTTCTTACCGAACCGGGGGTACTGGACAGTGCGGAGCAATCCGAAGACCCAGATCGTAAGCCCCCGGATTTTTTCATGTCTTCAATCTTCCCCACTTCATGCAGATAGAAACGGTGTCCGCCGCCCTTGACGCTGTTCACAATCACAAAGGCGCAATAAGCGATCCCCGCAATTGAAATCGGCGCGGCCACGACGAACGACTCGTATCCGCGTTCCTTCCAGTTCGGAGAATGATCGACGACCACGCCATCCCGAATCACTTCCGGGACAGCGGCAAATGCCGCCAGCTTCTCCCGTCCGTAACCGTGACGCATCGAATCGTTGATCCCGCTTTTCGTAAGCTGAACCGTTCCAATCCCTGCGTTTGCGACCTCCCACTTCACCCGTGCATAGGAGTCATAAACCGCTCGTTTGATCGCCCCGTTACCCGTAAGACCAGCGAACTCGTCACCCTTCAGCGAAACAATCGCCGGACCATCCAAAAACTGACGGATTTCATCAAACGTCATTTCAGCAACCCCTCGATCTCCGCGAGAATGGACTCGATCTCGCCGTCCACCTTCTGCCGCTCGGCGCGGTACTTGGCGATCAGCTCGTCCGGCGGTAGCACCTCGATCTCCTCCTTCGGGTACTTGCACTGGTCGAAGTTGCAGTTGAAGTCCAGAAGCTGCTGCACCGTGAAGACACGTGACTTCTCGCCGACCTCGTCGTTCACAATCTCCTTGCGCTTGTCCCACCACTCGAGAACCGAATCGCAATGTTTCAGGAGCATCGGCTTCGTCTTGGAGAAGTGCTTGTAGCCCTCCGGCATGTCGAGCCGGTAGAACCACGTCTTCTTCGTGGCCCATTCCCCTTCCTGCGGCGTCGCCTCGGGACGGTCGAAGAAGAGGACATTCGTCGCCGTCGGCGTGTAAGGCGCAAACACGCTTTCGGGGATGCGCACCACCGTATGCAGGTTGAACTCCTTGAGCATCTTCCGCTTGAGCGCGAGCTTCGCGCCCTCGGTGCCGAACATGAAACCATCTGGGATGATCACACCGGCGCGTCCGCCTCGTTTCAGCCGCTGCATGATAAGCGCCATGAAGAGATCGGCCGTCTCGGACGTCTGGAATTCCGTGGGGAAATTCCCCTTCACGCTTGCATCCGTCGCCCCGCCGAATGGTGGATTCATGCCAATCACATCGCAGTCCGCCGCCCAGTCCTTCAGCCGCTTGCCGAGCGAGTCCATGTGCTTGATGTTCGGATCGTCGATGCCGTGCAACAGAAGATTCGTGATGCTCAAGAGATACGGCAGGGGCTTCCACTCCTGTCCGAGCACGGCGGTCTGGAACTTCTCGTGATCCGCCGTGGTCTTGACCTTCTTCTCCAGATGCTTCAGCGTGGAGGTCAGGAAGCCGCCGGTGCCGGACGAGAAATCGCCGAACCGTTCGCCAATCTGCGGATCGAGCTTCTGCACGATGAAGTCCGTCAGCGCCCGCGGCGTATAGAACTCACCCGCATCACCCGCGCTTTGTAGCTCCTTGAGGATGCCCTCGTAGATGTCGCCGAACATGTGGCGGTCCTCGGCATCGGTGAAGTCGATCTCATCCACGATGTTGACAACCTCGCGCAGCACCACGCCCTTCTTCTGGTATTGCGAGACTTCCGAGAACACCTCCTTCACGATGGCCTGTCGCATCGGAGTCTGCGGTGTAATCGGAAGATTGCGAAGCGCATCGAAAAGTCGATTCACGAATCCGAGAAGTTCATCGCCGGTCTTGGCCGTACCAACGATTTTTCCGTTCACATCACGAGACGGCGCCCAGTTACGCCAGCGGTATTCCTCGGGGATAATTGACTTGAACGGTTTCTTGGTCTTGTAGGCCTTGTACTCCCATTCTGCCTCCTGCGCATCATAGACCTTGAGGAAGATCATCCACACGATCTGCTCAATGCGCTGGGCATCGCCGCTCACGCCGTTGTCTTGCCGCATCACATTGCGGATGCGCTTCATAAAGTTGGAATTCGTCATCTGTCTCAGCTCGCCTTCCTGTAAATCTCGGTCTCAAGTCCCCGAAGCGCGACCTCGAACTGCGCCACGCCGCCGAAAAGCTTCGCAATCCTGACCGCCGTGCCGATCTCGCTGAACGGATGCAACTCGAGAACATCCTCGTTCTCCAGTTCGCTCACGCCGCGTTCGGCGTATTTCTCCAAAAGCGCCTCCAGCACTTCCCGCGCCTTGCCCTCGTACTTGGCGAGATAGTTGCGCTTCTTCACGTTCTCGGCGCGTTCACGGCGCGTCAGGGGCTTTTGGTCGTAGGCGAGGTGCAGGATAATGTCGAACGCATCCTTGTCCGCAAGCGCCGGATTCTCCTCCTGCACCGCCTCAATCAACAACGGGAAATCACATGCGGCCAGCTCGTCAAGAATCGCTTGTTTGCGATCTGCCGCACTCCAGGCGTTAAGGAATTCATCGAGCGTCGCGTACTTGCTCGTAACCGCGCGACGGGTGTAGTCCTTGACGGAAATCGTCACCAACTTGCCATCCGCCCCGAGTATGCGGACCTCTTCGTGGGCAATTGTGCAGTTTGGTCCGACAATGTGGAACTTCGTTGGCCCGTCAGGGCCGGGACCTTCTCCGCCCCCGCCGCCACCCGAACGAGAAACCCGGCCCCCTTCATCGGCGGTCTCTTCAAAACCCGGGTCGTTGAATTTCGCAGTGACATTGCGGAAGTCGAGGATGTCAAAATGGAACTTGCCCTTATCCTCGCGGATGCGGGTACCGCGACCGACCATCTGCTTGAACCTCGACATGGAGCTGACTTCCTTGTCGAAGACGATGAGTCCGCAGGTCTTGCAGTCCACGCCGGTCTCCAGCAGGTCACTCGTCGTGACGACTGTTGGATACGGCTCGTCAGGATCAATGAAGTTATCGAGCTGCTTCTGCCCTTCCTTGTCGTTCGATGTGATGCGCATCACATATCGCGGATCCTTCTGGCACATGTCGCTGTTCATCGCCACGAGGAGATTGCGCATCTCAAGGGCTTCTTCCTGATCCGCGCAGAAGACGATGGTCTTGGTCATCCGTCCGATGTCCTTCAGCATCGCCGTAATTCGCCGCGCCACCACCTGACGGCGCACTTCAACCGCGAGCTTGCGTCCCATGTCCACGCGATTGAACTGCCGCTGCTCGATGAGGTAATCGTAGAGATCTTTTTCTCCCGGCGCAGGGGTCCATCCCTTCAGGTCGATGTCAAGGAACGAACGCGTGACACGATAGGGTGCAAGGAAACCATCCTCAATGCCCTGCTGAAGCGAATAGGTGTAAAGCGGTTCGCCGCCGGACTCCTTGCAGAAATAGTCGAGATTGTCCGCACCGTCAATAGACTTGGGCGTGGCTGTCATGCCGATCTGGGTCGCAGACGAGAAATACTCGAGAATCTTCCGCCATTCGGAGTCCTCGCGGACGCTGCCGCGGTGACACTCGTCAACAATAATCAAATCGAAGAAGTCCGGCGAAAGGTCCTCGTATGGCTGCTTCACTCCCGAAAGGTCCACCTCCTTGTCTGGGTCATTCTGGATCTCATGGTCATACTCGACCCACTGACCGTACAAAGACATGTAGATTTCGTAAGCCGGATTGAGGTCCTTGTGCTGAACCTTTGTCATGATCTTGGAGAACGGCTTGAAATCCTGCTTCATCGTCTGGTCGATGAGAACATTCCGGTCGGCAAGGTAGAGAATGCGTTTCTTCAGCCCCGCCTTATGCAGACGATGAATGATCTGGAACGCCGTATAGGTCTTGCCTGTACCGGTCGCCATCACGAGCAATGCCCGCTTCATGCCATTGGCAACCGCTTCGACCGTACGATTGATTGCGATACGCTGGTAATAGCGCGGCTCATAGGAATCCATACCGAAATAGTACGGCTCATAAACCGCTTTCTTGGCATCATCGGACAAGTTGCGGTATTTGAAGTATCGCTCAATCAACTCATCTGGCGAAGGGAATTCATCAAGGGCAATGCTTATCTCCGTCCCATTCACAAGATCATGTTCGTAAAAGCCATCCCCATTGGAACTGTAGGCAAAAGACAAATCAAGAATTCGCGCATAATCAATCGCCTGTTGAATGCCATCCGAAATCTGATGCTTGTTATCCTTTGCCTCGACAACAGCAATGGGCAGATTCGGCGTGGAACATAAGAGATAATCGGCCTTCTTTCCATCACGCCGCTTCGCACGTTTTCCATGGATGGCAATTCGCCCAGCCGAGAAATACCGCTCCATAAAGATCTGCTCGTTCTCCCACCCCGCGCGATTCAACGCTGGAGTGATGTAACGATTCTTTATATCTTCCTCGGTAAGCTCTCGCTTGTCAATCATATGTATAAATTATACCAAAAAGTTCTTCTTTTCTCATAACAAAGCTGTTATTTCCTTGACTCAGTGGTCGCGCCGAATCGCCTTCCGATTTTCCAATTCCGCAAGCGCAGTGCGAAAAGTTGTCTTGGTGACTTTCAGTTCTCCTGTCCCGTTTGACTCGCGAAGCTCCGCAAGTGGCGGCCATCCATCTTCCTGATGGCGCAAAGCTTCAAGGATACTTGCGTTGTCCCCCATATCCGTTGCCTTATGCGGAACTGGCCCACACATAATAGCCGCACACGTCGTAGATTGACAAATGCTCCTGAAAGGAAAATTCGTCACTTCATTATATTCCACAAAACGAAAACGCGAACGATTATAGCCCATATCGTTCGCAATAGACTTGAGCGCCTCCTTCTTAGTTGCCAAATTACCAAAAACCAGAATGTCCCCATAAGCTGGATCTGCGACCCCCATGTCAATTTCTTCATCTCCATTAATAAGACCCTGAAGTCCCAACGCAAGAAGCTTTTGGTGCAAAGTGCCGTCATTGTTTGCACCAACCAAGCACTCGCAAACTCGGTTAAATATCTCGTCTAATTTTTCGGAAGACACTGCCACTTACAGAGCCTCCTTTTTTGTATCAACAAAGCAATCGCCAGCATTGTCGGCAAACACATTTGCCAAGGACTTTCGAGACGCAACCAGATTACGCATCGCTTCTTGCACTCGCCGAGTAGCCGTACGGCACTGGTCTCCGATTTCGTGCTGACGCGCAAGCGGAAGAAGCGGCACGGAAAGTTGCTCTAGATTCTTGTACTGAAGGGTCTTAACCACATTGCCAACGGCCACGCTCTGCAAATACATCTGGGCGTATTCAGTCTCAAGATATGCCTTAATGTAATATGGATCAACCTTTTGAGTATCAAGCGTAATTACAAGCAAGTTACCATTCGGGAGAATCGTCTCTCCTTCCGATAATTCAACAACTGCGACCTTAAAATCCGCGCCCTTAGCCATGACCCGAGTAATAACCAAATCACCTTCCTTAACACAAAAATCTTGATAACTATCAGGAATCCGAGAAAGAGAAGGTAGGTTAGCGTCAATAACCCCATCACTGATGCTTCCAGAAGTAATATAGTGAATACCATTCCCATCTTCACAGACAAGTTCATCAAGTTCCTTCGACGCAATTGCCGCACCTCGCTTTGCAAAATTGACAAGTTTTCCAAACGGTACACCATTTCGAATAGTCACAGACTCCGTAAAGTACTTGTGAACGGTCAAATTGCATTCGTCAGCAATGATTTTGTCCTTACTTATGACAACAACATTCTTAAGACCCTTTGAGTTATTGGCAGAATCAGCATCCAGTAAAGAACGAATAATTTCAGCAACATTATCACTTGTTATCGTATTATTTCGACGACCACGTTCACATATATTACCAGCACGAACCATCTTTACGCGCTCATTGCCTTCGCTCAAAACAACCATATAAGAAGAAATTCCCGTACAATTATAAAGACGCTCTGGCAATTCAATTACTGCCTCAATCAAATTGCGCTGCAAAAAATATCGGCGCTGATGTTCGGTGCCCTTACTGACCATTGCCGAGGGAGGCATAACCACAACAGCCTTGCCTCCCTTCTTGATTGCAACAAATGCACGAGCAGCAAATAACCAATCACTGGACCCCATTGACATCAACTCCGGAAAATCAGGAAGTGCACCACGAATAAATTTCTGCACCTCCGGATTTCCCGCAAGCCCCCGCATACCAAAAGGAGCGTGACAAAACACTTTATCAAACTTATCCTTGGTGTAAGCCTGTCTAAAGCAATCGTCCCAGATTACCTCAACATCGGTGTCATCCACCGACATGCGCATATCTGCTATTGACGCAAAGTCAGCCGAGAATTCATATCCTACAAAATTCTTCTCCAAACGAGCCTCAAAATCTCCTGTTCGAAAATATGCAAAGTGTAGAAAATCTCCCATCCCACACCCAAGGTCACACACCTTCTCCTCGGGCTTGATTCCGAGAACTTCGTATACAAGCTCTGCGATTGGAAGAGAACTACAAAGTCCACCCTTCGCCCCTATCTGATCAAGCCAAGGTGAATTTGCAAAGAAATCTGCCAACTCATCCTCATGGTATACCGTAAGAAGCGGTGTATACTCATTCCAATGATCTTCAATCCGAAATAAAATATAACTCTGCAAGTGCTTAGGCACCTGAGCAGCTTCCAATATTTCCTTCAAACCTGTTAATCCAGGGTGTTGTTGAGCAATATACAAAACATATGCACCACAAACGGCTGGCACATAAGGAAAGCCAGTATGACCGTATTCTATCGCGGTCAATTTGTTCATAATATCCAAGGATCTGTTCTTCTCGCTTTGCAAGGTTTCAACCTCCTAATTTCATGCAACGACACAATAATATCATATAATGACGCTATTTGTCAATGGTAAATTTTTACCAAAATTGTAGCAATCTAAAACCAAATCCTTCTTCTCCCCTTGGATCTGCCGTTTAATTAGCAAAAAGCGGTCAAGGGTGGGCTTTTCGCGGGACTTTTGCGAACCCGTAGGCTCGACTCCCATCTACTTCGCCAGTTCGTGACCTATATGCTCCCCTCGCGGAGAACGCCTGTATTATAGCAAAAATTCCTTATGCTTGTTGACGCCAAAAAAATCCCTTGGGGTGCTCGCTCGAACGCGAAGGTCTCGGTAGGAACGGAGGAGCAGAACGGCGTCTTTGACACCTAATTGAGGAGCTACTAAATATTTCGCATTGATGTGTGTTTTCATAGCGACGAAATTGGGAGCGAGGCTTTTAGGTTCTATATCGCGTTAGCGATAAATAAAGCCGAGCGTTGGCAAAAACGCTTTCTGCTCCGAAGTGACTTATAGGCCCGAGGGGAATTATGAGACTC
>JAZRWB010000056.1:0-1927 GCA_045599445.1 Kiritimatiellia bacterium | reverse complement strand
AATGATCCTCGACTGCAGCCTCCCGTAGGAGTCTGGGCAGTATCTCAGTCCCAGTGGGGCTGGTCATCCTCTCAGACCAGCTAATCGTAAGCCTTGGTGGGCCGTTACCCCGCCAACAAGCTGATGATGCGCGAGCCCCTCGATGAGCGAGAGCCTTTAGGGCCCCCTTTGGCGTTCGAAAGATGTCTTCCGACGCCACATGCGGTATTAGCCATCGTTTCCAATGGTTTTCCCCCACTCAAGGACAGGTTGCTCACGTGTTCCTCCCCAATCCGCCACTCTCACAGCCAATTATTGCTAACCGGCTGATCCCGTTCGACTTGCATGCCTAATCCACGCTACCAGCGTTCGTTCTGAGCCAGAATCAAACTCTCAAGAAAAAAACTTGAGTATTTTTTGAAGCTCCTCACACAAACATTTACTGTTCCATGTCTCTTCCAGAGACACGTTTCAAGCACCGATTGTCAAATATCAAAGTCGCCTTTTGGGCAACAAGTGTGTAGTATATCAAAAAACCCCCTTGTCGCGCAAGGGGGTTTTTTAACTTTTTTGAAGTAGGGTTTTTAGGCCTTACATCATGCCGCCCATGTCGGGCGCGCCGCCGTGTCCGCCACAGCCGCAGCTCTCCTTCTTTTCGGGGAGATCCGTGACCATGCAGTCGGTCGTGAGGAGGAGTCCCGCGATGGACGCCGCGTTCTGGAGGGCGCTGCGCGTGACCTTCGCCGGATCGACGACGCCGGCCTTCAAAAGGTCGCAGTACTCGCCGGTGCGGACGTTGTAGCCGTTCGTACCCGTCGCCTTCTTGACGTTGGCGATGACGAGCGCGGCTTCCTGACCCGCGTTGTTGACGAGCTTCCTGAGCGGAGCTTCGATCGCACGGGAGATAATCGCCGCGCCGACCTTCTCGTCGCCTTCGAGCTTGAGGGCCTCGACGGCCTTCTGAGCGCGGAGGTAGGCGACGCCGCCGCCGGGGACGATTCCCTCTTCAACGGCCGCGCGAGTCGCGTGCAAGGCGTCGTCGACGCGATCCTTCTTCTCCTTCATCGCCGCCTCGGTGGCCGCGCCAACCTTGATGAGGGCGACGCCGCCGGCGAGCTTGGCGAGACGCTCCTGCAGCTTCTCGCGATCGTAATCGGAAGTGGTTTCCTCGATCTGCTTCTTAATGACGGCAACACGCGCGTCGATGTCGGCCTTCTTGCCGAGACCTTCGACGATCGTGGTGTTGTCCTTGTCGACGACCACCTTCTTCGCGCGACCGAGATCGATGAGCTGGACCGATTCGAGCTTGACGCCGATATCCTCGCTGATGAGCCGACCGCCGGTCAGAATCGCGATGTCCTCGAGAATCGCCTTCCGACGATCACCGAAGCCCGGCGCCTTGACCGCGCAAACCTGGAAAGTTCCGCGGAGCTTGTTCACGACCAAGGTCGCGAGCGCTTCGCCCTCGACGTCCTCGGCGATGATCATAAGCGGACGGCCGGTCTTCGCAACCGCCTGCAGGAGCGGAAGCAAATCCTGGAGGTTGGTGATCTTCTTCTCGAAGAGGAGAACGAAGGGATTTTCGAGCTCGCACTCCATCGCCTCGGGATTGGTGACGAAATACGGCGAGAGATACCCCTTGTCGAACTGCATGCCCTCGACGACGTCGAGCGAGCTTTCGAGGGTCTTCGCCTCTTCGACGGTGATCGTGCCTTCCTTGCCGACCTTGTCCATCGCCTCGGAGATCATCTTGCCGATTTCCTCGTCGCCGTTCGCCGACAAGGTCGCGACCTGCGCGATTTCGTCGGCGCTCTTCACCTTCTTGGAGAGCTTGGCGATCGCCTCGACGACCGCGGCGGTCGCCTTGTCGATGCCGCGCTTGAGGGCCATGCCGTTCGCACCCGCGGTGAGGTTCTTGAGGCCTTCGCGGTAGATGGACTCCGCGAGC
>JAZRWB010000055.1:0-36373 GCA_045599445.1 Kiritimatiellia bacterium | reverse complement strand
AACTTATGTCGCTTCCTCCGTTTGATCTTGAAGTTTCTCTTTCACGAAGCATCTTGTTCCCAAGGGACAGAAGTTTGTACTTCTGTTGCGGACTGTTCGGCGCGGCTGTCATGCCGACGGCCTCCTTCTTGATCAATGGTTTGATGTATCGCTGAACAAGGTTCACGCGGTCATCCATTCCAACGACCTTCAGCAATTCAGTAGCCGAACATTCCCCATCCGCAAGAGCGGTCAGAATCTTCCATTGGCGTTCGCTGATGTCAACTGATGTCAGAACTGATGTCGCTGATGTCGGGGACGGACTGACATCAGCTGGAGCACTCGACAAATCGACCGTTGGCATATTGAGATACGTCTGATCAAGTTCAAAGTCCTCCCGAATCGTCGGACGCGCCCAGTGCTGCTCATCGGTTCCCATGAATATCTTCGGGAAACCCGAACCGGCCTTCTCGGAGTAGCCAAGGAACTGGAACATCTTCTGCAATCCCTTGTTGCGGCAGTCACTGTTCCACCCTTGAACAGCCTTTTCCTTCGACATTCTCAAGAGGCCCGCATTGCGGAATTCAATGCGATCATGCCAACGACAGATGAGGATGCCCATCCTCCCGCCGTAGTCCGCATGGACGAGCGCATTAACCATCGCCTCACGGATGGCCGTGTGCGCCGCCGTTTCGTCAATGCGTTGCATGTTCGCATCGAGCTTGAACGGCACCTTGATCGGCGCGTACAACTTCGGAACGACGCGAAGGAAGAACGAGAAGAGGTTACCGGACCAAGTGAAGTCCGTCGTGTCCCTATCAACCCATCGATCCATCGGCCCCGTCATCAGCGGCGAATATTCGCGATAATCGACGTTGTACTCCGGCACCTTGTCGAGAATCTTACGCAATTTGCCGAACATCAGGAGTCCGGCAAGAGTCAGCCCTTCCTTGCCGCTGTCATCATCGCGCCCGTACGCTCCAATGTCCCATAGGAACTTATCATCCGGTTCGTCAGCGAAAGGATGCTGATCCTGTCGCCCGCGAAACATCTGGCGATACTTCAAGAGGGTAGCCGCATCAACATCGTCAAAAGACGTGTGTTCGACCACTGAGTTATCGTGCGTCTCGAACTGGTCGGCAACCATACGCCGGACAATGTGCTTCGGCGCGTGATAATCTCCCTCGTTCTGACGTCGATAAGTCTGCCCGAACATGTCGTTATTCAGATAGACCGGCCTGACAGACCTATCCGCTCTCGGAACCTCAATCGCGATTACAGTCTTGCCCGAGCAATCGACAACCTGTACATTGCGATCCGAGAGGACGTTCGCACTGACCTTGTGTTTGTCGTTCAGCGTGTTCGTGAAGTCCTGAACCAGCTTCGACGCATCGGCAACCCCAGCAATCTCAAACCGTTTCGCACCCGAACATTCCTTCACGCCGAGCAAGATCACGCCGCCGTCGGTGTTGCAAAAAGACGAATAGGACTCCCAAAGGCTGCCCGGCAAACCGCCTTGCGCCCTTTTGCATTCCAAATGGAATGTCTCACCCTTCTTGATCAGGGCATAGATGTCTTGTTTCGTCCGTTGCATTGCTTGTCTTACAATCCGGGATCTCCTGTTGGGGGTTGTGGTTGGAAAACGCTCATAAAACCACCTTTGCAAGAACGGCCAGCGACGCGGCCTTGATTGCGGGATTGACCAAAACCGGCTTGTAGAGTTCGCAAGCGCTGACGAGAATATCCGGGTAATATTCACCCGTCGTGAGGGTGATCCACACGTTGCCATCGGCCTTGTAGTCGCCAAACGATTTCAATCTCTTTGCCATTCCGAGTATTCTTGGTGATGGTTTCAGGGCACAGTTACCCTAGAAAGAAAACGCCATTATTATACCATTTTTGAGCGGATAAAGATAGAGGAGACCTCGCATCCCAGTTTTGTGACCTATCTCAACTGGGGGCGGTTCTTCCTTGTGGGCCGAAACGATGGATAACCTGGTGGCGAGAGGCGACTAAGGTCGTCGAGATATTGCTTCAACCCGCTCGAAACGATGACCAAAGGCGCGTTCTTTGATGGCAAAAGGTGACGCGATGAATACTTAAAGGCGGGCGTTGGCATAAGTCAACCTGAGTTTTGTATTCGACACGGCCATGGCGATGGTTCGATACGGCCGTAGCGGTTGTATCGACACGGCCGTAGCGAATGTGTCGGTATGGCCGTGTCGTTTAATCGGTATGGCCATGTCGATTGAGTCGACATGGCTATGTCGTTGACATTTGCCAGGTTAGATGATAGAATGTGTCACATGAACGAACAGGATAACGCACTTTTATATACGTTGACGCCAAACTTGGGGCGGTCGGCGAATTTGGTTGGGGTTGGGCGATACTCGGCTCAGATGAAGAGTACGGGCACCTTTGGTGACGCGGAGCTTCAGGAGGCGTTGGCGACGGCGTCCGGGGCGAAGGTCGAGTTCATCCGCTATTTGGAGGAACTACGGCGCGGCATCATTGAAAACGCCCTGAAGGACGGCAAGAAGGTATTCGTCAAGGGGATTGCGGTTGTGAGCGGCTTGAGAGGGTCGTTTTCGTCAGTGGACGGTCCGTTCGATCCCAAGAAACACAAACTGGCGGTAACGAGCTACACCTACGGCGATTTTCATGACTGTCTGAAGGGAGCTTGCCCCGAGAACACGGTCAAGGGCGGAACGCCGACCTTAAGCCGCATCAACGAGGCGGGGCAGGACGATGAGGTGATTGTCGGCGAGGACGAACTCACGATCACGGGACGCGACCTCGCGCCCGAGGCGTCCGCGGCGGACGAGGGGGTGTTCCTCGTATCGCCCAAGACGGGCGAGCGCGTCGCGACGGCGGAGGTGAGCGCGTCGAGCCACGTCGAGGTCGTCTGCCGGTTCGCGGAACTGCCGTCCGCCGGGCACTACCGACTGGTCGTTGCTACGCGCTGCGGGCTGGGCGGCGACTACCGAATCGTCGAAGCCAGCCGCGAGGTCGAAGTCAAGTAAGGGAGGTGCTTTCGATGAAAAACAACGAGACGAAGGCGATTAAGGTCAAGCGCTACAAGAACCGCATGAAGACGGCGGACAAGGCGCCGTACCTCATGCGGGTGGTGCCGAACGGCGAGGCGAATCTTGACGACATCTTGCGAGAGGTGGCGAAGGAGATTGGCGGCACCGTGGAGCGGGCGCGGTTCGTGCACAATGCGATTTGGGAGATCATTCGCGAAGAATTGAGCAAAGGACACAAGGTGGAGACCCCGTACGGACTTTTCGAACTGGCAATCAGCGGGACGGTTCCCTATGTCGATTCGCCGCTTGATCCGAAGAAGAACAAGGTCTACGTCAAGATTACGCCACCGGCCGCATGGAGGAAGGACCTCGCCAAGCTGACCCCTGTCGTGGTCGATGGTCCCGAGAGCGAACTGATGGTCGCCGAGGTCTTCACGGGAGCATTGGGCGCCAAGGGTTACAACGTCGTCGCGCCCGGGCAGTCCTTTGTCGTGACGGGCGACGGTTTTCTGGAGGTCGGCGACCTCTCGGTTACACTCACGGACGCAAAGGGCGTCTCGCACGCCGTGACGGTCGAGGCCCGGAAGAAGACGGCGCTCGTCTGCACGTTCGCCGCAGCTGCGGCGAAGGGCAAGGCGTCGTTGGAGGTCGTCCTTGCGGGCGAGGAGCCCGACACCTACCGGTTCACGGCCTCCCGCAAGGTGACGGTGCGCTAAAGCGTCGGAGATGAGTGACTCTATTCTGCCTCTACTCTCGGCAATGAATCGTGCAAGGAAAGCTTAAATGGCAGCTCCATGCACAAAGGACGAATCATCCTAAATACTCTACCGGAAACGAGCTTCACCTCTCCCGGCAACTTCCCAATCCGCAAGAGCTCCCTCAAGAACTGCTGCGGCATCGACAACCACAGCTCTTTCAGCCCGTGCGCCTTGTCGAGCGACACTCCGCGCTCGATCAGCTTTTCGCCAGTCGCCGAATCTATTCCCTTAAGGATGTAGACCGTGCGCGGTCTCGGCTCTCGCGTCATCCGCTTCGGCGAAAGCCGAAAGTCGAGTTCAAGCACGAAGTCTCCGAGCATCGGCAAATCCTTCGCCTTTTGGACGTCGGCCTTGGAAAAGCTCAGTTTCTCCACATACGGCGGCGGCGGAGTTACCTTGAGCGGCGCGTCCGTCCAATCCCCTTCCGTCGACTCCACGCGAGCGAAAATCGACTGCTCGGCGGCGAAGGACAAGGGCAACTTGTGATCCACCTCCATGCGAAGCATAACGCCGTACGCTTCCCAAAGAAGTTTTAGGAAGAACTCCTTCTTCGTCTCGTCCGAAACTTCGGCCGGCATATAGCCCGTATCGTGGCGAAGCGCCTTCGCCTCGCCATTCGCCAAAATGACGAGTTCGTAGTGAGGGAATTCGATGGGCGAGGAATAGACGCCGAAATTGCGATCGAGCCGCGTCCGCAAAAAGTCGTGGAGCGTCTGCCACCCTTCGAGCATCAAGAGCCGCACTTTCACCGGCTTCATGTCGCCCTTTAGGACGATGCAAAAGTACGGAAGCGCGGTGCGCGCCGGTTTAATCGCCCAATTGTAGGGCAAGAGCGCGTCCCAAAGCCCAAGCGCGTCCATTTTCGCGCCAATTTCCTCGATGGAATGTTTCACTTGATTCATAGTATAGCATATTTGATATAATTCACGAAGTGACGATATTCTCCTTTTTG
Organism: Kiritimatiellia bacterium; assembly: GCA_045599445.1. Taxonomy (GTDB): domain Bacteria; phylum Verrucomicrobiota; class Kiritimatiellia; order RFP12; family UBA1067; genus UBA1067. The sequence goes on along the minus strand of JAZRWB010000055.1, from coordinate 31,658 downwards.
CTCGCAGCCGCAACCTTGCCGGAAATCACGGTCGAGGCCTCGCGGCTCGATCTCGCCAAGTCCGAGATCCCTTCCCACGTCGACGTCATTACTCGCGAGGCGATCGAAAGCTCGCTCGCGATTTCGACGGTGGATCTTCTGGAAAAGCGCGCCAACTTGAACTTCCGCAAGACAAACGCCAATCCCGCGCTCGCGCAAATCTCGATGCGCGGATACGGCGCGAACGGATTTGGGCGCGTAAAGATCATCGTGGACGGCGAAACGCTGAATAATCCCGATATGTCCCCGCAAAATCTCCTGCGCGTACCGCTCGGCTCGCTTGAACGCGTGGAGATTTTGCACGGGCCGCAAACCGTACTGCACGGCGGTGACGCCTCGGCCGGCGTCATCAATCTTACGAGCGACGCGAAGGACTTCGCCTCTCGCGTACGCGCCGAAACGACGGTCGGCAGCTTCAATACCGTCGGCGCGCGGCTCAACGCGCGTACGGGCGACGAAAAAACCGGCCTTACCGCCTTCGCCGACTTCGGCTACGAGCGCTCAGATGGCTATCGCGAAAACGGCGACTACGAAATCTGGTCGCTCAAAGGCGGCGTTCGACAAGCCCTCGACGATCGCGGATCGTTCTGGGCATTAAAAACGTTCTTCGCCGATTCGCGCTACGGGCTTCCGGGCGGCATCATGACCGGCAAGGCGTCGTACGGCGTCGATTACGGCGACTGGCGCGAGCGTCCTCGACACGCCGACGACCCTCATGCCGACGCGCACAACCTCGTTTATGGCGCGAGCGCGGCCGCTTCGATCGCGTTCGACGACGAAAACTCCGCCTCCCTCGCCCTCTCCTACCGCAAGCGCAACTCTGCGTCGTACGAGACGATAGAATATGACGTCGACAATATCGTCGTCAATCTCGACTATCGGTGCGAGGCGCCGCTCGGAAAATTGGAAAATCGCTGGGTTACGGGCGGCGACGTGAAGTTCGACTTCTTGGACAGCGGAGTCAACGACTTTCGCCGATTTTCCGGCGCGGTCTTCGCGCGCGAAGAGCTGTTTCTATTGGACGAGCTTTCCGTCTTCGGCGGCGCGCGCGGAGAATGGTGGCGTACCGCCAATCGTTGCACGTTGGACAGTAAGCGCGACTTTTCGATCAAAGGCGAAGCGGCCGGCGAGATCGGCGTTAATTGGCGACCGATTGACGGGCTTAAGGTTTTCGCGCGTTGGACAAAGTTCTACCACGCGCCGCTCGCCGACGAGATGATTTCCGCCTACGGACAGGCCAATCTCTCGCTTTCGCCGGAAAGCGGCCACACCACGGAAATCGGCGTCGACTTCTCGCTCGCCAGCGAACTCGACTTCAACTTCACCGCCCACTACACCTCGCTTAATGACGAAATCGCCTATTTCAACTACGCGAACGTCAATTTGCCTATCGAAAATCGCAAGGCGGGCTTCGACACCTCGCTCGTCTGGTCGCGCGAGCGCGTCGGCTCCGCCGGAATTTTGTATTCGTTCGTCGAATCCGAAGACCTAGTACCGCTCGTTCCGCGTCAACAGCTGCGCGTCTTCGGCGAGGCGTGGCTTTGCGACTTTCTCGCCGTCGGCGGCGGCTATCGTTTCGTCGGCGAACAGCGTTTCGGCGGAGACTTCGACGGCAAGGGCGGCATGCTCCCCGCCTACGGCATTTTCGACGTTAACGCGCGCTTGAAGCCGACGAGCGGAATCTTCAAGGGCTGGACGCTTTCGCTCGTAATCGACAATCTCTTCGATCGCCGCTACTGCGACTACGGCGAATACTTCGATCCGTGGTACGTCTATCCCGCCGCCGGACGAAGTCTCTCGGTTACGCTCAGCTACGAGTTTTAAGCGCCTTGGCGATTCGCACCGTGCGCATCGCGTCCTTGGCGTAGAAGTCCGCGCCGATTTCCCGCGCGTATTCCTCGGTCACCACCGCGCCGCCGACGCAAGTCGGAGAATCGGGGCACTCCGCCTTAAGGAGCTTTACCGTCTCGGCCATCGCGCCCGCAGTCGTCGTCATGAGCGCCGAAAGCCCGACCATCATCGCGTTCGCCTTCTTCGCCGCCTCGACGATCTTTTCGGGCGGCACGTCCCGTCCGAGATCGATTACCGAAAAGCCGTAATTCTCCAAAAGCGCGCGGACGATGTTCTTGCCGATGTCGTGGATGTCGCCTTTAACGGTAGCGAGGACAATCGGCCGTCCTTCGCCGCCACCCGATTTAAGCGAGCGGCGCACCACCGCGAACGCCTCGCCCGCGGCGTCGGCGGCCAACAGGAGTTGTGGCAAGAACACCTCGCCTTTTTCGAAGCCGACGCCGATTTTCTCGAGCGCGGGAACGATTTCGCCGTCCACAATCGCCATCGTCTCCGTACCGCTCGCGACCAGATCCTTTGCGGCTCGCGCGGCGTCTTCCTTAAGTCCGCGCTCGATTGCAAGGCGAAGCGAAAGCGTCGACAAGCTCGGCGCGGGAGAAGCTGGAGCCACGGCGGCGTTCGCCGCAATCCACTTCGCGCAACCCTCGTCGCGTCCCATCAAGACGTCCTCGGCGAGCGGGTCGATCTCGTCGCGAATCACGCTCGGATTCGCAATCGCCGCCGAAAGTCCGCGTTGGCGAGCGAGCGCGTACATGGTGTTGTTGAGCTTCGCGCGGTTAGGTAGTCCGAAGGAAACGTTGGATACCCCGAGTACCGTGTTGACGCCAAGCTCGTCGGAAAGCCGCTCGACGGTTTCGAGGGTAACGAGCGCCGCCCTGGGGTCGGCGCTAACTGCGAGCGTCAGCGCATCCACCACGAAATCGTCCTTGGTAAAACCGTACTTCTCGCCTTCCGCGAGAATGCGCTTGGCGACGGCGAGTCGCCCTTCGCTCGTCGAAGGAATGCCGCTTTCGTCCAAACACAACGCGACCATCACTCCGCCGTATTTGCGCACCAGCGGAAAAACCGCGTCCATCGATTCGCGCTTGCCGTTCACCGAGTTGACGAGCGGCTTGCCGTTGACGCGACGCAGCGCGAGCGCGAGCGCGCGGGGATCGGCGGTGTCGATTTCAATCGGCGCGGTCGCGACGCTCTGCACCGCCGCAATCGTCGAGTCGAGAAGCGAAACCTCGTCCAAGCCGGGAACGCCGCAATTAACGTCGAGAATCCGCGCGCCGGCTTCCGTCTGGGCGACCGCTTCGCGCAAGACGTAGGCGACGTCGCCATTGCGATACGCTTCCTTGAGCGCCTTCTTGCCCGTCGGGTTGATGCGCTCGCCGATGACGAGGCCTTCGCCGCGCTTCAGGAAAACCGCTTGCGTGCCCGAGGAAACCGCCGTCATTTCGCAAGCTCCCGAATGAATTCGTCCGTCGTGCCGCAGCAACCGCCGATTACGCCCGCGCCCGCCTCGACGAGTTTTTTAACGCAAGAAGCGAATTCGGCCGGCTTCATGTCGAAAACCGTCTTTCCGCCCTCGACGCGCGGAATGCCCGCGTTGGGTTTGACGATAATCGGCTTCGTGGAAAGCTCCTTCAGGTGCTTTACGAACGGAAGCATCAACTCCGGCGAAAGTCCGCAATTGAAACCGTACGCCGTAACGTCCAGCGATTCCATCAATACCGCGAACGCCTCCACCGAGCCGCCGGTCAAAAGCTTGCCGTCCGCCTGCAAGGCGACCGTGGCGTAGACGGGAAGCGTCGAATTCTCCTTCGCCGCGACAATCGCCGCCTTGAGCTCGTGAAGATCGCTCATCGTCTCGATGGCGACGATATCCGCGCCCGCCTCGACTCCGACGCGCGCCGTTTCCGCGAACGCCTCCACCGCCGATTCGAATTCAAGGTCGCCAATCGGCTTTAGTAGCTTGCCGGTCGGCCCCAAGTCCAGCGCGACCTTGGCGCCGCTCGACTTGGCGAGCTCCACCGAAGCGCGAATGACGTCCGGTAGCGCGAACGCGCCGTGGTATTTCAGGCGATTCGCCCCGAAAGTGTTGGTGTAGACGATATTCGAACCCGCTTTCGCGTAGTCGCGATGAATGGCGCGAACGATTTCGGGGTGCGTAATCGACCAGTCCTCGGGAGATTCGCTTGGACCGAGGCCTTTTTCCTGCAGCCGCGTTCCCATTCCGCCGTCGAGTAGCGTCAGCATCGTTCGACCTCGCATATCGCAGTTACGCTCTTGGCGGGAACGAGCAACATCGAATCGGTTAGGGAAACGCCGATTTTGCGGGAGGCGTCGAGCTTCTCCAGAATTTCCGCGCTGAGCGAAAGCGGCATTTCGCCGTAGCCGGGGCTTCGACGGGGTTTCAGCCGTTCGCCCGACTTCAATTCGGCGCGAATCTTCGCTTCGATGTCGTCCATCACCCGCTCGACCGCCTCCAGCCCGATTTGCTGGGAAAAGAGCGCATCGGCGGCGCTCATGGCGGAAACGCGACGCTGCCAGACGTCGAACTCCGCGCCAATCGTACCGCACAAATAGTAGCGGTCGCCTACGCGAGCATACGTCGAGCGCGGACGAATCGGCGCTTCGGCCGCAAGCGCTTTCACGCGCGCTTGCACTTGAGGACGCTCCGAAGGTTTCCGAGAATGCGCAGCGCCACCTCGGACTTGTTCATCGTATAGACGTGGACGCGGTCGACGCCGTTCGCCACCAAATCGATAATCTGGTCGGTCGCGTAGGCGACGCCCGCGTCGAGCATCGCCGCGGGATCCTCGCCGAAACGATCGACAATCGCCTTGAAGCGCGGCGGCAAATGGGTTCCCGAAAGCGCGCAGATGCGGGAGATCTGCGCTCCGTTGGTAACCGGCATCACGCCCGCGATTACCGGAACTCCAATCCCCGCCGAACGGATTTTCGCAAGATACGAATAGAGGATGTTGTTGTCGAAGAACATCTGGGTCACGAGGAAATCGAGACCCGCCTCGACCTTCGCCTTCAAATGCGAAATGTCGTCGGCGAGATGGGCGCATTCGGGATGGCCCTCGGGATAGCACGCGCCGCCGAGGCAAAAACCATATTTCTTCAGTTCGCGCACGAGATCGACCGCGTGCGGAAAGTCGGAGACGACGCGCGTCTCGCCGATCGGCGGATCGCCACGCAGGCAAAGAACGTTCTCGATTCCCGACTGGCGAAGCGCGGAAACTTCGTCCGCGATCCGGGCGCGACTTGAATTAACGCAAGTAAGATGCGCGAGCGCGGTCGTGTGGCAATCGCGTTCCACGAATTCGGCGATTTCGCGAGTGTTCGAGCCGGTGGAGCCGCCAGCCGCTCCGCAAGTTACCGAAATAAAAGCGGGGCCTCCGGCGGCGATTTCGCGCACCGTCTTGCGCGTACGCTCCATCGCGGCGCGCTCCTCGTCGGCGTTCCCCGCCGTCCGCTTCGGAGGAAACACCTCGAAGGAAATCGACGGATCCTTGCTCGCAAACGTTTCGGATATCTTCATTTCCGCAAATTATACCATTTTCCGCCGACGATATGGTATTTCGTTGAGCGCGAAGCGCCTCCGACGGTCGATTGGCTCAAGCTTGATTCCGAACGCCTCGGGATTGGCGGCGATGGGCGAGTGGACGGTAAGCGCGAAGCGATGCCAAAAGACGCTTTGGACGAGCCCGCGCTTGGCAAGCGTGCGAACGTAGTGCCGCGCCTCGCGCTCCTCGCGCTTGGTTTCGGTCGGAAAGTCGTACATCAAATAGGCGTGCACGAGAATTCCCGCGCGTTTGAAAGCGCGAAGCGCGCGCTCCGCCGAAGCGAGCGTAATACCCTTGTTCATCAACTTCAAAAGCCGGTCGTTGGCGCACTCGAGTCCGCCGGTGACCGCAATGCACCCCGACGCGGCCATCAATCGGGCAAGCTCCGGCGTGTAAGCGGCGTCGAAGCGAACATTGCCCCACCACTCGCATTCGAACTTGCGGCGCAGAATCTCGCGCGACACCTCGGCGACCAGTTTGGGCGGCATCGCCTCGTCGACGAAATGAAAGCTCCGCCCGAGATGCTCCATCGCATCCACTATCGCCTTCGCCTTCGGCATCTCGAAGCAACCGATGTAGGGAAGCTTTACATCGCAAAACGCGCATTTGTGCCAATAGCAACCACGCGCCATGACGAGTTTGCGCCAGCGTCCGACCGACCAGATGCGATGCATGGGGTTGACGTCCTCGACGACGTCGAAGTAATCGCTCCAGTCGATACCCTCGTAGCTCGGCTCGACGAACGGCGGCACCTCGCCCTTCGCCCATTGCGAGTATCCCTCGTCCAATTGAAATTCGTCGAAATAGCGATAGGGACGCTTGTCCGTCATCGTCCTAAGTTCCGTCGAAACGAAGCCGCCGCCGAGCACGAGTCGAATTTTCGGATAATGGCGCCGAACGTAGCGCGCGATCTTGAATGCGGGAATCAGCGTCCCCGGAAACGGACAAGTAACTCCGATTTCGGTGGGCCGCGTCTCCGCGATCGCCGTCTCAAGTCGCTTTTCGAGCGGACGATCGACGACTCCTGAGCGCTTCACTTCCTTTTCGACCGCGCCGAAGTCGGCGGCAAAAGCGCCGATGCGCTCCGCGTAACGGGAGAAACCGAACGCGGGATCGATCTCGTCGCGAATGCGCATCGCAAGTTCGTCAATTCGCCGACTCGCTTCGAGCTTCGCCTCGGCGGGCGCGGGGCCGGACAGGAACTCCAGAAGTTCCTCCGTCGTCTCGTCGCCATATTCGATTAGAATGTCGCGCGCCACCTTCGCGGAAAGATCGCGTTGAAAGACAATGCCGCCGCGCGACTTAAGATATCCGACGAGATGGGGCGTCGCCGGATAGGGGCAGTTCGGTTGCACGAACGGCGGCGTCAGAAACAGAACTCGCCGTTTCGTGCTCAATGCACGAAGAGGATTTCGCGATACTTAGGCAACGGCCAGCGCGCGTCGTCCACCAGCGTCTCCAGTCGATCGACCGTCCGACGCAAATCCGCCATCGCCACAAGCTGCGACTCGTGCAAACCGCGCTGGAGCGCGCTCTCCAACCGGTCGCACTTCACGTGCAAATCGTCGAGTCCCGCTCCGAGTTTACGCGAAAGCGCGGTGAGTCCGCGAATTCCCGCCTTAAGACCGTCCTTCCGCGCCTGTCCGATCGCCGTCGCCAAGTGCGAAAACTCGTCCGCAACCACCGGCCGAATCATCGACCGCGCGATTTCGAGGGCGATCCCCGCCTCGATGCGGATTCGACGATGGTAGTCCTCCATGCCGATCTCCCAGCGCGAGAGCATTTCGCTTTCCGAAAGCACGCCGTATTTCGCGAAGAGTTCGAGATTGCGCCGATCCTTGAGCGGAGCGAGCGATTCCATCGTGTCGCGAAGATTCGGAAGTCCGCGCTTTTTCGCCTCCTTCGGCCAACTCGCCGCGTAGCCGTCGCCGGAGAAGATAACGCGCTTGTGCGCCTTGACCTCGTAGCGCAGGAGCTTTTGAAGCTTGGCGTTGAACTCGCCCTTCATGGCGTCGAGCTTGTCGCACATGGCGTCGATCGACTCCGCGACAATGGTATTGAGCACGGTTTGGCTTTGGGCGCAGTTCTGCGAAGAACCGGGCGCGCGGAATTCGAACTTATTGCCGGTAAAGGCGAAAGGCGAAGTGCGGTTGCGGTCGGTCGCGTCCTTCGGAAGCGGCGGCAGGGTGTCGACGCCGACGCGAAGCGAACCGCCGCGTTTGCCCTTGCCCCGTTCGCGCGTACCCTTCTCGATGGAATCGAGAACCGCGTTAAGCTCGTCGCCAAGGAACACGGAAATAATCGCCGGCGGCGCCTCGTTCGCTCCGAGGCGATGGTCGTTGCCCGCGCCGGCGGTGGACATCCGGAGAATGTCCGCGTGCATTTCGATCGCGCGGATAATCGCCAGGAGAAAAGTGATGAAAATCGCGTTCTCGCGCGGATTCGTACCCGGCGAAAGCAAATTGCGCCCGCCGTAGGCGATCGACCAGTTGCAATGCTTGCCCGAGCCGTTGACGCCGTCGAACGGCTTTTCGTGCAACAGGCAGACGAGATCGTTCTTTTCCGCCGTTTGGCGAAGAACCTCCATGATCATCATGTTGTGATCCACCGCGAGATTGAGGTTCTCGAACATCGGCGCGAGCTCGAATTGCGCGGGCGCGACCTCGTTGTGGCGAGTTTTCGCGGGGATTCCGAGGCGCCAAAGGCGATCCTCGACCTCGGTCATGAACTTGAGAACGCGCGGCTTGATCGCGCCGAAGTAATGGTCTTCGAGCTGCTGGTGCTTGGCGGGAGCGGCTCCGAACACCGTGCGACCGGTCTGCAGTAAATCGGGTCGCTTCAGGTAGAAGCGCTTGTCGACGAGAAAATACTCCTGCTCCGCGCCCAGCGTCACCTCCACATGCGCCGGCTTCTGGCCGAATTTGCGCATCAGCCGCTCAGTCGCCCGACTCACTGCCTGAATCGACCGCAAAAGCGGTGTCTTCATATCGAGCGTATCGCCGCGATAGGAGCAAAACGCCGTCGGAATACACAAAGTCGCTCCGTTGTCATGGCGCTTGATGAACGCTGGCGAGGTCGGATCCCAAGCCGTGTATCCGCGCGCTTCGAAAGTCGACCGAAGCCCGCCGGATGGAAACGAACTCGCGTCCGTTTCGCCGCCGATCAGGTTCTTGCCGGAAAAACGATATTCCGCCTGCGCCGGGCCAGTCGGATCCAAAAAGGCGTCATGCTTCTCGGCGGTCCCGCCAGTAAGCGGCTGAAACCAATGGGTGAAATGGGTGGCGCCTTGCTTGAGCGCCCAGTTCTTCATGCCCTCGGCGACCGCGTCCGCGATCGTCGGATCGAGGGGCTTGCCATCGCGCATTGTCGCGAGCAGCTTCGTCGCGACGTTCTTCGGAAGATAACGGCGAATCGCCTTCTCGGAGAAGACGTCCTCGCCATAGCCCTCGAACGATTTCATATTCGTTTTCATACTCATACCGGCCGATTCGTCGGCCCGATTCGATTACCAGGAAGGAACTTGACAAAACCTTTCATCCTAAGCGCCATCGCGAGCGAGTTCACCTTCTCCACCGGCAGCTTGGTTTTGACGACAATATCGTCCAACGAAGTGCCGTTTTCGTCGACGTTCATCATAATAAGCGCCTCCTCGACGGAGTATTTCGGCAAGTTGGACGATTTCAACGCCTCGATGGCCGCTTTCTTAGGCAAAAGTACGCTTATCGCCTCCAACACGTCGTCGGCGTTCCGCGCCAACGTCGCGCCATCGCGAATTAGTCGCAAACACCCCGCCGACGCGGGACTGTCAATCCGACCGGGAATCGCCAACACCGCGCGTCCCAGATCGACGGCGATTTCGGCAGTTATCAGCGCTCCGCTCCGAGACGGGGCCTCGACCACCACCACCGCGCTGGCAAGCGCGGCGACCACATGGTTGCGAATCGGGAAAGTCTGCTGATCGACGGGACGCGTAAGCGGAAACTGGCTCGCCACCGCGCCGCCGCTTCTGATCATGTCACGAGCGAGAGCGCGGTTTTCCTCTGGATAAAAGCGGTCGATTCCTCCGCCGAGGACGCCAACGGTCGTTCCGCCCGCGGAAATCGCTCCCGTATGCGCCGCGGCGTCGATTCCGAGCGCGAGACCGGAAACGACCGACATCCCGGACGTAACGAAATCGGATGCAAGCCGCTTGGCGATTGAAACACCGTATTCGGTAGGGTGGCGCGTGCCGACAATCGCCACCGACGGGCGAGAAAGCGACGACACCGATCCTTTTACGTACAGAGCGAGCGGAGAACCGGGAACGGAGCGCAAGCGCTCCGGATAATCCGCATCGGCGGGAGTTACAATCGCAATTCCGCGTCGCTCCGCCGATTTTACTTCGGCCTCCCAATCGACCGGCGCGCCCGTTCGTGAAATCTTGTTCGGATACGCCTCCCACGCACTCACGACATCTCCGTGCGCGGCGACGAGCTTCGCCAGCGTCGCCGGGCCGACTTTGTCGGTAAGATTGAACGCCACGTATGCTTGACTCGCCGTCATCGGTTGTGATATACTACGCGCAATTGCTTGGCCCCATCGTCTATCGGCTAGGACACGAGCTTTTCATGCTTGGTAGAGGAGTTCGACTCTCCTTGGGGCTGCCAGCTCTTCAGGCCTTCTTCAGCGCCTGACTGACCGACAGCATACGCGTCGAAAGATCTTCGAAGCCGACGTCGGTCGAGTAGACGTCTTTGTAATACTGGTAGGCCTTTTCGAGATCGCCGGCCGCTTCCGCGCAAAGCCCGAGCTGGTAGACGACTTTTTTCTTCAGCTCGTCCATCGTCGGCAGGGCGTCTCGCGCGGTCTCGAGCTGCATTACCGCCATGTCGGTCTGCCCCTGATTCAGGAAGCACATCGCAAGATAGTATAGCGCCCAAAGCCGATCCTTGGGGCTTTTCTGGGCGAGCTGCAAGTGGGTAAGCGCATCGTCGTAATAGCCATAGGTGAAATACTGCTTGCCGAGCTCGAAGCGAAGGTGCAAATCGTTCGGATAGCGTTCGACGCGTTGCGCGAGATCGTCGAAGACGAACTGATTCTTCTCGCCTTCCATGTTCAGCGCCTCTTCTTCGCGCCCCTCGCCGCGCAAAAGCTCGATCTGCTGGTCGTAATACTGAATCTTGGTTTGCGAAAGCATGCGATCGAGCTCCGGATCCATCGTTCCGGAAACCGCAATCGCCTGTTGCAACACGTCGATCGCCTCGTAGTAGCGCTTGCCCTGGACGTAAAGCCGCGCCAACGCCCGACGCGCGTTCATGTTTTTGGGCTCGGCGGCGATTTGCTCGAGCTTCTCCTTGATGAGCAGTTCCGCGTCTTCGCCCCCGACCACCGCCTTGTTCGCCGCGTCGAGTTTCGCCGCCTGTTCCTTGTTGGCGATCAGGTTCTGGAATCCGCCCTTCTTGCCGGCGGTTTCCGTCCATCCCGCGTTCATCGTCGCCTGCGCCTCGGCGTTCTTCAACAGCTGCATCACCCGCTGCTCGCCGGGTTTCATTTCGGAAAGTTTCCGATAGGCGTCACGCGCCTTGTCCCAGCGCTTGCCCATCGTGTAGTAGGTCGCCACCCGCTCCAAAAGCGAAGCGTCGTTGTTCGAGCATTCGTACGCCGCCTCGATGGTAATCGCCGCGACATCCGCCTTGCCGGCCGCCTCCGCCGCCTTGACCGCGCATTCGATGTTGTCAGGGTCGAGCGGATTCAGCTTCAAGAGATTTTCGGCCTCGGCGAGCGCCGCCGCGCCATCGCCCTTCTTCACCAGCGCCATTACCTTCTGCCGCGCCATCATGTAACCGAGCTTGGCTCCGAAACCGGCTTTGCCGCTCTTGCGAAACGCGGCGATTTGGGCCGCCCGCAAAAGTTTACGGGTCTCCAACACGTCCGGCGCCGCCGAAACCGCCTCCGAAAGCATCTCCACCGCAAGCTCGTACTTGCCGGTCTCCAACGCCTGACGACCGCGATTGGTGAAGTTTTGCGCCTTTTGAGCCAAATCAACCGCCATCACGACACCTCCAGCCGGGAATCGTCCAGCTTACCGAGAACTCCGCCCGACTTGTAGGTCTTGAGCATGAAATGAGTCGCGGTCGAAAGGACGCCCTCGATCGTCGAAAGATCCTGCGCCACGAACTGCGCGACGTCCTGCAGACTGTCGCCTTTCGCGAACACCAGCAAATCGTACCCGCCACTCATCAAAAAGCACGCTTCGACCTGCTCGAACTTCGACACCCGCTCGGCGATCTTGCCGAACCCAGAATCGCGTTGAGGCGTGATTTTCAATTCGATTACCGCATGCACTTCGTTCATCGCTTGCCCTTTCGTTTGAAGTCACCACTTGAGATTCAAGACATCGTCCACCACCTGACGCGCAAGATCCCCCGCCAATCTCCCCGATGCGTCGCGCTCCGCGGTGCTGAGATCCTGCATCGCCGTCAACGTGGTATGCGCCACATACCGACGGTTATTGACTAGGACCTTCGAATTTTTGCGATCAATGATCGAAATATCGACTTCCGCGGTGAACTCGTACGCCGAAGTGCGATAACCGGCTCGACGGTTGTACGACTCGCCGTTTTCGGAGACGCCCTTCACCACTCCCTGAACCTCCAACGCAGCATCACCGGAACGCCCGATCGAGAAAGTGCCTTCACGCTGAAACTCGCGCAGGACTTCACGGGACATCACCGGCCCCAATTCGACGACGCCGCTTTCGTTACGGAAGGTGGGAACGGCGATTGTGCGCATCTCCGACGGAACCGACGGTGTCCAAACGTACTCGCTTGCGCATCCGCCGAGGAAAATAACTCCCAAAACAATTGTCGCGAACTTTGTCATTTCATCTCACCCTTCAGTTCTTCAAGTCGTGAACGTACCTCGTCGGCATGCTCGCCGTCCGGATAATTCGCCAAATAACGACGATAGGCGTTAATCGCACTGCGCTTGGTGCGCATGCGCGAATCGTAGAACTTGGCCGAGCGGTATTCCTCGTCCTCGAGATGGCGATTTAGCTTCGACAGATATTCGCGCAACATTCCCCGATCGGCTTCATTCGCCTCCTTCACCGCCATTTCCAAAAACTTTACGGTATCGGCTACGCGTTCGCGATTGTAGCCGAAATCGTCAATCAACCGCATCCTTACCTCGGACTCGCGCGAAATCGCCATCTTCGCCTCCGGACTCTTGTAATGCAGATTGCGAAGATTCTCGTACACCTTCAAGGCGTTCTCGTACGCCTCCTCCTCTATACGCAAATCGCCGATGGTCAGCAGTGCCTTCGGCGCCCACTTCGCTCCCGGCGCGCGCAGAACCGCGCCTTCGAAATATCTCCGTACGTCAACCGTGTTGTCGAACCGTATGAACAAAGTGCGCTTGCCGACTTCCCGCAACTTTTGCGCAAGTTCGTAGAGTTTGTCCGACACCGTATTGTAATCGCATTGGAGCGGATAAAAATCGAGCAAATACCGATAGGCCTCGTAAGCTTCTTCGTATTCGCCATCGAGCATTAGCAAATCCGCGAGTCGCCGTTGGGCCTCCGGGGCCTCTGGCGAGGTCGGCCACTCCCGCACCAACGCGTCGAGCTCGTCAATCGCATCCGAATCGTCCTCGGCGATCAACTTCTGGCAATAGGCGAGCTGTTCCTTGGCGTTGTCCTCCTCCGGGCCGTTCCACCAGGAAAACCACTTGGGTTCCTTGCGCTCCTTCTCGAGTTGGGCGTCCAAATCGTCGAACCCGGGATACGCATCCGTCGCATAAAAGGACGAACCGGGCCCGGTCGGCGAGGCGTAATACGCCGAAGCCGACAAGGCGACGAGCGCGAACAGCAATCCAAGCGACTTTCTCATTACCGGTGTATTATATCAAAAAAACGCCGCAATTGCTTGCGGCGTTTCGGCTTGGAAAACGGAAACTACCAACCTTACCAGGCGTAATGCGCGAACGCCTTGTTGGCCTGGGCCATCTTGTGGACGTCATCGCGTTTCTTGATGACATTGCCCTGTCCGTTGAAAGCATCGACGATTTCCGCCGCCACCGCAGCCGGCATGCCCATACCGTGGCGCGCACCGGCGAACTGGGTCGTCCAGCGCAACGCGAGCGAAAGCTGACGATTCGCCGCAATCGGCACCGGAACCGGATAAGTGGTTCCGCCGACACGACGAGTCTTGACCTCGACCTGCGGCTTCATGTTGTCGATAGCCGCAGAAACTACTTCAAGCGGATCCTCGAACTGCCTTTCGTCCTTGACGAACTTGGTCGGCTCTTCCTTCAGCTTCTTGGCGATCGCGTCAATCGCCCCGTAAACGATCTTTTCGGCGACGGTCTTCTTACCGTCTTTCATGATGACGCGAATCATGTGCGCGACCAACTCCGAATTGTACTTCGGATCGAGTGAAACGCGCTTGACAATGGCTTTACCTCTACGGCTCATACCTTACTTCCCTTCTTCCTTCTTCTGGCGCTTCATACCGTACTTCGAACGGCTGCGATTGCGCCCGGCGACGCCAAGAGAGTCGAGCTTGCCGCGGATGATGTGGTAACGCACGCCCGGAAGATCCTTTACACGACCTCCGCGAACCATAACCACGGAGTGTTCCTGAAGATTGTGGCCCTCGCCCGGAATGTAGGCCGTAACTTCGTAACCGCTGGTAAGGCGCACACGAGCGACCTTGCGAAGCGCGGAGTTCGGCTTCTTGGGAGTCATCGTCTTGACGACGAGGCAAACGCCGCGACGCTGGGGGCAGCTCTTGAGCGCCGGCGACTTGGAATGCTTGGCGAGGGGATGACGCCCCTTGCGAATCAATTGGTTTATTGTTGGCATGTTAGTAGTTGTTTCCTTGCTTTTCCAAACTGAAAGCATAGTATATCATTATTTTCCTTCACTTTGCAAGGGGATATTTTATACCATCGGGTCTTCAACGTATTCGGGATGATCCGGCGGAGGCTCGGAAGTCTTGAATCCGTCGTCGTGCGCCGGTTCGCGATCGAAAAAGCGCGTCAACTCGCGCACGAAGTTCACCTCGACCTCGCCGGTTTCGCCGTTGCGGTTCTTTGCAACGTCGATAATGGCGAGCGTCTTGTCCACTTCTTTCGGATCTACCGCGTTGTAGGACGGACGGCGCAACAAAAAGACGACGTCCGCATCCTGCTCGATCGCTCCGGAATCGCGAAGATCGGAGAGCTTGGGCTTTTCGTACTTGTCGCCACGTTGCTCGTTGGCGCGCGAAAGCTGGGAAAGAACGATTACCGGTATCTTCAGCTCCTTGGCCATCGCCTTGATTTGCTGCGAAATCATCGACACTTCGATCTGACGCCCCTGCCGCGCCGCCTCGTGGCACGAGCAAAGCTGCAAATAGTCGATTACGACGAGCTCGATGCCGTACTGTTTTTTGAGTCTGCGCGCCCGCGCACGCAAATCCATGACATCCAACGCCGCGGTGTCGTCCACAAAAATCGGCGCGCTTTTGAGGTCGTCGGCGGCGGTGATGAGGTTTTGGGTCAGCATCTGGCGTTCGTTCTTCGGCACAAGATCGCGATTGAGTCGCCACATGTTTATTCCCGCTCGGCCCGCGATCATACGCTTGGTCAGAGATTCAACCGGCATTTCCAGGGAGAAAATCGCAACCGGATGACGCTTGCCGTTGTCGTATCTGGTCGGAACGTTGTTCATATCGACCCCGAGCGCGCAACATTCGGCGATGTTCATGGCGAGTGACGTCTTGCCGACCGAAGGACGGGCGGCAATGACGATCATCTCCGACGGCTTGAGTCCCTGCAACTTCTCGTCGAGGTATTTAAGCCCGGTCGAAAGTCCTTCCAGCGAGCGCCCGCCAGACTCGAACATCTTGTCGATGCGTTTGAAGCTCGCGTCAATGGCGACATTCCACGGCATGGTCGTCCCTCGATTGCCGGCAATCTCGAGAAACGACTTTTCCGCCTCTCCGAGCACCGTCTGCGGATCGGGATATTCGCCTTCGTCGTAGCACTTCTCAATTACCTTCGTCGAGCGGTCGATCATGACGCGACGAAGATGTTTGGCCCGAACAATGCCGATGTAATGCTCGGCGTGAGCGGTAGTCGGAACCTGATCGACAAGCGCTTGTACGTAGGCCTGTCCGCCGATCGTCTCCAATTTACCGCCGACGGCGAGTTCGTTCACCAACGTCAGCGAGTCCAACGACTTCGCGGCGCGATTCATCGCAAGCATCGTCGCGTAGACAACGCGATTGCGCGGATCGAAGAAGCTTTCTTCCCCGATTCCGTTCGTCAGACACAAATCCATAACCCGGTCGCCGTTGCGACTGGTGGTATCCAACAACACCGACCCCAATACCGCTCGTTCCGCCTCGATATTGTTCGGCGGGGTTTTCATATTATCGCTCATACCCGCCAATTATAACACCTTTAGCATCGCCGTTACGACGATCGTTATCGACAAATACCTTGGAGTTATCGACTACTTGTCTTCACGCTGGCGAATTACCTCGTACATGGTAACTGCGGCAGCGACCGATGCGTTCAGCGATTCGAACCCTCCTGGCATGGGCAATTCTGCGATAAAATCGCATTTTTCGCGAACTAAACGCGAAATTCCCGCACCTTCCGCACCAATCACCAAACCCACATTGCCCTTAAAATCTACTTTGGTATATGGACGAGAATCCTTGCCCCAATCCAACCCCGTGAACCACATTCCGGCTTCCTTAAGTTCCTCAATCGCCCGCACGATATTGACAACATGCGAAACCTTGATATGCTCCGATCCGCCTGCGGAAGCACGAACCGCCGCCGGAGTGATTCCGCAGGCGCGATCCTCGGGAATGACGACTCCCGTCGCTCCGACCGCGCAAGCGGTGCGAAGAATGGAGCCGACGTTCTGCGGATCTTCGAGGTGGTCGAGAACAACCACCAAAGACTCGCCGGAAGCTTCGACTTCCCTGAGAATTTCCTCGAAGCCAACGTAGGGGTAGCCCGTGGTCTTCAAAGCAACGCCTTGATGATGTCCGAAGCGCACCAGCCGGTCGAGCTGGTCGCGTTCCATCGTGCGAACGACGAGCCGCCGCGATCTCGCCTCGTCGCGAATACGCGCGAGCTGATCGTCTTCGTCCGGATTCGCCGGCGGCAAAACGATCTCGCTCGCCGTGCGACGTCCCGCGGCAAGCGCCTCTTCGACGGGATTGCGTCCGTAAATCCACTCGCCGCCGGTGACCATCTCCCGCGGGCCTCTTCTGCCGCCGCCGCTCATTTAAGTTCCTTTCTCGATCGCGCCTTGAGAAATATTCTCAACGGAGCCCCTTCCAATCCGAAACGCTCACGTAGATTTTTCTCGATGAACGCGAGATACGCCTTCGTCACCAACTTCGGATCGTTGACGAAAAGTCTAATCGTCTGGGGATTGGTCGAAACTTGCACGCCGTAGTAAATCTTAAGCCGCTTGCCTTTGATCATCGGAGAAAGCGTCTTTTTGGTCGCACCGACAATCGCCCGATTCATAATTCCGGTCGGAAGCCGTTCGCTCGCGCTCGTCGCCGCCCGATCGATCGCCTCCACCGTTCGACGGATGTTGTAACCGGACTTGTTGGAGCAAAAGACCACCGGCGCGAACGCGAGAAACGGCATCATCGCGCGAATCGCCGGCAACGCCTTGGTTTCGGTGATGCCTTGCGTCTGGGCGAGATCCCATTTCTGCAAAAGAACAACGCAGGCCTTGTTCGCCTCCAGAATCTTTCCGGCGATTCGCTTGTCCTGCAAAGTCGGTCCCATCGAAGCATCCAACAATAGCAGCACCACGTCCGCCTCTTCGATCGCCGCTTCCGAGCGAAAGAGCGAAAAGTTGTCGACGCTCGTCTTGGACATCTTGGTGTGGGGTTTCATCCCCGCGGTGTCGACGAGCAGATAGTGACGCGCCTCGACGCCGGAACCGATGGTGAACGGAACCTCGATTGCGTCTCGGGTAGTGCCGGCGATTTCCGAAACGATTACCCGCGGCGCGTTAAGGAGCCGGTTGACGTAAGACGACTTGCCGACGTTGGGACGCCCGACGATGGCGACCCGCAGCGGCTTTTTGGCAGTTTCGCTTTCCACCGCGGTCGGCAACTTCCCGATTATCGACTTGAGAAGATCGTCGACACCCCGTCCATGCTCGGCGCTGATCGGACGCACCTCAAATCCAAAACGCTCGAACTCCGCCGCCTTCCAGTCGTCATCCGCGAGATCGCATTTGTTCGCGGCGATAATCGCCGGTACGCCCGACGCGCGAACGCGGTCGATGACTTCGCCGTCGAGCGGCGTCAACCCCTCGCGCACATCGACCACGATTACGCAAACCGCGCTATCCTCCACGGCAAGCGCCGCCTGATTACGCGTTTCCTCGTCCAACGGATCCCGCGTAACGCGCCGATCGAAGGCGATTCCGCCGGTATCTACGAGCATTACCTTGCGCTCGCCGATCTCCACCTCTCGCGTAACCCGATCGCGCGTCACCCCCGGCTGGTCGAAGACGATGGCAACGCGTTTTTTGGCAATGCGATTGAAAAGCGCGCTCTTGCCGGTATTGGGGCGTCCGACTAAAGAAACGACGTTCATGCGTTCGGCCACAACGCCGCCGCGATTTCGCGGAGCTTGTACTTCTGGATTTTCTGCGACGCGGTCATCGGGAACTCGTCGACGAATTGAACGAACTTCGGAATCTTGAACCAGCTGATTTTGTCCTTGCAGTACGTTTGAACGTCCTCGGCCTTGAGTTTCGCATCGGGATAGGGGATGACGAACGCGGCCGGTTGCTCGCCGTATTTCTTTGACGGGCACCCGACGACGGCGACGTCCTTAACCCCCGGCATCGTGCCGAGAAAGTCCTCGACCTCCTTGGGCGAGATGTTTTCGCCACCGCGAATGATGAGATCCTTAAGTCGTCCGGTAATGTAAAAGTATCCGTCGGCATCCATCTTGCCGATGTCGCCGGAATGAAGCCAACCGTGCTTGTCGATGCAAGCGGCGGTTTCCTTCGGCATCTTGTAATACCCCTTCATCGTATTGAACCCGCGACAGCAGATTTCGCCGTCCGATCCGAGCGGCGCGAGCTTTTTCGTTTCGGGATCGATGATCGCGACCTCGATTCCCGGCAGCGCCTGTCCGATGGTAGTGCACTTGCGTTCAACCGAAGGTTCGAAATAACGGGTCATCGTCATCACCGGGCCCGCTTCGGTAAGCCCGTAGGGATTGCAAATCTCCTTCATGAACATCCGATCCTGCGCCTGTTGCATCCGGTGAACCGGACAGGCGGAGCCGGACATGATGCCCGTGCGCAAACTGCTCAAATCGAACTTGGAGAACTCCGGATGATCGAGCATCGCGATGTACATCGTCGGCACGCCGTAGGTCGCGGTGCACCTCTCGCGTTCGATCGACGCCATCACCTGGACGGGATCGAACTTCTCCAAAAGCACCATCGTCGCTCCGTGATTGACGCAACTCATCACTCCGAGTACGCACCCGAAGCAATGAAAGAGCGGCACGGGTATGCACACTCGATCGCGCGCGGAGAGGTTTTGGCACGCGCCAATCCAAAATCCGTCGTTGGCGATGTTGCGATGGGTAAGCTGCACGCCCTTCGGAAAACCCGTCGTCCCGCTCGTATACTGCATATTGACGACGTCGTTGACGTCGACTTCACCCTGACGCTTCAAATAGTCCACCTGATCGACCTCGCAGGCAAGCGACTTCACCTCGTTGAGCGAATACATTCCGCGGTGTTTCTTCGGCCCCAGATAGAACATGCGTTTCAACTTGGGATAACGGGCGCTCTTCAATTCACCGCGCGGACATTCCTTCAATTCGGGAATGAGCGAGTTGATGACCTCGATGTAGTCGCAATCGCGATAACCGTCGATGATAAAGAGATTCTCGGCCTCCGACTGCTTGAGCGCGAAGTCGATTTCCGCCGATTTGTAGTTTATGTTGAGCGGTAGAAGCACCGCGCCGATCTTCGCGGTCGCGAACATGAGCACGAGCCAATGCGGAACGTTGGTCGCCCAAAGCGCGACCTTCTCGCCGCGTTTCACGCCAAGCGCCATCAGCCCGCGCGCCACATAATCGACCTCTTCCGAAAACTCGAACCACGTAAGCCGGTAGTCGCGATCGGCGTAGACGACGGCGTCGTTCTCGCCGCACCGCGCCACCGTCTGGTCCAGAAGCTGCCCCAATGTATATTCGCGGGTAATCGGCAGGTTGTGCCACGGAATGCCGGTGGAAACCGACTCCGCAAACGGCGCGCGACTTGGCGCGGAACCGTAGGGCGAAGACAAATCGAAGGCGTTCTTTTTCACTTGTGGAAGATATGCAATTGGTGGCCGGTTAAAACTGGAATGCGCCAGCCGAAGCGGATGGCGAACGCACGCAAAATGAATATAAGCGCCACGCAGAAAATTGCGCTCACTTGATTGGAAACGCCGAGCTTGAGCAACAATACATACAAGAGCGCACCCGCAACGCAAGCCATCGCATAAAGCTCCTTGCGAAAGATGAGCGGCACGTCGTTAATGAGCACATCGCGCAAAATACCGCCGAACACCGCGGTAATTACGCCCATGAATACGGCAACCCACCATGCGAATCCGGCTTTCAGCGTCGCCTCCAATCCGAACACGGTGAAAAGCGAAATCGCAATTGTGTCGAAGATAAACCAGGTTATCGCCTCGGAAATGAATCTCCGCCCGAACACGAACACCGCGAGCTGGGCGACGAAGGTGTTGACGAGAAAGCTCGGATCCGTCATCCAAAACGGCGGCACTTGCAACATCAGGTCGCGAAGCGTACCTCCGCCCAGCGCGGTAGCGAAGCCGACCACATATGCGCCAAACCAGTCGAAGCGCTTGATGCAAGCCATGCGAATACCGGAAATCGCGCCCGCGAACGCGCCGGCGTGCGCCAATAGCAACATAAACGGATCGCTTCCGAAGAATTCCGCAAGCTCGTTATACCAGTCCATGGGGAATCGGCTTCCAGCGTTTGGTGGGATGAATCAAGGTAAAGATAACCGAAGAGGAGAGAATGAGCGAGAAAATCGGAAAGGTGACGATTGAAACCACCTTCGGACGGCGCTTCTGCGGCGAAAGCGCCACCGCCGCCCAAGCGGTGAACCAGCCCATTACGAACACAAAGCCGAAGATGCCGAAAAAGAAGCGAAACGCCGATCCATCGGCGGAGCCAAAACCAAGTCGGACGAACATCGCGAGGAAATTGAAGAGGATGATGAACGCCACCGACATTCCGGTTAGAATCGCAAAGAAACTGTCGAAGAGCCGCAACGAGGGATTGGCGCAAAGCGCTTTCAACCACGGCAAAAAATATCCGCGAGCGACCTGCCAGCCGCCGGTAGCCCATCGCCGAAGTTGTCGCCACATGTATTGCGCCGTCACCGGCTGCTCGTCGGCGTAATCCGCCTTCGGCACATAGGCGATGCGCAAACCTCGCATATTCGCCTGTACGGTGAATTCGACGTCTTCGACCATCGTGTGCGTATTCCAGCCCTCCGGCCCCAACGCCGATTTCAAAAACGCGAAGCCCGTCCCCGTCAACTTGCCGGAGAGACCGAGATTGGTGCGCACTCGGTTGGAAAGCTCGTTCATCATGTCCCAATAGACCGTGTACCATCCGGAAATGACATTCGTCACGGCGTTGGACGAATGGCGACGACCGGTAACCACCGACTCGCCGTCGAGAAGCGCGTCGTTCATCGCGTCAAACCAACCGTCGGAGACGATGTTGTCGGCGTCGAACACCGCCACCGCGTCGAAGTTTCCGCGCGCGTAAAGTCGCTCGAGCCCCCACGCGAGAACGTCGCCCTTGCCCGAACTCGGTTCGCTTTTCTCCCATACCGTCGCCCCGGCTTCCCGCGCGGCGGCGACCGTACCGTCGACGCAATTGTCGGCGAGCACGATGATCTCTCGTTTGTCGGCCGGGTATTTCGACATCATCACGCTCTTGACCGGGAGTTTGATGACCCCTTCTTCGTTGCGTGCGCAAATGATAACCGCGAATTTGAGCCGCTTGTCGGCGCGCGGATGCAATTTCGCGGGCTTGATAAGCCCGACGAGGACGATAAAGGTCGACCACAGGAATACCGCGCTCAGCCCCAGGCAGACGAGATCGAGAACCAGCGATACGGTTGCGTCAGTCATCGCGCCACCTCCGATGACTCCAAAGGTACTGCTCCGGGTATTTGCGAATAATTTCGCCCAATCGGTCGTTCAAAAGTTGCGTCGCCTTCATTTTGTCCTCGGTCTTCGCGAACCGCACCGGCGCGCCGCCGACGACTTTGTATTTGTAAGGCCCGACGCGAACGAACGAAGCGACCATCGCAGGATAGCCGAAATGCGTCATCAACCGCGTCACCGAAGTCACGGTTCGCGCCGGCCGACCAAGAAATTCAAGCATCGCACCGTTGCCCGCGTACTGATCCATAAGAATCGTCATCGCCGCCTTCGTGTCCTTCCATTGGCGAATGACCGCGCTTGTAAATCCACGATTCTTGTCGATTACCGTAGTCGGACCGCGAAAATGATGGTTCTTCATCCAGTTCGCGACCCAACGATTGTTCATCACCCGCGCTACCGCAATCATCGGACGCGCAAACGAAAGGATGTTGGTCGCCGCCTCCCACGCCCCGTGATGCGCGGAAACCATCACCATCGGAATTGAGAGCGGTGCTTCGAAAAATTTCGCCGTTTCGGGATCGCACTCCGAAAAATCCACATGCTCGCGCCAATTGTCCTTGGTGACTACGCGAGGCACGCACAGCGCCTCGAGAATGTGCCCGGCGAGGTGGCACCAACTCGCCTTTGCGATGCGTTTGGCCTCGGCCGAATCGGCGACGATCTTGCACCTTAGAACGTTGTCAATCGAAATTCGCCGCCGTTTCGGGAAAAACGGCCACAGAAGCGCGCCAAACGCGTAGCCGCAACCATAGGCGTGTCTCTGGATGAAGGTCATGCGAATCTTATCGTCGCCGCCCGTCCATGTCCGTCCAACCCCTCCACCTCGGCAAACGCCTCGATGGTGGACTTCGTTTCCGCGAGATCGGAACGGGTGAAGGCGACAAAACTGTGACGTCGACGAAAATCATCCGGCGTAAGGCCGTTGAACATGTTGGCCGCTCCACCGGTCGGCAGAACATGACTCGGGCCGGCGACGAAATCTCCCGCCGATTCCGGCGTCCACGCCCCCGCGAAAACCGCGCCCGCGCTTTTCACGCCTTTCATCGTCCGTTCGGCGTTCCGGGTCATGATTTCAAAATGTTCCGGAGCGAAACGATTGACGACCTCCAGTCCCTCGGCGACGCTTTTCGCGACCACAATCAGCATTCCGTCGGCATCGATCACCCGCTCGACCAGCTTCCGTCGGCTCAATGTTTTCGTCTGCGAAAGCACCTCGGCCCGAATCGCCTCGGCGAGCTTCCTCGAAGTGCAGACGCAAAGCGACTTTTCAAAACCCGAACCGTGCTCCGCCTGCGAAAGCAAATCCGCCGCAATCCACCGAACGTCCACCGAACCGTCGGTCAAAACCGCAATCTCGCTCGGTCCTGCGACCTGATCGATCGCCACATAGCCGTAAACCTGTCGCTTGGCGGCGGTGACAAAGGCGTTGCCCGGCCCCGCGATCTTCTGAACCTTGCGACAACTCTTCGTGCCGAACGCCATCATTCCAATCGCCTGAATTCCGCCGACGCGATAAATTTCCGTCGCACCCGCGATTTTGAGCGCGTAAAGAAGAACCGGATTCACCGCTCCGTCTCGACCGGCCGGAGTACAGGCGACTATTTCCTTCACCCCCGCGGCCTTGGCAAGCGTCACGGTCATGATGGAAGTCGAGGCGAGAGGAGCCGTGCCCCCCGGAATGTAAACGCCGACTCTTTCCATCGGCGTGAAAAACTCGCCGACTTTGCCGCCGCGCGGCGTTTTCATCGACCAGTCTTCGCGAAGCGACGCCTTGGAAAATCCGAGCACCCGGCGATGGGCGTCGGCGACCGCTCGCGCAAGCTTGGGCGAAATCTTCAACGACGCGAGCGCCTTTTCGGGGATGCGCAGTTGCGTCGCGCTTTTCGCGCGAAAACCCTCGAATTTCGCAACCGCGTCAATTACCGCCTTGTCGCCTTTGGATCTAATCGCCGCCAAAACTTCACGCGCCGCCTTCTCCGCCGCCTCGGGGAAAGCCGGACGAGAATTGAACTTCTCGATCGACCCGTCGCCGACATTGACGATTCGAATCATTTACGCGCACCTTTCAAAAGCATGCATTTCACCTTGGCTTGAACGGCGAGCTCGTCGCCAACGTAGCCCGAAGCCTCGTACACTCCAAGCGGTACGCGCTCGCGCGCGATCTTGATTACCGTAACCAACTTCTCGCCGGGGCGCACGGGACGTTTGAAACGCGCTTCCTCGATCGCGGCAAACGCAAAACCCGGCTGATCGCCGAGCATTCCGCGAGCCACCACTCCAGCGCCCGCGACTTGGCTCATCGCCTCGACAAGCACCACCCCCGGAACAACCGGATAGTCGGGGAAATGTCCCTTGAAGAAATCGTTCTTCTCGACGGTGAAGGTGTATTCGCCAATCGCCCCGGTTTCGTCGGCGGCGATCAAAGTGTCGACGAAAAGAAACGGCGGACGATGCGGCAACAACTCGACCCCCGGTCGATTGTAGACGTTTTTCAGTTTCGGCAGCTCCATCTTCAGACCTTCTTGAAAACCAAAATTCCGTTGTGTCCGCCAAAGCCAAGCGAGCTCGAAAGGGCCACGCGAATATCCCGCTTTACGCCGACGTTCGGAGTGTAGTTCAAATCAAGCGGAACCTCTCCCTTGGTCGCGTCGACTTCAAGATCCGGCTCGTCATAGTTGATCGTCGGCGGCACAAAGCCCTCTTTGATCGCAAGCGCGGTAATCGCCGCTTCCAACGCACCGGTGCCGCCAAGCAAATGGCCATGCATCGACTTGGTGGAGGAAATGTTGATCTTCTTCGCACCCTCTTCCCCAAACACCGTCTTGAACGCCTTGGTCTCCATTTGGTCGTTGAGGTGAGTCGAAGTGCCGTGGGCGTTGATGTAATCGACCTCTCCCTTGTCGGCGACGCCCGCGTCCTTAAGCGCGATTTCGATGGCCTTGATCGCACCCTCGCCACTCGGATCGGGAGCGGTGATGTGATAGGCGTCGGAAGTCGCTCCGTAGCCGGCGAGCTCCGCGTAAATCCTCGCCCCGCGCGCCTTGGCATGCTCCTCGGACTCGACGATCAACACCGCCGCGCCCTCGCCCATCACAAAACCGTCGCGCCCCTTGGTGAACGGACGGCACGCGATCTCCGGCTTGTCGTTGTAGCGAGTCGAAAGCGCCCGCATCTTCATGAATCCGCCGACGGTAAACTCCATGATCGCCGCCTCCGTTCCACCGGCAATGACGACGTCGGCGCGACCCGCGCGAATCATGTCGAGCGCGAAGCCGAGCGCATCGGTGGACGAGGCGCAAGCCGTCACAATAACCTGCGTCGGCCCCTTGGCGCCAAGTGCGATCGAAATGTTGCCGGCCGCCTCGTTGGGAATGAGCTCGGGAACCGCGAGCGGCGAAAGTCGGTCGGGCCCGCGATCGAAAAGCGTCCTGTAGCTTTCGCCGGTAACGTCCAACCCGCCGATGCCGTTGCCGATCAAAACGCCGACGCGATCCATGTCGGGTTTCTTTTCCGCGGTATAGCCCGCATCCTTCCACGCCTCGACCGCCGCTGCGACCGCGTACTGGGAAAAGAGCGCCATGTGCCGCGCCTCGCGCTTGTCGATAAGGCCGGAATCGATGGCGTAGGCCTGGAAATCCTTGACCTCGCCGGCTACCTGACTAGTGCACCTCGAAGGATCGAATTTGGTAATGCGCCCGATTCCGGGCTTGCCGGCCTTGATGTTGGCCCAAGCGGCGTCCTTGCCGTTGCCGCAAGCGCAAAGCATTCCGATGCCGGTAATCATCGCCTTTTTCATCTTTTCTTCTCCTTGTGTTAGTCAACTTGGCGCGCGGAATCCTCCCCGTACCACACACGCCGGATATTATACCATATTCAGGCGAATCCGAGAACATCCCGCATGGAATAAAGACCGCTATCGCGACCTTTTGCCCAAGCGAGCGCCTTGAGCGCGCCGACGGCAAACGCCTCGCGCCCTTGCGCCTTGTGAACGATTTCCACGCGCTCGACGTCGCCGGCGAACATAACGGTATGATCGCCCACGACCGAACCGCCGCGTAGCGCGTGAATCGCAATCTCCCCGGTCGGACGCTCGCCGACATCGCCCTGCCGACCGTAAACGAAATCGTCCTTGACTCCGCGTCCGGCCGCCGCCGACTTCGCGAGCATGAGCGCGGTACCGCTCGGCGCGTCCTTCTTGTGCCGGTGGTGCATTTCGACAACCTCGATATCGTATTCCGGTCCGAGAACCGAGGCGGTTTTTTTCACGAGCTCCAAAAGAAGATTGACCCCGAGCGAGTAGTTGCCGCTCTGAACGACCGGTATCTTCTTCGCCGCCGCCTCGACCCGCGCCTGCTCGTCCGCGGTAAGGCCCGTAGTCCCGATTACATAGGCAACGCCCGCTTTCGCCGCCTTCTCAATCGCGTCCGGAACCGCCGTATGGTACGAAAAGTCGATAATCCCTTCCACATCCTTCGACCATTCGCGGTCGTAGCCCTCGACCACGTCGACCTTGGAGACGACCTCCATCTTCATTCCCTCGGCCAGTTGGCAAAGCATTTTGCCCATGCGCCCCGCAGCGCCCAAAATCGCAATTTTCATACTAATTCTCCCATAAGAATCTGCGGATGCGCCGCAGTTATGCGCAATTTTACCAAATTTCCCGCGAGCTCGCCACCGCCCCGTTCCCAAACGACAATGCGGTTTCCGCCGTCGCGCCCGGAAAATCGCGCCGCGTTGCGTTTGGAAACCCCCTCCACCATGACCTCGCGTACCGAACCGACGAGCCGCTCGTTACGCCTTTGCCCGCGCGCTTCCTGATCGGCGAGAAGAATCTGATCGCGCCGCTCCTTCTCTTCTTGCGAAACGTCATCGACGAGGGCGGCGCTACGCGTTCCCGGACGCGGCGAGTATTTGAAAATGAAGGAATTGTCAAATCCCGCTTCCTCCATCAGCGATCGAGTAAGCTCGAAATCCTCTTCGCTCTCGCCGGGATAGCCGACGATAACATCGGTGGTAACGGCGAAATCCGGGTCGAAATCGCGAAGCCGGTTCACGGCCGCGAAATATTCCGCGCGCGTGTAACGCCTCCCCATCGCCGCGAGAACGCGATCGCTCCCCGATTGAACCGGCAAGTGCAAATGGCGACAGACCTTGGGGCAATCGCGATACGCCGCGACGAGTTCGTCGGTGCAGCCGGCGGGGTGCGCGCTCGTGAAGCGGATGCGTTCAATGCCGTCGATTTCCTGCAATCTTCGCAGGAGTCGGGGAAAATCGCGATATCGCAAAACGCTCTGTCCCAAAAGCGTAACTTCCTTCACTCCGCTTTTAGCGAGCGCGCCGACTTCCGCCACGATCTCGTCGAACGGGCGCGAATATTCGTGACCGCGCACGCTCGGAACGATGCAATAACTGCAACAATTGTCGCAACCGGTCATAACGGTGACGAATGCCTGAAACGAAGTCGTGTGATGCGCGTCGAGCCCGCAGGGAACGTCCTCGTCGCCGAGCGCGAGCGTCGGGAAAACGCCGTCCGCGACAATCTTCGGAATTCGCCAAAACGCGCGCGGCCCCACCGCAAAATCGAGCTTGGGCAGAACCTTGAAGACGTCCTTGCCGAGTCGCTTCACTCCGCACCCCATAAGCCCCACCAACTTGCCGGTAGTGCAAAGATACCCCGTCTTTCCGACCGCCTTGTCCTCGGCCTTTTGCCGAACCGTGCAACTGTTGACGATAACGAGTTCCGCGTCCGCTTCCCCGGCCGCCTTTTCGTGGCCCGCCGCGAGAAGCAACGCCTCCACCGCCTCGCTGTCGCGGACGTTCATCTGGCAGCCATAGGTGTGAATAAGGAATTTCACCGCTTTTTCAAAACAACCAGCGTCTCGAACCGCGCCGTGCGCGGAAACATGTCGAACCACTTCACCGACTCTACCTCATAAGTGCGCGAAAGCGTCCGCAAATCGCGCGTCAGCGTCGCGGGGTCGCACGAAACGTAGAATATTCGCGGCGCGGCCGAAGCGGCGAGAAACCCGGGAACGTTCGGCTCCATTCCGCCGCGCGGAGGATCGACGACAATCGCGGTGCGATCGGTGACGACGAGTCTTTTCAAACTCCGCCCCGTCTGCTCGGCGAAGAAACGCGCGTTCGCGAACTTCTGCACGGCGGCGTTCTTCTTCGCGAACTCAATCGCCTCGCGCCCCGATTCGACGCCCGTGAGCTTTTGCGGACGGCAGGCGAGCCCGAAAACGCCGACGCCGCAATAGAGATCGAGCATCTCCGGCGCCGTTTCGCGCACCTTGTCGTATTCCGCGACCACGGCCTTTACGAGCTCCTCGCCCATTTCGGGGTTCACTTGGTAGAATCCGCCCGCCGGCACCTCGAAATCAAGCCCGTGCGTCCGTTCGCGAATAATCGTGTCCCGCGCGGGATCGCCAATCCACCACTTCACTCCGCTCTTCGCCGACCATCGGACGGTGAGATCGCCTTTCCGCTCCACCTCGCGTCGCACCGCCTGCGCGCCCTGGGTCAGAAGCGCGACGACTCCACGGCGAATCTCCGGCAGCTTGGCGTTGATTTCCTTCGTCGCGAGCGGATCCGACTCGATTTCGACGATTGCGTGATCGGGTTCGCGTCGATAGCCGATCTCCCACTTCCCTTTGTTTTTCGCGAAATGGTAGACGACCTTGTTGCGATAGTTAAGAGTTGTTTGAGTGCTTGAGTGCTTGAGTTCGGGCACGACAAGCCGCGCCCGCTCGAAGAACTCGCGGAGCTGCGATTCCTTCGCCTCGCACTCGCCCTTGTAGCTGAGCTCAGAATAGACCATGCCGGGAACAACCGTCTCCGGTCTCACGTCTTCCGTCCTCAACCTCTCCGGACTCGGCTCGACGACTTCGACGAGCCGCGCCTTGACGAAGTGCTTCTTCTCCTCGACGATCTCGGCCCTGACCTGCTCGCCCGCCCAGGCGCCGGGCACGAACACGACGCGCCCGTCGCCGAGACGGCCGAGTCCGTCGCCGCCGTAGACGTTCTTCGCGCTGTAGACGGTCGCGCTCATTTCGCGAACCTCACGACGAAGCCGCCGCCCTTGGCCATGCGGAACGTCATTTTGTCACCGGCCCTGACCGTCCTCGTCTCATGGACGTAATGCGTCGGCGCCGCGTCCGAGTCCGCCGCATCGCGGAAGATCTCGGCCTTCCACATCCCCGTGCCGAGGAACGCCGTGTCGAGCTCGTAGTCGCGGCCCTCGGCGTTCGTCATGCCCGCCGCGTACCACGCATCGCCCTTCCGGCGCGCGCAGGCGCACATCTTCTCGGGATCGCCGGCGAGGCCCACCGTGTCGTCCCACACGACCGGCGTACCCGCCATGAACTTGAAGGACTCGATGTTCTTCTCGTACTTGGTCGGCGCGTCCGCGAGCATCTGCAGCGGCGCGAAGTAAAGCGCCATCATCGCCATCTGGCGGCAGCGCGTGCCCATCGAGCCCGGATTCACGGACGTGCCCTTGAAGAGGTCCTTGCGGCCGACCGGATAGTTGTCCATCGCGCCGGGCGTGTAGTCCATCGGCCCCGAGCTCATGCGGACGAAGTAGCTCTTCACGTCGCTCGCCATCATGTCGATCTTGTGATTATACCACTTCATCTGCTCGAGGCCGTGGATACCCTCGAAGTTGAGGACGTTCGGATAGGCGCGCTCCATGCCGGTCGGCTTGAACATGCCGTGGTAGTCGACGAGCATATGCTCCTTCGCGCACGCGGCCGCGAACTTCCAGAGGAAGCTCACGCACGCGGCGTCATCGCGGTCCATGAAGTCGACCTTGAAGCCCTTCGCGCCGAGCTTCGCGAAATGCGCGGCGACCTTCTCCTCCTCGCCGACGACCTGCGCCCAGGCCATCCAGAGGATGATGCCGACGCCGCGCTCGTTCGCGTACCGGATGAGGTGCGGCACGTCCACGTTCGGCTGGTACTTCCAGATGTTGAGCTTCTCGCTCCAGCCCTCGTCGAAGATCACGTACTCGA
Source organism: Kiritimatiellia bacterium (assembly GCA_045599445.1). Lineage (GTDB taxonomy): Bacteria > Verrucomicrobiota > Kiritimatiellia > RFP12 > UBA1067 > UBA1067. The sequence continues at coordinate 1,958 of JAZRWB010000055.1, read as the reverse complement.
CGCCGTTCTTCGCCGCGAAGTCGATGAACCGCTCGTAGCCCTTCGTCGTGCAGCCCTTCGCCTCGCCGAGGTTGTCGAAGGCGTTCCACCAGTCCCACGCGACCTTGCCGGGCTTGATCCACTTGCCGTCGCCCGCCTTGTTCGGCGTCGCAAGCGCCCAGACGAGGTCGCTCTCGACGAGCTTCGAGCAATCGGACGCGATCATGAAGCAGCGCCACGGGAACGTGCGCGTGCCAGACGTCTTCACGAGCCAGTCCTCGCGCTCGAGGACCTTCTGCGAGCGAAGTCGCTTGTCGTCGGAGAGCTGCACCGGATTGCCCCACTCGAAGAACTTCGCCTTCTTCGGGAACTTCGCGAAGTCGCCGTTCAGCCGGACACCGTCCGCGCGGAGGCACCAGCCCGGGTAGTCGACGAGGTCCGACTCCGTCACGCACACCGCCGTGCCGTCCGCCGTCTTGAGGACGAGCGGCAGGTAGACGAGCGATTTGCCGGACGCCTTCAGCTCGGCGGCCGTCTGCGTCTTGTTGACCGTCTCCCAGCTGCACTGGAACTGGTCGCCCTTGTAACCGCTGTCGCTGAAGTTCACGTACGCAATCGTCGAGTCGTCGAGCGTGACGCCCGCCTTCTCGCAGTTGACCGTCACCTGCCCCGGCAGCTTCGTCTCGAACCGATACGCCACGCCGTCGTTGCGCGCGGCGAGCCGGATGCCCCACTCGCCGAAGTCGACGACCGTCTCGTTCCCGGCAAGATCAACCTTCGCCTTCTTGTACACCGGCGCATTCGCCATCCCGGATTTCTGCTCCTTGCGCACGAGGCACGAGGCACGAGGCACGAGGATCCTCCCGTCCACCTTCATCCCGATCTCGGTCCTCGCGACCAGCGTCTTGCCCTCGCGCGTCACCTCGTAGGCGAGCGGATTCGTCCACAGTCGAATCTCGTTCTTCCCGTCCGGCGAAACCGCCGTCACGGCGTTCTTCTCGCCCTCTCCGACAAAGCAGCATCCGGCCAGCGCCAGGACGCCAAACGACAACAGTTTCCTCATGTTCCTCCTTGTGTTCAGTTTTGATTGTGGTATTATACCAAATTGCGGTATGAAAATACCTGCCAATCCCGTTACGAATTCAGTTCTTCTATTTCGTGTCCGCCACGACTCCGACGGACAGATCGGCGATGTTGCAGGACAGCACTCGGGCGAGGTTCGAAACCGTCGCAAACTCAGCCCGGGCAATCGAGGCGGGATCCTGCTCGTAATGCCGGACATTCCGGATGTTGACCCCGCTCGCCGCGGGACATAAGGGTCAGAGCTGAATGCCGCTAACTTAAGAACAAAACGGGTACTATTGGTCGAATGTAATGTGAGAATGTGAGAATATGGTATTGTGAAAATGGGGAGAGTGAGAAAATGAGGAAATGAGCAAGTGCGACGGGGGTGCCGTTTTCGCATTTCCTCATTTTCGCATTTTCGCAATTTCTCATTCTCATATTTTCATATTCCCACATTACATTGATGACAAGCGATGTGTTATCGCCTTAAGTTAGCGGCATTCATCTCTGACCCTTATCCCCTCCCCTCGGAATGAATCCAACCTCGGTCCTCCATGCTATTTCGTCACCACCATGACATGGATCGAAGCCAGCTTCTTGTTCGTGCCAAGTCCGTAGCCGACGCCATCGACGATGACGCCGTTCACGGTGAACTTGTTCTTCACGAGCTTTCCGTTCGCGACCTCGTAGACCGTGAACGAACCGCTGATCGCGCCCTTCGAGAACTTGAGCGACAGCGCGGGGATGTTGCCGCCCTTCGAGGTGTCGACCGTGAGCGCGCCCGTCTTCTTGTCGTACGTGACCTTCGCGGACTTGTCGACGACGTACTTCTTGCCGTCGAAGCCGACTGCCACCTCGAACGGCGTCTCGGCGATCGCTCCGGGCACCGAGGCGCGTAACGTCGCCTCGTCGAT
>JAZRWB010000054.1:0-18945 GCA_045599445.1 Kiritimatiellia bacterium | reverse complement strand
GAGTGATGCGCCGCCGACATCGAGATCGTCATCGGGGTTAATGTTGCTAACAATTATGAACTCTCCCTCACCATCATTTCCAGTGAGTGGCGCGCCGCAGAACCCATAGAGCCGCAAGTAGAGCTCCTGCTCGCTCTTCTCCACGGCCAAAACATCGGTGCCGTCAGCTGCTACAAGCCCAATTTCCTCGGCACTTCCGGCAGTTCCGTTGCCGACAATGACTTGATCGAGCAAATTATCTCCGAACGCCGCTACCGTCGCACGGCGGTCTGCCGTTACATACACCTCGCCCGGCACGCCGTCGATCTGCTGATCAATTACCGTACCCTCGGGAATCGTCATGTTGATCGGGCCGGAAAGCTCCCAATTGGAAAGATCGATTGCTTCGTTATTCGCGTTGCGAATCACCACCGCGCCGAGCGTCGCGGCGTATTCCGCAGAGAAGCCCGCCTTCAACTCCGCAATCGCCGTTTGCTTCTCCGGTATGCCGGCGATCAGATTCTCGCCATACCCAACTTCCTTTTGGGTATTGGAGGCGGCGTGCGTTTCGTAGAGATGGATGCGGCGCGGAACGACATAGTTATCCCAAATATCAGTTATCGCCTCTTCAATCGTCTTCGGATAGTTGTTGCCCCAGACGTTGATATTGCTCGCTCCGTTGCAGTATCCCCATTGCGCATGATCCTTTTCGGCCTCAACGGTCATCAGCGCCGCCATCTTACGCATCTGCACCATGAAGTTAATCGTGCTCGTCTGCCAAGTTTCCTCGCCCGTCGTATCGGGCGCGCCGAGTTCCTCGTCCATCAGCGTCCTCACACGCCGCAAGAAGAGACGGCGGAATTTTTCGTTTTGGAAGATCGCCTCGTAAGCGCGATTGGCATTGCCAGCCGTTGTTCCGCCCGTCCCTTTATGCGCCCGCACCGCATAGCCGCCGTAGAGCGGATGCGACTTGAACCAATCCTGATTCGACATCAGCCCGTTGAATGAGCTATAGTCCGCATGATGCCACTGCCCGAAAGTAAGCTGCATATCGTAAGCGAGCGGACGCCACGTTCCAGTCGATCCCGGGCGAACGCCATCGATAAGCTGCGGATTATCGTAGTAGCCCGAAAGATTCGCCCAAACATCATCGCACTCCTGAGTGATCTTGGTAAGTGCAATGTAGTTAATCCACGCAGGAATATCCATCTTCTCGGCCACAATCTTCGTGTACTTCGCGTGGTCGTCATCACTCGTCACAATCAAGTTTGGCAAGGTGTTGCAGAATGCGTTCAACACCGAAAGATCGCCCTCGTTGCCATCGTCCGGCGTCTTCTTTTCAATACCGCCCGCCGAAGTGCCATTGCCGAACGTACCAATGTTCTTGTAGCCATAGCCAAGCGGATCAAGCCCGTAGCAATCCTCGACGAGCTCATCGGTGAAGCGCTCCGAATGGAAGCCGAGCTGATAAAACTCGCCGTTCAGGTTGAGTCGAGCCGGATAATGGAACGGCGCGGGGCTGTCGTGCTTGTTGAAGAGCCAAAACGCCGTCATCTGCCGAAGGAAACTCGGATCGCCGAACTCCGCGATGAAGCTCGATTTGCGGATCTCTACCGTCTTGCCCGAGACGCAATCGAACGTCGAAAGCGGATGGGTCTTGCCGAATCTTAAGCCATGGCTCTTCTTGTTGAAGCCCTTCGAGCTGTTGCCTCTTAAGTCAACGCGCACATTGTCGTAGTAATTCGATGTCGACGAATCGTAGAATGCGACGCGTGCGCCGTAGGGATGGCGCGTGCGGAGGTCGTCATAGTTCTTATTGCTCATGAACTCGTCGTAGTCGATGTTCATCACCTTCATGTTGCGGTTTTGCGCGTTCTTGTCGTCCGCCGTCTCTGCGTCTGCAAAGAGATGAAATGTCGTGAGCGTTTCCGAAAGCTGATCTTCCGTCGGCTTGACAATCGTTCCGTACCACTCGTAGCCATCGTCCGGTCCGAGGAACTGCGGCGCATACCAAACATTGTCGGCCGCATCAATGATCTTCGCCTTCCATTGGATAAGATGTCCTGCCGCCGGGAAATCGCCGAAAGGAATCTCGGCCGCCCATTGCTGGCCATGGCCCGGAACGACCTCGCCCTTCGTCATTTCGACTTCCTTGCGCGTCGCCTCGTTGAGGTCAGTACGATAGACGAGGAACACTTGCGCAATCTCGTCCTTCTCGCCTCCGCCGAAAACCGGATTCACATCGAGCGTAATCGCATAATCTTCGCCTGGAATCGCTGGTGGAGCCGCATTGATATCCGAGAAACTGTGCTCCACGCCGTAGAGCGGACCTACCTCTGGGCCAATTGCCGTCAACTTGGAGCCGATCTTAAGATAATGGCGCGTCGCTCCGCCCAGTACCGTCTCGTCCAACGGCTCGACGATAATCGTCGCATCGTCCGGCGTGTCATTGGGAATGACCACCGAACAAATCGTCTCGCCACCCTTCGCAAGCGTAACCATCGGATACTTCTTCGGATTGATCTTCGCCGGATAGACGAGTACGCCTTTGATTTCCGCCGTCGCGTCTGCCGTCATCTTCGGCTCGGTGAACATAAGGTCATCACCTTCGACGTATCCTTCAGTCGTATAGAAGCGCACCTTGCCGCCAGGTGCCACCACGCACGCCGGCAACGCAAGCAGCTTCTTAGCTTTCATCTCCTTGCCACGATTGAATCGTCCGAACGAGTATTCAGAGAGTTCCGCCCAGCCCGTTCCGATGTTGACCAGCTCCACCCAACCGGCCTCAACGCCGTTTGGATCCTTCGCCGTCGGTTTGGGACAAATCTCGGCAATGGTTAGCGCGCCGCCCTCCATAAGACGCGAAACGGCAATCACTCCGCCCTCATCCGAAAGCGTAACCGCATATTGCGTCAAATCAACCGCCTCGCCGTCGAGCGTCAAGACGCCTTCCGCGTATGCGAGCCGCTCGGCATCGACAATCTCCAAGACCGCCCCGTCATTTTTAATATTCGTGAACGCCATTGCAAGCGTCGGATACGCCACGCCGTCGAGCGTGAGGAGCGTGTAAATATTGACGGCCTTTACCGAAGTTTCATCGACTTGGATTTCCCAATTTTCATCCGTGCCCTCTGCCAGCGCGAAGTTTTCCGCCTTCTGATTCGCCGCCGTGAGGAGCGTAATCTCCTTTTGCTTGTCGCTAACACGGCTGATATCGAAAATAATCTTGCCGCTGTTGATCGCAAAACCAGTGCCAGCAGTAATCGTTTCGCCATTCTGGCCGATCTTCACCGTGAGATCATTCGGGAGTTTCGTCCCCTTCATTAGCACTACCGCGCCCTCTTCAATGTCAATCGTGCCGCCGCCTGTGAAAGTCGCGTTGGCGATATAGAAGTTACCCGCGCCGCGCTTAACGAGCGTGTTTCCTCCAAGGTTCAATGTATTCGCGCCATAACTGCTCGCAATCGTACCAAACTCGCTCTGTGCATCAATGAACGAATCTTCGGCGACCTCAAGATTCCAATACTGCGCCTTGCCGTCTCCAACGGCTGCACCGTAATTGGCAAGCGTGCCGCCGTTAAGAATAATCGGATAGGTCTTATCTTGAACGCCGTTCACATCAAAAGTACCGCCATCGTCAAGATAAAGCTTGGTCGCGATACCTCCCGCGCTACCGATTTGCAAGACCGCGCCATTCTTGACGTGCAATGTCTCGACTGACAGTGCGAGCGTGACCTTGCAATCGCCATCAATCACCACCTCGTCGCCAGTTATATACGAGACATCATTTCCCTCGCTGTCGCGAAAAGTGGTAGTAGCATCAATCGTTCCATCCCCGCCCTTCCAGTAGATCGTCGTCGGATCGCGCGGCGGAGTATCATATTTTTCCGCCACGATCTTATAAACCGGTCGATAAGTATCCATCGCCGTAGTCAGCAAAATGTCGCTGTATTTATCTTCGGTTGTCTTGAACAGATAAATGCGAATATGCGAGTCATCTCCATTGCCCTTCACCGTTCCAAGCGTTGCCGCCTCGCCGACCGTCACAATCGCATCTTCGGTAAACTCGTATGTCATGCGATTGCCAAGCGACCACGCTTCCGGCATTTCGGTAAGTCCATTACGGCTTTCAGACTGAACGCCGTTGATTGTCAGATATTCAGCGCTGTAAGAAGCAGCAGCACCCGAATTCACCCGCATCGCAAAGGTTACGCTTTTGATTCTAAGTTTCGTCCCAATCGGCAATTCGTCCGATTCCGGAATCTTAAGCGTTGCTGGCATGTAATTGCCCCAGCCAGGATTGCTCGGGTCGCAGTCCGTATTCTCAAAGACAAGCTCTTCCGCCAAGGCAACACTCGCGCCAAGCGTCAGCGCAACTGCGCCCACGAAGAATTTATGTAATGTATTCATTGTTTTTTCCTTTTTTAAATGTTACTGCACGAAGAAGAGAAGCCCCGGTTTGAAGACCTCTATTGTCTTCGCGCTCGTATCGAAAAGAACTTTGGTCTTGTATGCCTTGTCTCCAAGGTAAATCGTCCGCTTTACCTTCCCGCTCGGTGCGTTCAACCCTCCACCGCAAAGCTTGCGCGGAGTTTCCCATTCGGTAGCTACAAGTCGCAAAATTCCATCATCGTCGTTTACATCAAGCCCAACATAGGTCGGAAGCCCAGCTTCGTCGCCGATTGTCAGATCCTTGACCACAACCACTCCGTTGCCTTCCGAAGTGACATCTCCCACCGGACTATATACAAAATTATCCGCAAACAGTTTTGTGTTGCTGGTACCAAAACCAAATGTCGTCCCAAAGAACATCACGTTCTTTACCGTAGAATTGCCACCTGCAACATGCAAAGTATCGGAAATTACAACCATTTCTTTTCCAGCAAGCGTAGCGCCATTAAGCTTGGCAGTTACGAGCTCTCCGTCGTACACCAACGTTCCGCCGCTCAGCTGCCAAGTTGGAATGTCCGTAAGCTTACCGTTACTCGCCTCCAAAATTCCCGCGCCATACTTGGTTACTTGATTGCCGCCTCCTTCGGGTCCAACATTGCAATCAAGGTACAGTTTTGAATTATTGCCTACATATACCGCCATGTTCGCCGTGCCTTGACCATTTACATTCAAGCTTCCCGTCCCAAGTTGCTTGATGATCGCCGGCTTATCGGTTGCGTCCTTTTCGCTATCGGGAACATAAAATTGCGATATAGCCCCGCTACCCGTTCCACCATTCACTCGAAAATTCGTTCCATTATCATTAATCGCCAACGTCGCTCCCGGCTCTAAATAAATCTGCTGCGCCCAATAGCAAGTTCCTCCAGTTGGGATAATCTCCATCGTCGATCCGTCATCAACGCGAATAATACCATTGGCATTCGATTGACCTGATTCCCAACCGCAAGGGTTATGAGCATTAAATGTCAAATATGCGCCGCCCGTGACTCGAATAGTTGGATTTTCAACCGTCGCATTCGCGCCAAACTTGCGTTGACCATATCCTTCGGAGTTGTGCCATGTCATGACGTGCTTACCGCCGTCAAAGACAATGTGCGTTTCCAATGTGACTTCTTGCGTAGCCGTTCCATAGTCCAGCTTGACCCCGCTTTCGCCCGCGCCCCTAAAGGCAAAACGCTGCTTTTTGGTTGCGCCTTTAATGATATTTCTAAGATCCTCCGGCGCATCGTATCCGCTAGCGACGTTGTAAATATAGCTTATCGAGTCCGTTAGTTTAGCCACATTAAACTTCGCGATTGAATCGGTAATTAGCGGCTTTGAGCTTGAAGTTATACTAACCTTCTCGCCCACAAACGAAACTCGCGCGCAAGTAATGCTTCTATCCAAGGTAAGCGTCCAGTCGCCCGTAACTTTAACCTCCACCGCCGTATCTTCGCCTGGTTCCTCTTGGCCCGCCAAAAGTTCCGACCAGGTTTTATCTCCATCAAGCACCAAGGTTAATTTGCCCGACGATTTATTGACTATTTGCACCGCGCAAACGCCAGCGCCTTTAACGCTTCCCGAAAGCACGAAATCGGTATCGGTCAAATTCGTAAACCTGACCGCATTCGAGCCGAGAACCGGCTCGGCAAGATTTCTCGTCCCCCACGCCGCCGTGCCACTTACCGGCACTCCGCTTGCGTTAACCGTATATTGAACTCCATTCGCCGTAAAACTCCTGAAAGTTCCGCCGTCCACGTTTTTATGCCCGCTAAAATAAAGATAAAGATCATACTTCGCAAATGGAATATCGGCAATAGTTATATTTTGCGTATCATCTTGGTCGTTGAGTCGCGCAAGCGCATAATACATGTATTTATGCGCTCCATCCAACGCAGGATCTGTTTGATATACATAATTCAACGCGCCACTTGCACTATATTGCATACTCGCAGACGAAGGAATCGTCTCCTTCGTTGAAGGCCGATAGATAACCGAACTTTCAATTTTACTATTTACGGCCGCTTTCTGCGACCAAGCTTCTACGGGAATTTCACCATTAAGCGTAAGCTGGGTCTCGGTCGCAAGACCATCATTGGCTTGTGCAAAGTTAAAGCTGATAATATCGCCTTCCTGGGGCGAATATTCCTGAGGAAAATACTCCGCAACCGCCTCCGCAACCTCCGCATCGGTAAGTTTCTTCTCGAAAATCGCCAAGCGATAGACCTTCATCCCCGTTGCAACTTGAGAAACCGTTCCGTTGGCCTTGCACCGCATACCAATATAGATGTTCTTGACTTGATATGAACTTGACGACGCATTGCCGGAAAACTTCGGTGCCCCGTCGATATAGGTCGTCTCTCCGCTTTGATACGCCATCGCAACCGTGTGGCGCTCGCGATCCCAGTCGCTGATAGAGCCGTAATCGGCCGTCTGATCGGTCCAAACGTGTTTTAATACGTCCCCGTTCGATACCAATCTTATATCGGCATCAGCATTGGGATTATTAAATAAACCGCTGAATATCGTTACCTCACTGCTGGGACAATCCGAAACATCGGCAATGACCGTAAACGGGTTTTTCGTAGGATACGTAGCCGAGATGCCACCATTTTCGCCAATGGTAATTACCCCGTTCGCAATCGTGCAAGATGGGTCAACCGTCAATTCCCCTAAGTTATAGAATCCATCCCAATATGCCGACGGCTCCGGCGCCGCCGCCTGCGCGATATTGGCGACAAGCGCCGACACTCCCACAATCGCCACGCTGAGCGCAGCGCGAATATAACTGTGCTTTTTCATCAAAATAACCCTTCCCTAGGTAAAACGAATTATATCAACTGCTGGGGAAAAAATCAAGCGAGAGCGTCACTGGTGACCGACTGCTAGGGCGGACGTTTGCAAACGCTCGTTGATAGCCCAAAAGCACTATAAATGCGACAATATGTCACACCTTAGTCGTTTTCACCTTCGAGCGTAACTTATGGTTGCCTCGCAGGGACTCGAACCCCAACAAGCAGAATCAGAATCTGCGGTGCTACCATTACACCACGAGGCAATCGCAGCATTCTTTCCGTACTGGCGGGGTCGACGGGGCTCGAACCCGCAACCCCCGGATCGACAGTCCAGTGCGCTAACCAATTGCGCCACAACCCCGTGTTCCGAAAAGTGACGCGTATTATACCACAAATCGCACTCCCCGCGCAAGTGGGTATTTTGGTATAATTTAAGGTATGAATACTTTGATTACCGGCGCGAGCTCGGGAATTGGCGAAGCGCTTAGCGTAGAGTGCGCAAAGCGCGGCGATACCTTGTTTATCTGCGGTCGCAATTTAGAGCGCCTCGAAGCGGTCGCCGCCAACTGTCGCAAGCTCGGCGCAACCGTCCACTCTCGCGTTCTCGACGTCGCCGACTCGAGCGCCACCGCCGCTTGGATCGCCGAAGCGGACGCTCTCGCGCCGCTCGATCGCGTTTTCGCCAACGCTGGCGTTTCCACCGGCGAAGAAAACTCCGAAAATACGCGCCGCACCTTTTCGATCAACATCGGCGGCGTCGTTAATACCGCCTTGCCGACCATCGAACGCTTCAAGGAACGCAAGCGCGGCCAGCTTATCCTCACTGGCTCGATTGCGGGCTACGGCCCTTTGAAGTCGTGCCCGAGCTATTCGGCGACGAAATCCTGTGTGAAAACCTGGGGTCTCGCCTTGCGCGGCGCCCTCGCGCCGCTCGGCATCAAGGTAAGCGTCGTCTGCCCCGGTTTCGTCAGAAGCCGCATCACCGACAAGAACACCTGCCCCATGCCGTTTTTCATGGAAGCGGACAAGGCGGCGAAAACAATTCTCGCTCGCGCCGAGCGCAACATCGGGCTAATCGCCTTCCCTTGGCCGATGCGCTTCGCTACGTGGACGCTCTCGATTCTTCCTTATCGGCTGAACGAGTTAGTCAACCGTCTCTTGCCGAAAAAGGTTATTTGAACGATCGCACCACTTCTCGGTCGTCAAAGGGGAATTTCTCACCTTTAATCTCTTGAGTTGTCTCGTGCCCTTTGCCCGCAATAATTACGACATCGTCTGCCTGTGACTCTTTAAGCGCATAATATATCGCCTCGCGCCTATCGGGCAAAACTTTCGCTTTGTCCTTGTCGGTAACGCCTTCCATTATCGCCTCGATAATCTTAAGCGGCTCCTCGCTTCGCGGATTGTCGCTCGTAACGACGAGCCGATCCGCAAGACGTGCGCACACTTCGCCCATCAGCGGTCGCTTCATCGCGTCGCGATCGCCGCCCGCGCCAAAAACCACCCAAAGCCGACCCTTGGTGAACTCCCGCGCCGCCGTCAGCACCTTTTCAAGTCCGTCGGGCGTATGCGCGAAGTCGACAAAGACACGAAACCCTTCATCTACCCCTACCTCTTCGAGCCGTCCCCACTTCGGCTTCAACGTCGGAATTATCCGCTCGATGGTTTCGTGCGGGACGCCGGCGGCTTCGGCGAGCGTCGCGGCGACAAGCACGTTCGAGCGATTGTACGCGCCGACGAGCTTCAAGCCGTCCAGATTGAAGCGCGGCCGCTTTTCCGTAATCGGTAGGACATTAAGCGCCAGCTTTCCGGCCTGCTCCAACATCTCCATCCCGTAGCTACCGTCGAGACAAACGACGAACGGCGGGAAGTCCTTGCGGCCCATATCCGGCGAAGGCGACGTCCGCGCCATGCGCTCGGCGAAGGAGAGTTTCACGCGGAAGTACTCTTCCATCGTCTTGTGGTAGTCGAGATGGTCCTCGGAAAGGTTGGTGAACGCTCCGCCCGCGAAAACCGTCTCGCCCGTGCGACGCTGGTGGATCGCGTGGGAGGAAACCTCCATTACGCAATCCTCGCAGCCGTTTTTCTCCATCTCCGCGAAGATGCGCTTTAGCTCGACGAGCGGCGGAGTCGTGTAGCCGGTCGAAAAGCGCTTTTCGCCGTCGAAAACCTCGACCGTGGTAATGTAGCCGCACTTCCGCTTCGCGCCGATGAACTCGGCGGCGATCCAAACGGAAGTCGTCTTGCCGTTGGTACCGGTTATGCCCCAAACGCGCACTTAGTCTCTAACGCCCTTCCATTCCGCGAACCGCTTCGCGGCAAGCGCCTTCATCTTCGCGTTCGCGCCGCCGTTCACGAACGGATCGATCGAGATTCCGCCGCGCGGAGCGAACTTGCCGTAGACTTCGAGATACTTCGGTTTCAGAAGCTTCCAAATGTCGTTGTAAATAATGTTCACGACATCCTCGTGGAAGTCGCCGTGATTCCGAAAGCCGAAGAGGTAGAGCTTAAGCGACTTCGATTCGACGAGCTTCTTCGCCGGAATATAGCGTATCGTCAGCGTCGCGAAATCGGGCTGGCCCGTCTTCGGGCAAAGCGTCGTGAACTCGGGAGCCGTAAAGGTAACCCAATAGTCGCGCGAAGGATGTTTGTTCGCGAACGCGTCCAAGACCGACGGATCGTATTCCATCGGAACGCGAACGGTTTTCCCAAGTACTTTCATTTCTTTCTCCTCCAAATCACTATGCGGGTCTTGCCGTAGACGCGGTCGCGCAACATTTCCCAGCCGTCCGCGCTTTCGGCCGCTTGCGCCGAAGTCATCTCGGCGATAAAAAGCCCCTCTTTCCTCGCAACTCCGCGCTCGGATAGCGTCGAAAGCATCTTCGCGTAACCCGCCTTTTCGCCAAGCGCATACGGCGGATCGGCGAAAACCATCGTCCAACCCGCGCCCGAATAGCTCTCGATCCACCGATAGGCGTCGCGCACGACGACTTCGGCGCGACTGTGAACACCCAAGGTTTCGAGATTGCGCTTCAGCGTCTCCGCGTGGCGGCGATCGGACTCGACGAACGTCGCGCGCTTCGCGCCGCGCGAGAGCGCCTCGATCCCGACCGAGCCCGAGCCGGCGAAAAGATCGAGAAACTCCGCATCCGCGATTTCCGGCGCGAGAATGTTGAAAAGCGCCTCGCGCACGCGATCTTGGGTAGGGCGAAGCTCGCCGTCCTTCGGAACGAGCAATGTTCTGCCTCCCGCCTCGCCTCCGGTTATTCGCATCTCACGTCTCCGATACGAGCACCGTCGTGCCGACGGGCAGCAAGATTACGAGCTCTTCGCGATCCTTCGGCGCGAAGCCGAACTCGTTGGCCAAAAACGCGCGTTTCGACTCGGGGAGCTCGTACACGCCGGAAACCCTCGTCGGCTCCATCTTGAGGTCGTAGCGATGGAAAAACTTTCCGTTCAAGTGAAGATCCGCCATACGCGCGCGCCGGTGAACGATAAGCCGAAAGCGCGGATGGTTCATGACGTAAAGCTTCTGTCCGACGAGAATGCGATCGACGTCGCCGCCATTCAACTTCGCGAGCGAGGCGAGCGTCGAGCCGTGTTCGGCGGCGATGCGCGAAGCGGAATCGCCCGACTTGACGACGAGCGTTTCCACCCATTGCCGGTTCTTGAGTTCGTAAAGCCGCTTGAGGTTGAGCGCGCCGAGCCGTCGCGCGAGCGCGTCGTCGAGATCCGCCGCCGGTGCGCCCGGCAAGGAGCGGAGCTGCTCGATCGTCGTCACCGCCATTTCGACGTCGCGCTTTTTCTCGGCTTCTTCGAGCCGCAAGAGAAGATTGCGAACCTTGGCGGGACGCTTCGACAGCGTCGAGCGCTCGGCGACCGGCGGAGGCGGCGGCTCGGCGGAAACGACCTTGATTACGGCGTTGGTCGTGACAACGCTTTCGACGGCGTTCTTGTTCTCCATGTCTTCCGGCGCGTCGGGCCGACGTAAAAGCGACCAGGTAAGCCACACGAGCGCGACGACAAAAATGGCGACGATTACCCAACCGAGACCGTGCGACTCCTCGTCCTCGATCTTCGGGGTGTACTCGATGCCGTATTTGCCGCGCTCGAACACCTACGCCTTGGGCTTGTCGTCGGTAATAACCGAAGTTACCGAGCTGCGCGCGATTTCAATCACGGTATTGGGAGCGATTTCGACCTTGAAAGTCTTCTCCGTCGCTTCCTGAATCGTGCCCATAAGCCCGCCCGCGAAAACGATTTTCGCGCCGGCGCGAAGCTCGTCGATCATCTTCCGACGTTCCTTTTCCTTGCGCTGCTGCGGACGGATCATCATGAAGTAGAAGATCGCGAGAATGAGCAGCATCGGCACGAGCATTCCCATACCTCCTCCCGCAGGTTGCGGTTGGGCGGTGGCTTCTCCGGCCGTGGCGTCGCAGAGCATGATTGCGTTATTCATCTTTGGTTGTGTCCTTTCTTACTTGTTCTTTCCAATCGTAGAAATCGCCGCTTTCAATCGCCGAACGCATCTCCGCCATAAAGCGGTTGAGCGCGCGCACGTTGTGAATCGTAAGGAGCCGAAGCCCCAAAATCTCGTCGCAGTTTAGAAGATGGCGCACGTAGGAGCGGGTGAAGTTCCGGCAGCAGTAGCAATCGCACCCTTCCTCGACCGGACTTTGATCGAACGTCCACTTCGCCGCCTTGATCGCGACGTTGCCCTTGCGGGTGATCGCAGTGCCGTGCCGGGCGATGCGCGTCGGGATTACGCAATCGAACATGTCGACTCCGCGCGCGACGCACTCCGCCATCTGATGCATGACGCCAAGCCCCATAACGTAGCGCGGCGCGTCCTTCGGCAGATACGGAACGCTCGCCTCAACCGCTTGGTACATGCACTCTTCGGGCTCGCCGACCGACACCCCGCCGATCGCATAGCCGTCGAAGCCGATTTTGACGAGCTCCTCGGCGCAATGCTTGCGCAAGTCGTCGTAAACCCCGCCTTGCACGATTCCAAAAACCTGCTGGCCATTGGCATGGGGCTGGTTCTTCGAGGCGAGCGCCCAACGAATCGTCTGTTCCACCGACTTCTCCGCGCGCTCGCGATCGCAAGGATAGGGCAAGCATTCGTCGAAAACCATCGCGATATCCGAGCCGAGCGTCTTTTGCATCGCCATCGACTCCTTCGGCCCCAAAAAGAACTCGTGCCCGTCGAGATGGGAATTGAAAAGACACCCTTCCTCCGTGAGCTTGCGAAGCTTGGCGAGGGAAAAGACCTGGAAGCCGCCGGAATCGGTGAGGATCGGTCCGTCCCACCGCATAAAGGAGTGAAGCCCGCCGGCTTTTTCGATCACTTCCGCGCCGGGCCGGAGCATGAGGTGGTAGGTGTTCCCCAAAACGACTTGCGCCTCGGTCTCCTTCAGGTCGCGAATTTCCAGCGCCTTGACCGTTCCCAAAGTCCCGACATCCATGAAAACCGGCGTCTCGACCGCGCCGTGGGCGGTTTTCAACCGTCCCCGACGCGCCTTGGTGCGCTTGTCCTCGCAGATGACTTCAAAGCTCATTGCGCCATATTGTATCAAAAATCCCCTTGCAAAAGTCCAAGAAATTGTGTATCATTCTCCACAGTAAGTCGAAAGGTGTTTAAAAACCATGAATAAAGCTCTGCACGTTCTCGTTTACGTGTTTTTGGTGCTCGCCGGCGCCGCACTGTTTTTCGAAATCCAGCTCAACTCCAAGCGGGCCGAGCTCACCGACCGCAATCGCCTGCAGGAAGACTACTTGGTTAAGATTGCGAAGACGATCGAATCCGTCGATCCCGGAAAGGATTCGATGAGCGTTAATCGCGACGCCTCGCCCGTCGAAGCGAAGATCGTCGATTCGCCGGAGATGGAGAACGTCCTCGACGACTATCAGGCCGCGCTCGAAAAGGCGAACCTCGATACCTTCAATTGGGAAAACCAGCGCAACAAGCTCCGCCGAGTCTACGTCCTCGACGCCGAGGGCAAACCCTATATGGACGGCAACCAGCCCCAGGTTCGCGGTAGCGACGAGTACAACATGCTCGAAACCCTCTTCAACGGCGCCAAGAACCAGCAAGCGCGCCTTAATTCGACTCGCGCCGCGCTTACGGAACTTCGCGGCAAGCTCGAAACGCTGGTCGGCGAGATCAACCAGCTCAAGCCCGATGGCCGCCAGGACAAGGTAACGATCGAAGAGCTGAAGGCCAAGATCGCCACGCTTGAAAGCGAAAAGGCCGAGCTTGAAGACCAGCTTACCCGCGCCAAGGCCCAGATCGACGAACTCAATACCGAGATTACCTCGCTTAAGGACGAGGTCGCCGTCGCCAAGGACGAGACCGAGGCCGCGAAGGAGGAGATCGCCAAGCAGCAGAAGCTCGTCGAACAGCTCAAGGAGATGGTGAAGAAGTGGGCGGTTAAGACGCGCGGCGACGAGGCCGTGGTCGCGGGCATGGCCGCTTCGCTCCCCGCCGGCGACAAGGGTCGTATCGTCGAGGCCGACAACGAGAACATGTTCGCGGTCGTCGAATTCACCGAAGAGGCGATGAAGGCGCTTAAGGGCGAAGAGCTCAACCAGCCGCTTCCGATGATCGAACTCGGGGTAAAGCGTCCCGGTTACAACGGCGAAGCCGGCGAGTTCGTCGGCCGCATCCGTCTGCGCCAGGAAGTCAAGGGCAAGCGCTTCGTCGTTTGCGACATCCTCGGCGCTTGGGAACAGGACAAGCTCGCGCCCAATGACGTCCTCTTCGCCGACTAAGTTTTTGTTGCTGACGCTCGGTTTGCTGGCGCTCGGCGGTTGTATTGCGGACACCGCCGAGGATACGGATTTGCCGTGGGCGTCGAATCAGGGGTGGGAGGGCATCGCCCCGATCGCGCCGTCGATAATGAATCAATATGATTGAACGTAAGTCCATTACGGCGAGCGAGGGCGGCGTCCGGTTGGATGCCGCCCTTCTTGACGCGTTCAAAACCACCACCCGCTCGTTCGTGAAGCTGGCAATCGAGGAGGGCTCGGTATTGGTGAACGGCCGGAGGGCGGCAAAAGGTCTGAAGCTCAAAGGCGGCGAGACGATCGAGATCGCCTCCCTGCTCGAGGCGAAGGACAATCTCGTCGCGCCGGAATCGGGTGCGCTCGAGTGCGTATTCGAAGACGACTCCGTCCTCGCTTTCGACAAGCCCGCCGCCTTGCCGGTGCAGCCGCTCGACTGTCGCGAAACGGGAACGCTGATGAACCGCGTGGTCGCGAAGTATCCCGAGTGTCGTCCGCTCGGCGACCAGCCGCTGATGGCCGGTGCGCTCCACCGCATCGACGCCGACACCTCGGGGCTCGTGCTCGTCGCCCGCTCGACCGAGGCGTTCGCCGCTTTGCGCGCGCAATTCGCGGCGCAGACCGTAAGAAAAACCTACCTCGCGCTCGTCGAAGGTTCGATCGCCGTCGGCGGAACGCTCGAAAACGATCTCGTCCACGATCCGACGCTACCGTTCTGTCGAATGATCGACTTTCGCCGCAATCGACTTACGCAATCGCAAACGGCGAAGCTAAAGCCGCTCCACGCCGTCACCGCTTTCGAGCCAATCGCGCACACCACGGTCGAAAACGAGGAGCGCACGTTATTGGAAGTTACGATCTTCACCGGCGTTACCCACCAAATCCGCGCCCAGCTCGCGCTCGCCGGAATGCACATCGTGAACGACCGGCTTTACGGCGCGTTCGCCATCGAAAACCAAACCGGCCACTGCCTGCACGCGCTCGCGGCGGCGTTCAAACACCCGCGGTCGGGCGACCCGGTGGAAATTCGAACGCCGTATCCGAAGTGGGCTTTAATCCAAAACGCCCTTTGAGGGCGGCTCGGACTCGTCCCACCACGCACCCTTCGCCGAAGCGACGCGCGCGATCGGTTTCGTCGAAAGCTGCTTGCCCTTCGTACCCGCGCCGCGAATTTCCACGACTTCGCGCTTTTCGGGTTTGCCGGTTTCGAGATTGACGCGGTCGACCTTCTCCAACGGCAGAAAGTGCTGCTGGTGAATCTTCTGACCCTTGGCGGGCTTGTAGCGAACGTACAACGTCTCGGGGCAACCTTCCTGCAAAAACAGGATCTTCGTCTTGCCCTTCGCGGGTGCGAGGTGGTATTCCTTGTTGCGGATAAGCCCGCCGAAGGTGAAGCGCTTGATGTAGCTGAAACCGTAGGAACCCTCTTCGTAGACGAGCGTGAACGAGCGGGTGTCGCGCTCCTTCTCCTGATCGTAGCGGAGCACCGTCATCAAATCCTTGTCGACGAATATTTTTTCGTCGGGCTGCATCTTCTTGAAGCGGCCGTCCTTCCAGATGAAGATAAGCTCGTCGAGCGAGGAGCACTTGAAAAGCTCGTCGCCGCCGCGCAGCCCCGAGCCGACGAAGCCGTTTTCCTTGTCCCACTTGATGGTGAGCTCGCTCGCGGTGATCGCCTTGACGTCGACTTCCTTGAAGGCGCTCTTGGCGATCGTCGTCATGCGCGGATACTTCTTCGCGTATTCCTTCACAAGCCCCTTCAGATACTTCACGACGAACGCGCGAAGGTGGACGAGATTGTCACCGACCTCCTTCTCCTCCGCCTTGATCGCCTTGATCTCTTCGCGGTTCTTGTCGATGTCGAATTGCGAAATGCGCCGAATCTGCAACTTCAAAAGCCGTTCCACGTCGTCGTTCGTGACATCCCGACGGAGTTCCTTGCGGAAGGGCTTGAAGCCGTCCTTCACCGTCGACTGGATCCCCTCCATCGTCTTTTCCTTCTCGATGCGCTTGTAGATTCGCTCTTCGATGAAGATGCGATCGAGCGTGCGCGCGTGAAAGAGATCGTCGAGTTCCTTGAGGCGAATTTCCAGCTCGCGCTTGGTGAGCGCAGTCAGCCGTTCCGCGTTCTTCTTCAGAATCTCGCTAACTCTCATCAGCTTCGGCCGACCGCCGTCCAACACCACCGGCCGCGACGCAATCGACTTCTCGCAATTGGTGAAGGCGTAGAGCGCGGTCATCGTCTTCTCGGCGCTCGCCCCCGCCTGCAATTCGAGCTCGATCCGCACCTGATCGCTCGTTAGGTCGTGAATCTTCCGAACCTGCACTTTTTTCTTCTTGATCGCGTCCTCGATGGACTCGGCGAGCGAATCGGTGGTCTCGCCCCAGGGAAGTTCGGTAATGACGAGTTTGCCCTTCTCGCTCGTGTCGATCTTCGCCCGAATCTTCACCTTCCCAAGGCCGTCCTCGTACTCGCTCGCGTCCATAATGCCGCCGAGCTGGAAGTCGGGATAAAGGGTAAAGGGCTTCTTTTGGATGGCGTCGATCTCCGCCTCCAGAAGTTCGATGAAGTTGTGCGGCAGAATCGAAGTCGAAAGCCCCACCGCGATTCCGTCCGCGCCCAGCATCAGCAAAAGCGGAATCTTCGCCGGCAGGTAGACCGGCTCCTCCTTGCGCCCGTCGTAGTTCGGCACGAACTCGGTCGTCTTCGCGTTAAAAACTTCCTTCCGCGCCAGCTCCGTGAGCCGACACTCGATATAGCGCGTCGCGGCGTGCTTCATTCCGGTGTAGAGCGAACCGTAGTTGCCCTGCCCGTCGATGAGATAGCCCTTGCCCTCGCCCCAAAGCTTGTTCGCCAAAACGCAAAGCGCGTCGCCGATCGAGGCGTCGCCGTGGGGATGGTACTGCATCGCGTGGCCGACGATGTTCGCGACCTTGGTGTAACGGCCATCGTCCTTTTCCCAAAGGGAATGCATAATGCGGCGTTGCACCGGCTTAAGCCCGTCCTCCACCGCCGGAATCGCGCGATCGC
Organism: Kiritimatiellia bacterium; assembly: GCA_045599445.1. GTDB lineage: Bacteria > Verrucomicrobiota > Kiritimatiellia > RFP12 > UBA1067 > UBA1067. The sequence goes on along the minus strand of JAZRWB010000054.1, from coordinate 1,923 downwards.
AAATTACGTACGCCGAGTACTGACGAAAGTTGTAATCGTACAGTTCGCGCATCGGGCCCGAGCCGGTCAGCCCCTTGGTCGGGGCGCTCGCCGCTTTCGGCGCAAACAAATCGAGATTGTCGAAAAGACTCGGCGGTTGGTTTTCTTTCTTGGCCATGGTTCAAAAAAATCCCTTAGAAGTCGCTGGAGTCGCAGACGAGCGAATCCATGATGTAGTCCTTGCGCTCCGGCGTGTTCGCGCCCATGTAGAACTTGATCGTCTTTTCGACGTCCACGTCGTCGGTGCAGGTAACCGGCGTAAGGCGCATGTCCTTGCCGATGAAATCCTTGAACTCCTTCGCGTTCAATTCGCCGAGACCCTTGAAGCGGGTGATTTCGCAGCCGCGCCCGCACGCCTTGATCGCCGCCTCGCGTTCCGCTTCCGAAAAGCAGTAGTGCTGCTCCTTCTTGTTGCGAACGCGAAAGAGCGGCGTCTCCAGAATGTAGATGCGTCCGTCGGTGACGAGTTGGCGATAAAAGCGCATGAAGAACGTCGTCAGGAGCATCCGAATGTGGAGCCCGTCGACATCGGCATCGGTCGCGAAGACGATTTTGCCGTAGCGCAAGTTGTCCACGGTGTCCTCGATATCGAGCGACTTGATGAGATTGAAGAACTCCTCGTTCTTGTAAAGGACGTCCTTGTTGAGCCCGCAGGTGTTGAGGCACTTGCCGCGCAAGAAGAAGACCGCCTGGTTCATCGCGTCGCGCGCATTGCCCAAGGTGCCGCCCGCGGACTGACCTTCCGTCAGGAAGATCATCGTGTCCTCGCCCTCGGCCTTGCCCGTCTTCTTGACGATCTTGTCGAGCTTCAGGTGGTTCTTGCAGTCCTTGAGCTGCGGGACGCGCACGCTCGTCGCCTGCGTGCGTTCGCGCGCCTGCTTCTTGATCGTGTTGAGCTGGCTGCGGATCTTCCCCGTTTCCTCGATCTTCCTGATGAGCTTCTCGGTCTCCGCGGACGAGCGGTGCAGCGCCGAGAGGATCTCCATCTTCATATCCGAGACGAGGTCCGCCTTGATGTCGTTCATCACGAACTTGATCTTGGTCTGCCCCTCGAAGACCGGGTTCATGATGCGGAGGCTGACCGCGCCGATGAGGCCGTCACGGATGTCGTCGCCGTCGAACTTCTTCTTCGAGTCGTACTCGTTGAGGGCCTTGGTGAGCGCCTCTTTGAACGCGGTGAGGTGCGTGCCGCCGTCCGTCGTGTACTGTCCGTTCACGAAGGTGTGGTATTCCTCGCCGAAGCGGTTCGTGTGCGTGAAGATGATCTCCAGCGTCTTCGTCTTCACGTGGAACGGCGCGTAGAGCTTCTCGAACTGCGCCTCGTCCGCGATGAGATCCGCCAGCCCGTGGTCGGAGCAGATCTCCTGTCCGTTCAGGTTGATCGTAAGCCCCGCGTTGACGTAGCAGTACATCTTCATGCGGCGGACGACGTGCTCCTCGCGCACCTTGAAGTGCTTCAGCACCTTCACGTCCGGCTTGTAGCGGATGTAAGTGCCGTCGCGTTCGGCGGTCTTCTGCTTGCCGCGCTTCTTGGACTGGAGCCGGCCCTCCTTGAAGAACGCCTCGGAGAACTCGCCCTCGCGGAACGACCGCACCTCGAAGAACTCCGAAAGCGCGTTCACCGCCTTCGTGCCGACGCCGTTCATGCCGGCGGAGAACTGGAAACTGTCCGAATCGAACTTGCCGCCGGTATTCATCTGCGAGACGCAGTCGACGACCTTGCCGAGCGGGATGCCGCGGCCGTAGTGCCGGACGGACGTCTCCCCCGTGTCGTAGTTGACCGTCACGTCGATGCGCTTGCCCTGACCCATCACGAACTCGTCGATCGAGTTGTCGATGACTTCCTTCATCAGGATGTAAATGCAATCGTGGTACATCGCGCCC
>JAZRWB010000053.1:0-1213 GCA_045599445.1 Kiritimatiellia bacterium | reverse complement strand
GACGTTGCGCCCCTGCGCCGGCCCGCCGTCGCGACCCTTCACGCCCTCGAGGTCCTTCTTCGCGCACGGCACGCACGTCCCGTCAGGCGAGACGACCATCGTCAGCGCGGTGCGCTTGCGCTTCCCGCCGCACGCGACCTTCGGCTCAAGGTCGATCCGCTTCGGCGCCGGAGATTCGTACGCCTCCTTCCCTCGTCGGAGCGTGACCTTTCTGATCGTCGACGCCGAGATGTCGATCCCCCTCGCCCGCGATACCGACTCGGCACGCTTGAACGAACTCCGGTCGCCCCCCTCCTCCGCCACCGCGTCCTCGCACGCCCTCGTGCGCCGCCCGAAGCGCCCGAGGAAACCGGGCCGCTCCTTGTTCTTGATCACGAACCGCCTCACGACACGAACTTTCCCGAATCGCGTCAGCACTGTCTCTGCGCGCATTCCGCGTGATCCTTTGACCGGACGGAACAGGGCGCTCCAGAGGAAGAACCGCTCGAAGAAATCGATCAGGACCTTGCGCATCTCGGTCTCAAGCCGTTCCTCGGCCTTTTCCGACACGACGCCCGTTTCCGTCTCGCTTTCCTCGGCGAGAATCGCCTGAAGGTTCGCGAACTTCGGCGTCGGCATCACGAGTAGTTTTTTTTTAATGCGCCAATCGCCGCAAGATACGACATCAGGATCCTGCACTCCCTGTCGAGCTTCACCCATTTCCTGCCGTCGGAAACCATTTTCGCCACAAGCTTCTCGCACGATCGCGGAATTCGCATGGTTACCCTGTTCCCAGTTCCGGCCAGTTTCAGAGAGGACGTCGCAGGGCCCTTTCTCTTCGTCCCGTCCTTGAGTGTGTGCGTCTGTGTGCGCTTGCTGAGCGTGCCGAGGATTATCGGGCCGAAGCCCTCCATTTCGGACCGAATCGCGTCCAGCCGCTTCTGCGCCGCTTCCGGTGTCTTGCAGGATAGTGTCTTCATTGCTATATGCCCTATTTATTGAGGGCATATATTATAGCAAAAAATCCCTCACTTGCGCAACCCCCAAAAATAAAAAAAAAAGGAGCATTCCGCCCCTAATGCCTATTGCCTAACCCCTGACCCCTGGGTGCGATTTTTTCCAATGGAGGTCCACCCAGGGGCCAATCAGTTGTCACCTAAGAAAATCGCACCCTTAAGGTCTTAAGATCTTAAGCCGACAAGCCGTCAAACCCCTGATTTTATTGGGCGAAATC
>JAZRWB010000052.1:0-1131 GCA_045599445.1 Kiritimatiellia bacterium | reverse complement strand
GAAAACGAAAGGTAGGCGAAAATGAATGAGCTCAATGGGTTCGGCGCGAGGGAGTACTTCGCGAGTCACGATCCGCGGCAGAGATACCGCATGAGGAAACGGCGAAGGATGACGCCGTGGCATCGGGCGGTCTTCGAGGAGGCGATGGAACTCCTGAGGCGCGGCGTTCCAGTGGAAACGCTCGAACGCATGATCCGGAAGGGGGTGGCGAAATGACTTTCCCGGACTTTCCGCGCTCCAATGAGGAGATTCGCACCTACGTTGGACACGGTGAGTACATGGCTTGCGCGATTATCCGCAAGTTCGACATGCGTCAGCTGATGGCGTTCCGCAAACTCAGGCTCGCGCTCGGCGAAACCCGTTTCCGCGATGCGCTCGTGGATGGACTGGACATCCTCTCGCGCTCGACCGGCATCACCACGCCCGTCGGATGGCTCGTTGACTTTCTCAAGAAGGAGGCCGGGCTATGACAAGTCATGTAAGTTTAGTGAGTAAGTCTAGTCTAGTTAAGGGCTTTGTTTGTATTCAAGGTAACTTAACTACGCCCGTGCGCGCACGCGAGGCCCGGCTTTGGGCGGACGCGGCGGCGATTCTCTGCCTTTTGGAGCGGGTCGGCGTCCGGTTCGACGTCCCCGCCTACGAACGCGCCCTTGCCCGCGAACGCGAGCGCGAGAGGAAGCGCCGCGCCACGGCGCAGGGGCGGTTCGAGTCCGCCGCGCTCTCGCTGGCCGCGATGCCCGACCTCGACACGGACGAGTGCGAGTCGTGGCTTTCGGACGGTGGACGAGGCGTGGAGGCGATCCGCGGCGAAGCGCCCGAACCTGAGGACGGGGCGGACACGCGGCGGAGGCGGATGGACCGTGCCAAGCATCGGGTCATGCGCAAGGCGCCGGAGTGCCTGAGGACATTCTGGCTCGTCATCAAGAACGGGAAGAACAGGAAGGAGTCGATATGGGAGCTGGCGAAAACGAAGATGTCGAGAAGACGGCTGAATGGCTAGCCGCGAAGGTGCGCTATTGGGACAACCTGAAAAAACTTCAAATTCTTTTCGGAGCCCAATGAAATCGGGGGCGCGGACGGTGTTTCCGCGCCCCGTTTTCCGTCTTTTGACCTTACGAAAGCCGAAAAACC
>JAZRWB010000051.1:0-30948 GCA_045599445.1 Kiritimatiellia bacterium | reverse complement strand
CACATACTCCGAAACATAACAATCGCACTTTTTCATCCATTGCTCTACCCACTTTGAAGTCAGCGATTGTTTGCGAGCCACCTCAAGATCAGACGATGTACGCCCCGTGGCAAAGCCCGAGATGGTGCTTTCCAGATAAACTTTCAACTTCTCTGTTGTCTTCTTTCTCATTCTCTACTTGCCGTCGACTGCGGATACACCTTCCACAATCTTGAAAGAAGAATACCAAAATTTTGGTGAAAGAGTCAAGCATAAAAATAATGGCGCTCCGGGCTTAAGAGGATTAGGGTTTTGTTCCAACCGCAACTAAATTTTAGCTTCACTTCGGAGCGAAAGGTATGCTTTTGCCAACGCTCGGTCCTATTTATCGCTAACGCGATATTAAACCTAAGGGCCTCGTTCCCAATTTCGTCGCTATGAAAATACACATCCATGCGAAACATATAGTAGCTCCTCAATTAGGTGGCAAAAGCACACCGTTTCGCTCCTCCGTTCGCAATAATGCGCTTACGCGCGTAAGTCGTTGCGGAGCGAGAAGTCGAGGTGCCTTTGGGGACACGCCCTCCTTTTTGCCCTGCTGGGCTATAGCGATGTGGCCGTTGGGGTGTTTGGGTTTGACTGTTGGGGGTTTAGGGTTTGACTGTTGGGGGTTTTGACTTTGAGCGTTGGGGGTTTTGAGGATCTCCGCTCGAAGTCGATAAGCTCGTTTCGGGCACTCATTTGCGCATAGCGCCCGTTGCGAACGTAGGTGAGCGAAGCAAAAGAGCGAGCGAGGAGCTGCTTTTGTTCGCTCACCGAAGTGACGCTATTATCGACTTCGAGCGAGCTTATCGACTAAAACACCGTACGGATATCCCTCCGGACGCCGATGCGTCACGACCAGCATAAATCACCGTCAAATTTCCAATCTCCGACGGTAATAAACGCTTGAGCATGCGAAGATTGTTGGCAATTTCATCGTAAAACGTCGACCCTGACTTGATTTCATAAAGATCAAGTTTTCCGTTGTTCTCAACGGCGAGGTCCGCCTCTACGCCGTGGCTTGTTCGAATAAAATACATATCCGCATCCAAACCGCGATTAAGTCGTGATTTTAACATATCCATCACAACCATATTTTCAAAAAGATTTCCAACGAGCGGATGAGTGGATATTTGATCTGGCGAACGAATACCAAGCAAATAGGCCGCAAGCCCAGTTTCCGTAAAGTAAAGCTTTGGCGCCTTAATGAAATGGTAGTATAGCACATATTTTGGTGTAAAAGCAAGGTTCAACCGAGGATTTGCACCGAACACAAAACGCTTGTCCCCGAATGCCGAGTGTTGGCAAAAGCATGCCTTCTGCCCAATCGCTAAACCTCTGCTGCTGCCAACGGGAGTTTCTGGTGTTCATAACGAGATTTTCCGTTGTTCATAACGGAAGTTTCTGGTGGTAGTAACGCCTTTTTCTGGTGTACCAAATTGACCGAAAAGTGATAGGTACGACTTTTCGCCTAAGCAAACGTCGCGCCTCTCACCCGTGATATCGCGCATGCGCGCCCAGTTGCGTGAGTCGCAAAACCCTAATCCCCTTAAGCCCACGTATACTGTTGACGTACGCGCGGATTGTGTGGTAGAATACCGACAGTGTGCATGCTTGACGAGATACATGCGAAGCGGGACGAAATTTACGCAATCGCGAAGAACCACAAGGCCGAAAAGCTTTGGGTTTTCGGTTCCGTTGCCCGCAAGGAAGAGACTCCCGAAAGTGATGTGGATTTTCTGGTCGAGTTTAACAATAAGGCGACACTTCTTGATCATGGTCGGCTTTACAATGTTCTTAGTTCCATGTTTGGTCGCGAAGTTGATGTTGTGGATCGCGGTGGTGTAAAAGCTGGTTCAATCTTCTCGAAGGTGATCGAGAGGGACTTGGTTGCGGTATGATGTTCGATCCTCATCACAACCCTTGCTCGCGTATTGAGGATATGCTTGATGCGATTGCTTCCATAAAGAAGAGTGTCGCGGGAGTCACCTACGAGCAGTTTCTTGATAATCGTGAGAAACGTCAAAGTGTTGCGTACGATATTGAAATAATCGGCGAGGCGGCGAATGCGATAGACAAGTCGGTTCAAGACAAGTATCCGTCTATTCCTTGGAGCGCTTTTATTGGAATGCGCAATGTTCTTATTCACGGATATATCAAAACAAATTGGCAAACCGTTTGGAATACGGCCACAATGGAAATGGATGCGTTGGAGGCCAATTTGAAAGATATTCAATCCGCATTCCCTTGGCCGCTTCCATAGTTGCCGCTAACGTGCCGTAAGCGAATCTTTCCGATTCGCGCAGATAGTTACTGTCGCCGTGAGGCGGCCCGACGGGCGCGAAGGGATGAAGAGCGGTTTGGACGCACCACTTACGCGCGTAGCGCCCAGTTGCGGAGCGAGAAGTCGAGGAGTGTCAGCTCGCAATGCGCCGAAGGAGGCTAACGAAGTGTCGCCTCCTGAGGGTAGGTTGCGAAGCAACGGCGAAGCCGCGCGTCAGCGCCCGCATGTATAGATGGCGGCGATGACGCACAAGAGCAACGCGGTTTGGGCGTTATCGACGCCATCGAGCGAGCTTATCGCCTTCGAGCGACGCTTACGAGACGAAACCGTTAACCCGACTAGGTATGGCAGCGATTTCGCATTTGACTTACATGCGATAGTTTTGATATACTACGCACTACTTGCCCGTGGTGGGATACTCAAGCGGTCAACGAGGGCAGACTGTAAATCTGCTGGCTTACGCCTTCCAAGGTTCGAATCCTTGCCCCACCACCAGTTTTCACGCGGGCAAAAAGAAAGACCCCGGCTTTGGGCCGAGGTCGTTTCTTTTTCTGTGGAGATATCCTCGCTTAGCCCTCGGCTTCGAGCGCGGCGTCGACCTCGTCGGTCGTCTCCATGTTGTTGTAGACATCCTGCACGTCTTCGAGATCTTCGAGCATCTCGACGAACTTGTTGATCGCCTTCGCGGTCACGACGTCGGAAACGGGATTCGTCATATTCGGCACCAAGCCAATCGCCGAATTCTCTTCGTCGATCGCGATCCCCGCCGCCTTGATCGCGTCGGAAACGGTAACGAAGTCGTTCGGCTGGCACTTGACCGTAAAGCCGCCATCTTCGGAAACGACGTCCTCGGCGCCAGCTTCGAGCGCGACTTCCATAACCTTGTCTTCGGTTATGCCGTCCGCCGCCGGAATCATCACCTGGCCGAGACGATCAAAGAGACGCGAAGCGCTGCCCGGCTTGGCGAGCTCGATACCGTTCTTCTTGAAGACGTTCGAGACCTCGGCCGCGGCGCGGTTCTTGTTATCGGTAAGGACGCGAACGACGATCGCCGTACCGCCCTTGATGCCCTCGTACTGGGCGTCGACCATTTCGGCCGACTCGAGCTCGCCCGTACCCTTCTTGATCGCGCGCTCGATGTTGTCGTTCGGCATCTGCGCCGCCTTCGCCTTCGCGATCAGCGTACGCAACGTCGGGTTGTTGTCGGGGTCTCCGCCCTTCGCCTTAACGACGATGGTGATTTCCTTGCCGAGCTTGGAAAAGATCTTGCCCTTCTTCGCATCCGCCGCGCCCTTCGCGCGCTTAATAGTCGCCCAGTGGCTGTGACCTGACATTTCGATTATCTCCTTGAGTAGTTAAGAAATTAGACTTTGTGGCGATAGGTAATACGACCCTTGCCGAGATCATACGGCGAAATTTCGACCGTAACCTTGTCACCGATGGCGATTTTAATAAAAAACTTGCGCATCTTGCCGGAGATGTGCGCCAGAACCTCGTGACCGTTTTCCAGCCGCACCTTGTACATGGTCGCGGGCAGGACCTTCGTGACCGTGCCCTCGACTTCAATCGCCTGATCTTCTTCTTTCGCCATCGTTTATCCTTGGATTGGACTTAAAAACTCACGTATTGTATCATTTTCCCGCGCATTCCGTCAATTGAACGCGGCGAGAAGTTCCGCGGTATCGGTAACGCCGACGAACTCCGCTTTCTTTACGCCGTCCGCGAACGCGAAGAGCGCGGGAATCGACATGATGCCGAACTTGGCCGCAAGCTCCGGCGCTTCATCGACGTTTACCTTCACAATCTTGATTTCCGGATGGGTCGGCTCGATCTCGGCGGCGATGCGCTCGCCCATCATCATGCACGGCCCGCACCACGTCGCCCAAAAGTCAACGAGCGTCTTTCCTTCCTTAACGATAGCGTCGAGCTCCGACAAGGTCTTTACTTCCTGGTGCATGACTGGCCCTCCTTGGAATCCTTGACGAGCCAACCCGCCGCCGCAATCGCATCGCGCAAGCGGTCGGACTCGGCCCAATTCTTCGCCGCGCGCGCGACGGCGCGTTCGTCCAAAAGCTTTTGAATCTCGGCGGGAATCGTCGTCTCCGCCTCCTTGCGGCCGAAGAAGACAAGCCCCAATACTTCGTCCATTCGACGAAAGACTGAAAGCGCCTCTTTGGCAACCTCTTCCGTAAGTTCCAACCCGTTCACCACTCTCACCAATTCAAACATGGCGGCAAACGCCTTGGGTATGTTCAAATCGTCGTTAACCGCTTCGGTGAACTTGGCGAAAGGAGCGGCAAAGTCCGAGCGAAGGGATGCGGCGTATTCGCCGAGGGACCCTGAGGAGGAGCTTTGCGCGACTTGAGCGCTCGCAAGTTCGGCTTCAACGCGAGCAACCGCGCGATCAATCTTCTCCAACGACTTTCGCGCATCATCCAAGGCGCTGAATGCGAAATTAAGTCCGCTCCGATAGTGGGCGTTAACGAGCACATAGCGAATCTCGCGCCCCGTATATCCCTTCTCGATCAAGTCGCGCAGCGTATAGAAGTTACCGAGCGACTTCGACATCTTTTCGCCGTTCACCCTTAAGTGGGCGCAGTGCATCCACGTTTTAACGAAGGGTTTGCCCGTCGCCGCCTCGGCTTGGGCGATTTCGTTTTCGTGGTGGGGGAAGAGATTGTCGATGCCGCCCGTATGCAGATCGAAGGTCTCGCCCAGATACTTCATCGACATCGCCGAGCACTCGATGTGCCAACCGGGGCGACCGCGACCCCACGGCGAATCCCAGCCAACCGGCCCGTCGGACTCCTCCCACGCCTTCCAGAGCGCGAAATCGCCGACGTTCTCCTTGTCGTATTCGTCGGCGGCGCAACGAAGACCGGTGCGCTGATTGTCGAAGTCGATGCGGGCGAGCTTGCCGTAGGCGGGAAACTCGCGCACCTTGAAGTAGACCGAGCCGTCCTCGCTTTTGTAGGCGACGCCCTTCGCCATCAGCTTCTCGACGAGCGCGATCATCTCGGGGATGTGGTCGGTCGCCGCCGGATAGACTTCGGCGGGCTCGATGTTGAGCTTCTTGAGATCGGCGAAGAACGCGTCCTTGTAGGTCTTCGTGTAATCGACGAGCTTCACGCCCGCGGCGTTCGCGCCCTTGATCGTCTTGTCGTCAACGTCGGTAAGATTCATCACCTGGCGAATCTTGTAGCCGTTGAACTTCACGACGCGGCGCAGGATATCCTCGAAAGCGTAGGCGCGGAAGTTGCCGATATGGGCGAAATTGTAGACCGTCGGCCCGCAAGTGTAGAGGCGAATCGTGTCGCCTTCGATGGGAGCGAGTTCCTCGACGCGGCGCGTCAGCGAATTGAATACGCGCATCATACGAGCTTCAGGGCGGCGAGCGTGGCGCGGAGCTTTACGCGATTGGATTCGGTCGTCTCGCACAAGGGAAGGCGGAAGACGGGCTCGATCTTCCTCATCATCGCGAGCGCCTCCTTCGCCATCACCGGATTTACGTCGATAAAAAGATCGCGGAAAAGCCGATAGTACGCGCGGTGGTATTCGAGCGCTTTCGTTATCTCGCCCTTCGTCGCGAGACGCACCATCTCGGACATTTCGCGCGGGATTACGTTCGAGGCGACGGAAACCGCGCCCTCGGCGCCGACGACGATCATCGGAAGCGCGAGCGCATCGTCGCCCGCAAGCACCGTGAAGTCGGGGAGGAGATCCTTAATCGCACTCACGCGATCGACGCTACCGCTCGCTTCCTTAATCGCAATCACCTTCGGGTGCTTCGCGAGCCGGACGACCGTATCGAGCGAAATCTCGCGCCCCGTTCGACCGGGAACGTTGTAGAGGATCACGGGGAGCCCCAAGTCGGCGACGGCGGTAAAGTGGCGATAAAGTCCTTCGGCGTTCGGCTTGTTGTAGTAAGGCGTTACCTGCAAGGTCGCGTCGACGCCGCCGATGGAGAGCGCGTCCTTCGTAAGCTCGATCGCCTCGCTCGTCGAGTTCGCGCCGGTTCCGGCGACGACTTTCAGCTTGCCGCCGACGAACTCGACGACCTTCTCGATTACCTTAAGATGCTCCTCGCGCGAGAGAGTCGGCGATTCGCCGCTCGTCCCGACCGCGCAAACCGCCTCGACGCCGCCCGCAATCTGTTCGGCGACGAGACTCTTTAATGCGCCGTAGTCGACCGACCCGTCCTTGGCGAACGGAGTTATCAAAGCCGTAATCGTACCGCAAATTTTCATAGCGCGTATTATATCATATTTCCGCGTCGCCCACGACCGAGACGACTTCGCCCTTCGCAAGCCGGGTATGAAGCTTGTCGCCGCGCTTGAGGAGCGAGGCGTCCTTCACCACCGCGCCCTTTTCGTCGGTCGTAAGCGAATAGCCGCGCTCCAGGACGCCGTAGGGCGAATAGGCGTTGAGCCGTGTCTCGGCGAGTTCGAGCCGACGCTCCAACTGCTCGCGATAGCGAACGAGCGCGACTTGCAGGCCATCGCCCAGTCGATCGATGCGCTGGGCGAAGTAGTCGCCGCGCCCGCGCAAGGTCGAGGCAAGCGTACGCATGGACGAGCGAAGTCTTTCGACGAGTTCGGACATCACGGGCACCGCCAACTCCGCCGCCATCGACGGCGTTCCCGCGCGAAGATCGGCGGCGAAATCGCAAAGCGTGAAGTCGGTCTCGTGGCCGACCGCGCTGATCGTCGGAATCTTCGAGGCGGCGAGACGGCGCACGAGCGTCTCGTCGTTGAAGCAAAAAAGGTCCTCGAAGGAGCCGCCGCCGCGCGCGACGATCAAAAGCTCGGCGTTCCAGTTCGTTTGGAAGTAATCGACGCCCTCGATAATCGACTCGCTCGCGCCGTCGCCCTGGACGAGACAAGGGTAAAGTCGAATTTCGACGAGCGGAAAGCGCCGAACGAGAACGGTGCACATATCGTGGATTACCGCGCCCGCTTCGCTGGTCACGATCCCGATTCGACGCGGAAGGAACGGCAAGGGACGCTTGCGCGAGGCGTCGAAGAGCCCTTCCGCTTCGAGCTTCGCCTTAAGTTCGAGATAGCGCCGCATCAGCTCGCCTTCGCCGACCATTTTCGCGGCGAGAACGACGAGCTGGTAGTTGCCGCGCGGAGGATAGACGGTTGCGTTCGCGTAAACGAGCACCTTCGCGCCGTCCTTGAGCATCGCCTTCGCCTGGCAACGCTCGTAAGCGCTCGCGAACATCACCGCCGAAATCTGCGCGCCGTCGTCCTTGAGCGTGAAGTAGGCGTGACCCGAAGGATAACGTCTAAAGCCGCTTATCTCCGCCTCGACGTAAATTCGCGAAAACCGACCCTCGATCATCGTCTTCAAGGAAGCGGTGAGCGAGGAAACGGTGTAGGGCTTTACGTCCGCCATTTCATCTCCAACCGTTTACGCCGACGATCGCGATAGGAATGAATCCCCACCGAAAGAATCGTTCCTACCGCGAAAAAGGCGCACAAGAGGTTGGTTCCGCCGTAGCTGAAGAACGGTAGCGCCATCCCCTTCGTCGGCAGCGCCTTGCAGACGACGCCGATATTGAACATCATCTGGAAGAAGATGATGAACGACATCCCCATCACGAGATAGCGACCGAAGCGGTCGGACGCCTTGCGGGCGATGTAGACGGAAAGCGCGAAAAAGGCGAAGAAGAGCACCAACGCGCCAATCGAAAAGAAAAGCCCGAGTTCCTCCGCGCCGATGGCGAAGATGAAATCGGTATGGGCCTCTGGAAGGTAGTAGTGCTTTTGCATCGACTGCCCGAGCCCGACACCGTATATTCCGCCGTTGCCGATCGCCGCAAGCGCTTGCTCGGCCTGATAAGCCGCGCGCTTCGCCGCCGCGTCGACGACCTGAGCGCCAACGTCGAGCTTGCCGTCGAAAAACGCCGCTATACGAGCCATGCGGTTGGCGTTGGAAAGAACGAGCGCCCCGACCGCGCCCAACCCCGCGAGAACGAACGGCAAGACATGGAGAATTCTTACACCCGCGACGAACATAACGAGAAAACCCGAAAGCCCCACGACCATCGTCGAGCCGAAATCCGGTTCCTTTACAATCGGAAGCGCAATTATGGCGATAAGCAAAAACGGCACGAGCGCTCCCTTAAGAAAGAGCTCCACTCGCCAACCGATTCTATCCATCCAAACCGCGACCACTACGACTACGGCAAGTTTGGCGAGTTCGCTCGGCTGCAAGCGCAAGGGCCCGAGCGCGATCCAACGATACGAGCCGTTAATTTCCTTGAAGAAGAATACCGCTACGAGCAAGACGATTACCACGCCAAAAAAGACATAGGCGAGAGACGGGTGGTTTCGCCAAATGCGATAATCGACCGCGGCAACGATCGTCGCGAGAACGATGCCGGCGCCAAGGTACATAAACTGGCGCTTCATGAAGTAGTAGGCGTCGTTATGCAGGCGAATACCGTTCGCCTCGCTCGCGCTTGAAAGCACCACCAGCCCGAGGGCCACGATTACCGTGACCACCAGGCCGAAAAGAAACAGTGCGGACTTGCGCACCGCGCCTTACTGCTGGACTTCGGCGGGCAGCTTCAGAATCTGACCGGGAACGAGCTGGGCGTCTTCGGCGAGATTGTTGAGATCGCGAATAACCGCCGCGGAAACGTTCCACCGAATCGCAACGCCGGTGATGTCGTCGCCTTCCTGAACGACGTAAGTAACGTCATCGACGGGAATGGTCGGCGCGACTGACTCTTCAACCACCGTCGTTTCGGCGGGAATCGTCGGCTCTTCGACGGCAGGCGCGGGAATGGTCTCCGTCGTCGGCGCGGTCTTCGTCTCGGCCGGCTTCTCGTCGACAACCGGAACCAAGAGCTTCTGGCCGATCTTGAGGTTGTCCTTCTTCAGATTGTTGAGCGCCTTCAGCTGGCGAATGTTGATTCCATGACCGTAGGCAATCGCGCCCAGCGTATCGCCGGACTTGACGACGTACTCGAAGGTCGCGCCTTCGTAGGGCTTGAACGGCTTGGGCTCCTTAATCGCCCTCGTCGGACGATACTCTTCCTGAACGCCGACGTCGATCTTACCGGGAAGTTTGATCTTCTGACCGAGACGAATCGTGTCGTTCTTAAGGCCGTTCATCGCCTTGATGGTATCGACCTTGATGTTGAACTTCTTGGAAATCTTCGCAAGGTAGTCGCCCTTTTGGACGATGTAAAGCGTATACTCCGCCTCGGGTTCGACCTTGCATTTGCAATCGCTCGCACCGCACTGGCAAGGAGAGGTGTGCTTCGTATCGGGAGCGCACGAGCAGGAAATCACGGACGGTTCGGCCACAGGCGCGGTCGTCTCAACCGTCGTCGGCGCACACGTCGTCTCCGTCGGCGCGATCTCTCCGGCATCCTTCACCTCGGAACGGTTCATCGCATAGGGCTTTCCGGCGTAATCCGGATCCTTGCATCCGACCAACGTGGCGGCGACTGCAACCGATGCGAGCACTGCGAACTTATTCATCTTATCCTTCTTTCTTTACGAGCTCGACGAAGACCTCCCCGCGTCGCTCGAAGTTTTCAAACTGATCGAAACTCGCGGCACCCGGCGATAGGATCACCGTCTCGCCTTCAACCGCCTCGCGCTTCGCCGTCGCCACCGCACGGTCGAGCGTACCGCAGATTTCACAATCCACCTCACCCTTCCACGCCGTAGCGAACGCTTCCGCGCTCTGGCCTATAATATACACTTTTTCGACCCGTTCCGTCAAGACGGGAAGCGCACTCGCGGGGTCATCGCCTTTGGGGAGCCCGCCCGCAATCAGCCGAACGCGTCCCTTCGCCATTTTCACTCCGGCGACGAGCGCCGCGATCGAAGTCGCCTTGGAGTCGTCCACGTAGGCGACGCCGTCAACAACCCCGACCGTTTCCATTCGGTGCGGCAAAGGCCGAAAATCGCGAAACGCGCGCGTAATCGCCGCGTCGGCCAAACCCGCCACGCGCATTAGCGCCACTGCCGCGCAACCGTTCGAGCGAAGAACGTCGTTGTCGAAATAAGTTCCCGCGAAAAGCCGCGCATCGGCGTTCGCCTCGGCAATAATCGGACGACGGGTGAAAGTCAGGAGCTTCCGCTTCAGCGCGTGATAGACTTCGAGCGAACCGTGACGAGACAAGTGGTCGGCTTGCAAATTCAGTAGGGCCGCCGCCTCGAACGCGTCAGACGACAAGGTCGTCGTTTCCAACTGAAAGCTCGAAACCTCGACAACCGCCCATTTCGTTTCGTGGACGGCGCTCACCGGCAAGCCGAAATTACCGCAAGGAATCCCGTCGATCGCGTCCGCGACGAGTTTTACGACGCTGGACTTTCCCTTGGAACCGGTAACCGCCAAGAGCTTCACGCCGCGCTTTTTCAACTCTTCGACACCGAGCTGCAGTTCGCTTTTAACCGGCACGCCCGGGCTCGTTACGACGAGATCGACGCCATCGGCAAATTCGACTTCGTAGCCGAGCGCACGAAGACGCGAAGAGGCCGCCTCGCCGCTTTTGCCCTTGCCGATTACCAGCGCCTTAGCCATGAAGCTCGACCACTCCGAGATCGGACGGAATCCACCAGCCGCGCAGGGAAAGCTCGAACGGAAAGACCTTGATTCCGTCAGGTTGGCAATTGCGCTTAAAGGCCTGGGTAAAGAAACGAGTAAAGAACGTTTTCAGCGTACGCGCGATTTCAAGCTTGGAAAAGCGATCGCCAAAATATCGCGCCGCCTCGGACTCAAGCCGTTTGGGGCCCATTTCGTTCACGATGAAATTCCAAAGGAAGAAGTCGTGGAGTTCGTAGGGGCCGATTCGCGATTCCGTAACTTGGCCTTTTACGAGCTCGGGACTAACCGGCGTCGCGATAATGTCCTTCAGCGCATCGCCCGCCTCGCCGCCGAAGGCGTCGGCGTACCACGCGCACACCCGACGAACGACGGTTTTCGGAACGCCGTTATTTACCGCGAACATCGACATGTGATCGCCGTTGTAAGTCGACCAGCCAAGCGCGATCTCCGAAAGATCGCCCGTTCCGAGGACGATGCCGCCGAGCATATTCGCCTTGTCCATCAAAATCAGCGTACGAATTCGCGCCTGGGCGTTCTCGTAGACGACGTCGGGCGTAATTCCGTCGTGACCGATGTCGCGGAAATGCTGCTTGCAGGATTTGACGATCGAGATCGTCTCCGGCAAAAGGCCCAATCCCTCGCACAAAAGCACCGCGTTGCCGCGCGTACGACTGCTGGTGCCAAAACCGGGCATCGTGTAAACGTGGATACCGCCCTTGTCGTAACCGAGACGCTCGAACGCATGAACGGCGACGAGCAAGGCGAGCGCCGAGTCAAGCCCGCCGGAAAGCCCGATAACGACGCTCCGGCAGTTTATCGCCGAAAGTCGGCGAGCGAGCGCTTCGACCTGGACGGCGAAAACCTTTTCGCCCGCCATCGGAAACGGCTCGACCGAGCCCTTTTTCGGAGGCAATCCGAGATAGGCGCGATGCTTCCCAAGGGAACCGAGTTCTCGCTTCGTCATACTCATATTATAGCACAATCGGCCAAGGGCCGCGACTCCGCCAAAGTTCGCGCACCGCCTCCACCGTCGGCTCGACGTAAAGCGGAGTCGATTGATGGCGAAACCACGTGTCCTGTCGCTTGGCGAGTTGGCAGGTACGAACGAGAATCTTTTCGCGATCATCGCCTTCGCGATAACCGATGGCGAGCGAAGCGGTGCGCGACCAAACGGGATAAAGCTCGTGCAAACGACGCTTCTCCGCTTCGAGACCGCAAGCGAACATCTCGTCCAGTCGCGCGGCGATTCGCTCGCGAACGAGCGCGCGGTCGATCTTCAAAACCGGATACTCGGGCGCTGGCTTTTCCCAACGACGATCCAGCCCTCGCAAAAGCGCGGAAAAATAAAGGCCCGTTCCGCCGACAATTACGATTGGCGTCTTTTCGGGAACGGCGGCGAGCCATTCGGCGACGCACCTAAGCCATTTCCCGGAAGAAAACTCCTCCGCCGGCGTTACGAGATCGACACCGCCCATACGGAACTCCTCGCGCTCGGCGACGGAAGGTTTCGCCGTGCCGATGTCCATACCGCGATAAACGAGCATCGAGTCCGCACTCAATATCCACGCGCCCATTTCCCGCGCAAGCGTCGCGGCGATGGCGCTTTTGCCGCTCGCCGTAGGGCCGGCGAGAATATAGGCGAGTCGCGTCATTTCGCGTTAAGCCGACCCTTGCCGCGAGTGAATACTCCCCACTCGATCGCATCGCCTTTGCAAAGGTGATAGCAACGAAAGCAAGCGGTGCAACTTCCGTCCTTTTTCCAAGTCGGACGACCGTTCGCGTCGAGAACGATGGACGATGTCGGACATTTCGCCGCGCACTCGCCGCAACCGATGCACTTTCCCTCGGTCAGCCGAAATCCGCGATCATTGGCGAAAAAGCGGTCGAAAATACCGCCGATTACCCGCGTCTTAAGCCACGCGAACGCGCCGCGCTTCAAGTCGCGGACTCGCTCGCGATTCATTAATCGAACTCGAAGCTCTCGAGCTCGCTTTTCCGCCGCCGCAAGCTTCGCCGCGCTTTCGGTCGGCGTATCCAATTTAAAGCCAGGCAACGCGAGATAGGTGTCGGGCATAACGAGCGAATAGGCGGCGTCGAGCTTGCGACCAATCGCCTTTTCGAGTTCCGCGTCGAGATCGCGATCGACAAGGCCGACATCGTCGCCGCAAGTCACTACCGCCCAGACGAAATCCCACTCCCCGCCCTTCAACTCCTCGCGAATCCGCCGACGAAGAATCTTCGGAATTCGCCAACCGTAAACCGGGAAGACGAAGCCGAGCGTGCGCGGCGAATCGAAATCAATCCATTCGCTCGCCTTTTGGCTCATGCCCGCGCCGGAAAAAACGAAAGTCATGCGTAAAAGAGGGAAATCAATTTCGACACCCAAGTGCGCGGCAAGAGCCGAGCGAAATAATCAAGCGTCGCGTAACCCAAGCCGGGAATCGCCACCAGCGGCGGATGCTTCGACTCGGCGAGACGAACGATTTTTCGGGCAATCGTCTCGGGGCGCATCCCGCCGCGTTCCAAGGCGGACGCCCTGGCGAGCGCGCGAGAAGCGACGGCGCGATAATCCTCGGAAGCGTCGATTTCGAGTTTGCGAGCGTCGGTAAAACCGGTTTTGACGTCGCCCGGACAGACGACCGAAACGCGAACGCCGAACGGCCTAACTTCGCCCGCGAGCGCGCACGACCAGTTGACGAGCGTGGCCTTGGTCGCGGAATAGAAACTTTGAAACGGCAAAGGAAACATCGCCGCCGCCGAGGCGACGTTGATTATCCGCCCTGCGCCTTGCGCACGCATCGTCGGCAAAACCTTGCGAACCAAAGAAACCGCGGAAAAGAAGTTAACTTCGAACTGACGGCGGATTGATTCTTCCGAGGCGAATTCCGCCGCGCCAAAAGCGCCGACGCCGGCATTGTTGACGACGAGATCGATCCGCCCTTCCCGTTTCAACACCCGCTCAATCGCCACGTCCACCGCCGACGAATCGGTCAAATCGACCCCTTCGCGGCGACTGAAACTCGTGACCGAGTAGCCGCGCGCGGCAAGCAGCGAAACTACGGCGAGGCCGATGCCCGACGACCCGCCGGTTACGATCGCGACCTTCTTCAAGCGTTCGCGCGCAGCGTCCGCAGGATATTGCCGAGCGAGTTGATGAGATCCTTCGACTCGAAACGGTCGATATAGCCATCGACCAGGAACTTGTCGAGTCGCGAAATCACGCGATCGAACTCGTCGCCAGCTTTGTGTTCCTCAAGCCAGCGCTTGACGACGAGCGCCTCGTCGGTATCCACATTCGAATCCTGCAGAATACCCTTAGTGAGCATCCAGAATTCCGAGGCCATTTCCGCTTTGGTGTACGCCATATTCACATCTCCTTTCCGCTAATTATACCACAAATCTACCCGAGAAATTCGCTCATCGTCGTTTCGCCGGGATGGGAAATGTCCTTTGAGAGAACGACGTTTCGGACGGTAAGAAAAAGAATCTTCACGTCGAGAAAGAGCGAACGGTTGTCGACGTAATCGACGTCGTAGCGAAACTTGGTTTCCCAGTCAAGCGCGTTGCGACCGTTCACCTGCGCCCAACCGGTGATGCCGGGAAGAACTTCATGGCGACGATTCTGCTCGGGCGAATAGCGCGGCAAATAACGAATCGGCAACGGACGCGGGCCTACAAGCGACATCTCGCCCTTGATGACGTTCCAAAGTTCCGGCAATTCGTCCAACGAAGTCGCGCGCAAAAAGCGTCCGTATGCCGTAAGCCGCTCCGCGTCACTCCCCGCCCCGAGTCGCATAGTGCGAAACTTGACGAGCCGAAACGCGCGACCGTTCTTGCCCGCGCGCTCGTCAAGGAAGAAAACCGGCGCGCCCATCGTAAAACGCGAAACGACTGCAATCGACAACACGACCAACCCCCAAACGGGAAGCGTCAAAATCGTAAGCAGCAAATCGAAAGCGCGTTTCATCGTCTTAGAAAAAGAGTTTGGCGAGCGCAAGCATCCCCTGTTTCCACGGTACGCGATGGCTCACGCCGCTTTTGCCCGCGAACTCGGAAAGATGGGCGACGTACCAATCGTAGTTGCGCACCAACGCCTGTTTGTTGGAATAGCGCGGGCGATAGTCGAGCATTCGCTCCGCCTTTTCAATCGAGACGAACGAATCGGTCGAGGCGGTTTCATACACCCACGGATAGAGCGGTGAAAGCTTGAGCGCCTCAAGTACGCGCAAGATGAATACGAGCGGACGAACCGGCATGCCGACGATACGCCTGCCGTGACCGGCGCGATCGAGCACCGCCTGATAATCCTCCTTCATCGTCGTAAATTCCTTCGCCCCGATGTTGAACTCGGTCGAAACCGTCTCGTGCGGGAGCGTAAGCGCGCTCCAAATCGCCTCGTCGAGATCGTCCACGTCCATAAGCTGATAACGATTGTCGCCCGAACCAATCATCGGAAATCCGTGACCGGTGTACGCCCAGTCGTAGAAAAGCGCGAACACGCCGAGCCGTTCGGGGCCGACAAAGCTCTTCGGACGGATAATCGAAACCGGATAACCTTCGCGAATCGCGTCGCGGCAGATGTTCTCCGCGTCGATCTTCGCCTGACCGTACGGGCCGACGCCGACAAGCGGATCGGTTTCGTAAATTGGGTGCTTCTTCGGCACGCCGTAGACCGCAGTCGAGGATATCTGAATCATCCGATCGAGCTTGAACTTGCGCGCCGCGGCGAGCACGTTGCGGCAACCGTCCACCTCGGTGGTGCGAATATCCTCTTCGGAGTAAAGCGGCAACGCGGCGGCGCAATGGACGACGGCGTCGCAACCCTCGCTCACGCACTCCACCGTCGCGACGTCGCGAACGTCGCCCAAGGTGAATCTCAGCCACGGCTCGGACTTTTCTGGATAGTCGAAGTCGGCGATATCCAAAACTCGCACTTCCTCGACGCCGTGCGCACGCAGAAAGCGAACGAGATTGATCCCGAGAAATCCCGAGCCGCCGGTTACGAGAACCTTTTTGGGCGAATACATCTTATTTAGTCCTTCCGGTATAAGCGTCGATTGCCGAGCTGTCGACGACGCTTTTGAAGAACTTGTCCGCCGCCTTGCGAATCTCCGCGTCCCACGGACGGGGTTGACCACCGAGTTGCACTACCCAGAGCTTGAGTTCGCGCTTATGGTAATTCACCATGCAGTTGGTGCCCCAAGCGCCGCCGTGTCCAAACCACTCGTTTTCGCCGTCGCTAACCGGCGCCGCCAAGCCCAGCGAATAGCCGCCGAGCCCTTTCGGACGCGTAGAAGTCGCGAGCAATTCCTTCACCGTAGACTCCTTCAAAATGCGCACGCCGTTGTCGCCGACGCCGAGATCCATCAGCATGCGATAAAACTTAAGCTGGTCGTTGGCAGTCGTCCAAAGCCCCGCACCCGCCGACGGAAACACGCGATCGTCGTTGTAGGGACGACGCATATCCCGAAACTCGAGAATGTGCTCGGCCTTTTCGTCCTTCTTGCACCAATACGCCTCCACCTGATGAACCAGCTGCTCGTCGGTCGGCCAAAACCAAGTGGAATTCATCTCCAGCGGATCGAGGACGCGCCGTTTGAGGAAGTTCTCCCAGCGCTCGCCGGTCACCACCTCGACGACCGCCGCCCCGATATCGATACCGACATTGGAATATTGTACGCGCGTACCCGGCTCAAAACCAATCGGCAACGCCGCCGCCTCCGCCGCCACGCTCCTAAGCGGCATTCGACGCGCCCAGCCGCCGGTTTTGAAAGCCGGCAATTCAAACGCAAAGCCGCCGGTATGATTCATCACATGGCGAATGGTAAGAACGTTTTTCGCCCGCTCGAGCGTACGCACGCCGTTGCTGGCCGAGGTCTGAATCCAAAGCTCGCGAAACTCCGGCAGATACTTGCCGACGGGATCGTCGAGCGAGATCTTGCCCTCCTCGACCAGCATCGCGATCGTCACTCCGCAAAAACCCTTGGTCTGCGAGCATTGCATAAAGACATCGTCCATTCCAATCGGCCGACGAGCGTCGACGTCGGCGTAGCCGGCGCAACACGTCTCGACCACGCCGTCGCGCTCGAAAACGCTAATCGCGCACGGAAGCTGGCCGCTTTCGACAAAGGGCGCGAGCGCTTCCGCGGCAAAGCGCGTATTGGACTCGACTTTAACGGCAGTTGTCGACGCGCAACCCAGCGCACCCGTCAACAACGACAGCAACCAAAGCTTTTTCACTTCGCCCTCCTTTTCGCGGATTCGAGCGTATTCCACAAGAGCATCGTAATCGTCATCGGCCCGACGCCTCCCGGCACCGGAGTGATCGCCGAGGCAACGGCGGCACAGCTTTCGTAATTGGCATCGCCAACGAGACGGAAGCCCTTCGGCCGAGTCGCGTCGGGGACGCGATTCACGCCGACGTCAATCACCGTCGCGCCGGGTTTAAGCATGTCTCCGGTCACCGTATTAGGACGCCCGGCGGCGACAATCACCACGTCGGCGCTACGGGTAAAGACGGAAATGTCGGGAGTTCCGGTATGGCAAACAGTCACGGTCGCATTCGTCTCCTTGCGCGCGAGCAACACCGCGATCGGCTTGCCGACGATATTGCTGCGACCGACGACCACCGCGTGCTTGCCCTTGAGATCCATGCCGGAAAACTCGATGAGCTTGATAATGCCATGCGGAGTACAAGGCAGGAAACACGGCTCGCCGATGAGCATTCGTCCGACGTTTACCGGCGTAAAGCCGTCGACGTCCTTCTCCGGCGCGATGGCGTTGATTACGCGCTTTTCGTCAAACCCCTTTGGCAGCGGCAACTGGACGAGAATTCCGTCGATTGTCGGATCGGCGTTAAGCTTGGCGATTTCGTCGAGAAGCTCGCGCTCGACAATCGTCGCCGGCAGACGGATTTCGCGCGAATACATTCCCGCCTCGGCGCACGCCTTTTCCTTCGCGGTTACGTAACTTACGCTCGCCGGATTCTCCCCCACGAGAATCACCGCCAACCCGGGCGTCACGCCTTGCTTTTTCAACTCTTCGGTTCCGCGGGCGATTTCCTCCCGCAACTCGGCCGCGAGACGCTTGCCGTCGATAATCTTGGCGCTCATTTCGTCAATACTCCTTCCATGAAAGATATCGTATTTTATCGTCTTTGATGTAACATTCGCACTCCGCCCGATAATGCATATCCATCAACGAAGCGGTTATTTTCATAGTGAAAACCGTGCTTTCTTCCGGGCGATAGATAAGGTAGGACGAAGCTTCCTCACCAATCTCAACCGAAAACTCGTCGTTTATCCGCTTCTTGAGATCGTTCCAATCCCTGTACGGCCACCAAGTACGCGTTTCGTCCACATCGTAATCCGAGGGCTTGATCGTAAGACAGGCGACAATCGCCTCGGCGACTTCCCGACTTTCGGACTTGTCGTCGTCGTCCACTTCCTCTTCGACGTAAATTCCGGGAACCGACATGAGTTCATTGACCGTGCAGTCGTTGGCATTCACCCGAGTTCCGCCGACCGTACCGAAAACGCCCAATCCCACCAATCCGGTGGAAATGGTGATTTGACTCTCCTCGTCTTCCCACGGATTGAGCACGCCTCCGGTCAACAGCGCCGGATACTCGCGGAAACAGAGAACGCGAGAAAGCTCCTTCAAATCGGCGATTTCGCCATTAGCCGGTTCGAAACGATCTTCATCGTCGAAGACGTCCTTGTGCTCGTCGTAGTATTCCTTGTAGTCGGTCTTTTCGGCGCCGGCGGACACGCCGTCAATTGCGGTAATTACGTCGTCGTCATCCACAAAGTCATTCCAACTGGCGATGACGTAATGCTGAAGATTAATGAGCTTCCCCTCCTCGGTACGAAAATCGTCCTCGCGAGGAACGCCCATCATGTCCAAAATCATCTGCCACCGAACGATATAGGCGTTGTCGCCGTTTTGGCAAAGTTTGTTGATGTTGATTCCGCCGCCGGTTCCGACATCACGCATCGAAAGCTCGACCTCCAGCGTGCCGGAGTCGAGATTACGGTCGTCCAAAATAATCGGGCCGATTAGGCACTTGGAATCGTTTTTCAGATTACGCTTTTCGAGATACCAGCGATCGTCCTCGTCAAGCTCCTTCGGATCTTCGTCTTCCGTCCAATCAACCGCATCGCGATAGCCGAGAATCACCGTTTCGCCGATAATGCGCCCCGCGTCCACCAACCGCTTCACCCGATTCTTGCCCTGCACGTAGACGTTTATTCCTCCCTGCAACTTCGCCTCGAAGGAAAATGAAATCACAATCACTCCCAAAACGAGAATGATCCACAACACCATCAATAGCGCGGAACCGCGTCTCATCGTCTCGCGCCTCCCCGTCCGCCACCGCGTCCGTTGCCGCCGCCCGCGCCCTTCTTGTCGCCATCCGGCAACGACGAGCCGTCAAGCGATTGCTCATGCACCGGCAACCGCACCACCCTCAGCAACGGAACGCGCTGGGTATGCGAAGCGTAATCCGGGTCTTCCTTCTTCACATAAAAAGTCAACTGAACCTTATAGGGAACGGAATTGGATGCGGAAAACTCGTCCTCATAAGCGTCCTTGTCCTCTTTTTTACCCTTACCACCGATCGTCGGCTCAGTCGCCTGAACGCGACAATTGAACCCGTCCACATCCGCGGCGACCAGCATCGGTCGGTACAGCTCGTCATTGTCGAAAGTAAACTCCTCCTCTCTCTTGCCGTCGTCCTCCGGCATTACTTTCGCCATCGGCTTTACGCGCGCATAAAGTCCCGTGCGTTCGATTCGCTCGCCCCAAGTGGAATCGCCCTCCTCCAAAATCCGCACCTGAATACGGTGGACGGCGTCGCCGTAGGCGCTATCACCAAGCATCGCCGGCCCCTTTTTCGTCCACTCGATAATATCCGACTCGCGCGGAGAATCACCGTCGC
The DNA here is from genome assembly GCA_045599445.1 of Kiritimatiellia bacterium. Taxonomy (GTDB): domain Bacteria; phylum Verrucomicrobiota; class Kiritimatiellia; order RFP12; family UBA1067; genus UBA1067. The sequence goes on along the minus strand of JAZRWB010000051.1, from coordinate 11,134 downwards.
CATTATCCGTCAACTGAAAACCATAATCGAAGCTTTGTTCGCCGCTGTGCGGATAGTAAGCGCATTTCAACCCCGAGACGAACTGGTCGAGCGCGTAATCGACGCGCTCCAGGCGGTCGACATATTCCCGCGACACCCGCCAACCGGTGGTCACCGCCCGAAAAGTCACGATCGCGACCGTGGTCATAATCGCCAGTAGCATAACCGCCAAAACGAGTTCGAGCAAGGTAAAACCGCGCTTCATTTCGACGGATCCCTCCACACGGTCACGTAACTTTCCTCGTTCCGCTCGCCGATGAAACGATCTCCCCACCTGACGGTGATGCGCACCAAATAAAGATAGCCGAGGCGCTTAAGCTCGTCGTCGTCCGGATTCGCCTCCACTCGCTCGCGCATCCAGCGAAAGCCATGGTATTTCTGGCGTTGCTCGTAGGTGAGGTGCGGGCCGTGATCGCCGGCGATGATTTTCCAAAGGTCGTCGACATCGCACTCCGCGACATCCAAGTCGTCGACATCGGAGACATCCGAAAGCGGATAGGCCATATCGCCCATATCCATAACTTCCTGTGCGGTAATAAGGTCGGGCATGGTCTGCATGAAGCGCTGGGCTTGCGAAAGCGATACGAGGATGCCGGCGAGACCGAAGCCGAGAATTACGGCCGCAAGCAAAACTTCCAGTAGCGTAAAACCCTTGCGCATACGACTACATTCCGTCCACGTCGGCGCAACGCGGTTCGCCAAAACGGTCGACTTCGATGCAAAGGCCCTTCTCCGGCGTACCCGTCTCGGGATATATCCATATTCGATGCGCTGGATTGACCGTGCCGTTGGCCGAAAAAACCACTTGCATCTCTTCCGCGGCGTCCGCCGCCTTGATTTCGGGTTTGTTCGGCTCGTCGGCAACATAAGTCCGCGAAACATTGTCCGCGGTGGAAAAGATAGAAATCTTGGAATGACGAAATCCGTCGTCCGAGGCCTCCAGTTCCTGACTCTCGTCCAACACCTTGAGCTTCAAGCCGCGAACCACATCAGCGCTTATGGATTGCGGCGAAAGAATGTCCTCGAGCGTTTCGCCTTCGCCTTCGTTTTCATTCATCGCCTCGATTACTGTATCGCCGGCGAGGTTTCTGACCGCCGGACGCAAGGCCGCCGAGGAAAAGAGCTTTTCCGCACGAAGCTCTACTCTCGCCATCGGCTCGTCGTCAATCGTGGCATTCGAGTACACGACCACCACCGGCTTTTGCGTTACGAGCGCAATCGAACGAGCTCTACGCACCATCGCCATAACGTCACGCGCGGCCGCGAAAACGCGAGTCCCGGCGCGCGACGACTCAAGACTCACCACCCCGACGGTGACCATCGCGCCCATAATGGCGACAACCACCAGCAGTTCGATGAGTGTAAAGGCTCGACGCAATCAGTCCTTTTTCTTTTCGATCTTGTCGGAACGAATGTCGTCCTCGGTTCCCGGATTGCCGTCGGGCCCGTTGGAGATGACCACGAAGCGCTTGCCCTTGACCTCGATTCGATAGTCGTTGTCCCAAGGGTCGACGAGCGCGCCCTCACCGCCCTCGATGTAGGGATCCTCGTCGCCGCTCGCGTCGATCAAAAGCTTGAGATCGTTCGGCGGCGTCGACTTTTTCTTGTCAATCATGTAGTTGGTAACCGCGCCACGCAAATTGTCAACCGCCGTTTTAGCCGCAGTCTTGCGCGTCGTTTCCAAATGTTTGGTCACGCCTTGCAAGCCGATCGTACCCAAAATGCCGAGGATTGCGACCACCACCAGCAGTTCCACGAGCGTGAAACCGCCGCGCATCGCCGCCCTTACCGTGTTTTCCGTGTTTCTCATTTTCTTTATTTCCTTCCTGTTTTACTGAAAAAGCCGACGACGCTTGGTGAACTCGCGCGCACGACGCATCGAAAAATGCATCGTACGGTTGATCGCCCAACCCGAGGCGTTCAAAATCGCCCCAATGTCGCGCTTGCGGAGTTTGAAGTAGGCGATGATCGCGCTGGGAACGGATACGACCAGAACAATCGCTCCCAAGACGACGAAGAACATCCACCACGGATGCAAACCCTTAATCGCGGTAATGAGCGAAGCCGCCGCCGCGCCGAGCATGCCGATTCCGATGCCAATCGCCGCGACCGAGGAGGCCATTGCCGCGCCGCCCGCCTGCTGAGGGGCGGCAACCGCCTTTTGCACTCCATCGGTCGCCTTGAGCTGCTTCTCGCCCATAAACTTCTTTACGAGCTCGGTTATGCTTTCGCCGATCTTCTTCCACGGCGACCAAAACGCCTCGGCGAGCGAAACTTGATTTTCCACCACCTTGGTGATGACCGCTTCCCAGTCCTTGCCGTCGCGATCGTAAAAGACTCCGTTGCGACCAACGTACAGCGTACCCACGCGCCCCGCGGTCACCACTGCGCAAATCATCCGCTCGGCCTTTTCACCGGGGCGGGTCAGCTTCAGATAGATGACGCAGCAATTCGATTCGCCTACGAGCGCCGAATGGGTCGCCTCGCTTTCGACATGAAAGCAAAGATTCATTTCGCGGCCGTCGATTCGCAAAACTCCGGTCTGGAAGATCGCGTAGGAATCGTGAGCGTAGAGCCGCTTCATCGTGACGTAGTTTTCCAGCAGCTCGCCGAGGTTGAGCTTGTAGCGCAATATCCGTTCCTCTTCGACAAGCGCGTTCTTGCAATCGGGGCTGGAAACCGGTCTGGAAGATCGCCATTCGCGATAAGGCGTGAACGCCGCCTTGACCTTGGCATATTCCGTACGTGTAAGCGTCGGCTTGTTCGAACCGATAATCGGCCGCACGCATTTCTCGGCGAACGCGAGAATCGCGTCCAGATGCTTCGGATTGAGATGGTCTTTAAGCGGCAACTCGCGATCCGCCTCTTCGGTCACAAGCGGCATGTCCTCGGGCGGAGTGAAGAACTCGTCCACCGTCTTCTCAATCGCCGCGAGCGCGGCTTCGGCATCGGCGGTACCCTCGCCGAGAAAGGCGATTTCCGGAGCATTGCCTTTCGCCTCCCACTCCGCGAGCGCGGCTTTTTCGAGATCCGAGGGCTCGCGCTTGTCGAGCTCGGTCTGCCGTCGCATCACATCGTCGAGCAACTTGCGATCCGCCTCGTCGGGATGGTCGAGCGACTCCACGTCGACGCCCTTCTCCCGCAAAAGCGCGATTGCCGCCTGAACCTCCGGAGTTCGCACTCGTCCGTCGTGGTCGGTATCCATCAGTTCCAATGTCCGCAAATCGAACCTAACCCCGGTCGTGGGACAGGAGATAGCGTACCAGTTCTTGATATCTTCGCTAATCTTCATGTCAATCGCTCCTTAGTTTGTAGTTTCCAAATGGGATTGAATCGCCGCCGCGAGCACATGCGTCTCGCCGCTCGCGAGCGTACCACCGCCCGGCCAATCGCTGACCGGCTCGACGCAAACGAATTTCCGCCAATCGTCCGGCGCCTGGTCGGCGGGGACCTTTTCGCCGGGGTTCCAGACCACCGTTTTGGTGTTGCCGGTCGAGACAATCGCAATCGCGCGCTTGAGTCCTTCATCGAGAACGGCCGCTTCGTGTTTGGGCGCCGTCGGCAACCGGAAGATGTGATCGGTCGCGTGATCCATAACAAGATCGCCCGCAAGCCGGTCGTCGGCGTTACCCGTGACTCCGTTGAAGAAATCGAACCCGTCCAGCCCGCGAACCCGCGTTTGATTGCGTTCGCGCAGGAGAAAATAAGGATGGAAACCGCAACTGAAATCAAACGGTTTATCCCCGACGTTCTTCGTCGTCAATGTAAGATTGAGCTTCATCGAAATCGAAATCTTGTATTCGAGATCAAACTCGTGCGGCCAAATCTTCAACGTCTCCACGTCGCTTTTCAACCCCAGGGTGATTTCGGTCATTTCGTCGGAGTACTCGGTTCCCCTGACCATGAAAACCATCCGCCGCGCAAACCCGTGCTGCGGCAAGTCCTTTGAGAAACGATTGCCGAACTGCGGCCAACAAACGGGAATTCCGCCGTGAAAACTTTCGCCGCGATTGTAGTCGGTTTTCGCCGGACGATAGATTACCGGCGAGTGTCCGGTAGACCGATAGGCAAGGACGTTCGCGCCCAAAAGCGCGATTTCCGCCGAACCGTATTTGTTCGCCAAAGCGACATTGGGATAGCCCGCAAAACCTTCGCGGAACGCGATGCGTCCGGGCGCGCCGAAGCGCGCATTCAGCTCTTCAATTTGAACTCGCATATTACCGTGGTTCCCGTGGGAATTTTCGATTGAATGTTGAAATTGTCGGCGACTCGTTTGGAATTCGACAGCCCCATTCCCGCGCCGAACCCCATCGATCGAATCCAGTCGTTCGCGGTCGAAGTTCCGTCTTGGCAGGCCCATTCGACGTCTTTGATTCCCGGCCCGCGATCCTTGGCGATCACCGTCGCCTTTTCCGTATCGAGAATGAAAGTTATCGTTCCGCCGAGCGAATGGATGCAGACATTGATTTCGAGTTCGTAGGCGGCAACTGCGACGCGGCGCACAATTTTGTTCTCGATCCCCGCGTCCTTCATCATCTTCTTGATCTCGTTCGCCGCCTTGCCGGCGTTCTGCAAGTCGTTGCGGACAACCATGAACTGGCGCATCGAATAGTACGGCAACACTCCCTCGCTCTTGGTTTCGGCCGCGGGGGCGATCGTTCGCCCCTCCATGCGCGCGATCTCGCTCGTCAGCTCCTTCATCAAAACCCGCATTACGTCGCGCTGACTGACGATGCCGACGAGATCGCGGTTCTTGTCCAGAACCGGAAAGCGCCCAAAGGTGTAGTTCTGGAAGAACTTGATCGCGAACGCGAGCGGCATGTCCTCTTCCAACACCACCAAAATGGTCGCCATGTGCTTTTGGCAGGAGTCCTCGATCCACTCGCCTTCCAACGCCTTGATGATGTCGTTCACCGAAACGATTCCGAAAAGCCGCTTCCCCTCCACCACCGGCACGCCGGAAATGTGGTTACGCTTCATCAAGTTCTGCGCGAAGCGCATCGAGTCCGTGCGCACCACGGAGATGATGTCGTGATCTCGCATCACGTCCTTCACCCGAAGTCGCTGCAAAAGCTCCATGATGACGAGCGGCGAATCCTCGGCGCCGGGCAATCCCGGCCCCGACACCTTGCGAACCGTCTGGGCGGCCATAATCTGGTCGTCGCTACGGCTCTCGCCACCCGAGAGGATCTTAACCGTTGGCTTCGAGGAAGTCATGTACGCGAATGCAACTTTCGTATTTGGAAAGCGGCGAGGAAACCAGCGGAATCCCCAGCGTATCCGCGACCTGACACATGGTCTGGGGCAACGGCTTCGCGTTATGCACTACCACGCACATCGCGCCCACGATGTTGGCGGTGCGGATTGCCTGATCCGAGGCGAGCGACGTCAGAAGCAGTATGTCCTCCGAGTCGTTGAGCAGTACATCGCTCATGAGGTCGTTGGCCACTACCGCACCGACCGTTCGATTCGATTCCCCACCGGCCACCAAAGTGCCGTCCAGCGTTTTTACGATATCCGCGACTTTCATATCGCATATTATATCATAAAAAGCAAATCTTCACGACAATCCAGTTAACGGCGAGCGCGTAGAGATTGGCGAAGAAATCGTCGATTACGATTCCGCGTCCGCCTGGCAACGCCTGCAACTTCCGGCAAGGCCAGGGCTTGACGATATCCACCGCCCTAATTATTGAGAAAAAGACGATCATCGACCACCACGGCAACTCGGCGAGCGGAATCCCGATTAGCGCGATCGGATAGAGCATCCACTCGTCCGCGACGATACGTCCATCGTCCTTCACGCCAAGCCGTCGTTCGGCAACCTCGCAAAAAGGAACCGCCGCCACCGTAAGCGAGGTGCAAACGACAATCTGCAACCACGCGGGAAGCGTTGTCGTAAAATACGCAAGCAAAACGCCGGGGAACGAGCCAAAAGTCCCCGGCGCCACCGGTGCGACCAGCCCGAGTCCGAATCCGGTCGCGACAAAAAGCGCCAAGCGCTTCACTGCTGAGGCATCGGCAGATCGAGCGGCGCGGAAGTCTCGGCCGCCGGCGCACTTTCGCGCGCCATCAACGAACGCGAGTGCACCGTCGAAGTGAGCCGCGCCAAGACCAACGTATTCAGGAGGAATATCGCCCCCAGAATCGCCGTCGTCTTGATTAGAACGTTACCCGCGTCCGCGCCCAATGACGCTTCCAGCATTCCGCCGCCGATTGCGCCGCCCAATCCGCCTTCTTTCGGCTTTTGAAGCATAACCGCCAACACCAGCAGCAGACAAACCGCAACCTCGACTACGTAGAGAAAACCGATTAGAATATCCATATGCGTCCTTACTTGTTGAATTTGTAAACTTCGATTTTCTTGTAGTGGGTGTGAAGCAACCGCTCCGCCGTACCCGAACCCGGCTCGCCGAGGAAGTTCTTGTAGAGCGCTTGCACCTCGGGATTGAGATGCGACATGCGCAAAACCGACTTCTCGTCGTCGGAATAAAGGCCCTTGGTACGAAGCGCGCGAACCTCGTCGGTCGCGAGGCACGGCTGACCGCCGCCGCCGATGCAACCGCCGCGGCACGCCATCACTTCGATAAAGTCGTATCTCGGCTTCTTGCCGGCCTTGATATCTTCGCGTACCTGATCCAAGACCTTTTCGACGTTGCCCATCTGGTGCGCGACGGCGATATTGACCTTCGTGCCCTTGATGTCGATCGTCGCGGTCTTGACGCCTTCCATGCCGCGGACTTCCTTGAATTCGATGGACGGCGGCTTCGCCTCCTTGGTGATAAGGCAATACGCAGTGCGAAGCGCCGCCTCCATAACGCCGCCGGTGACGCCGAAAATCGTGCCCGCGCCGGTGTAGGAACCGAGCAAATCATCCGCCTTCTCCTCAGGCAGATTCGCGAAATCGATACCCGCCGCCTTGATCATGCGAGCGAGTTCGCGCGTCGTCAAAACGACGTCGGTGTCCTGAGTTCCGGTGGAGCTCATGTACTCGTCGCGACCGATTTCGTACTTCTTCGCCGTGCACGGCATAATCGAAGTAACGTGCACCTTCTTGAAGTCGATCTTGTTCTTGTCGGCCCAATAGGTCTTGGCGAGCGCCGAAAGCATCTGCTGAGGCGATTTCGCCGACGAGAAGTTCTCGGCGAAATCAGGAGCGTACTTCTCCATCCAGTCGGTCCACGCGGGACAGCAACTGGTGATGAGCGGAAGCTTGCCGCCCTTGGTGAAGCGCTTGATGAACTCGGTTCCCTCCTCCATAATGGTCACGTCGGCGGAGAAGTTCGTATCGAAGACCTGGTTGAAGCCAAGCTTGCGAAGCGCGGCGTAGATCTTGCCGGTAGTGAGCTCGCCGGGCTTCATGTCGAACGCCTCGCCGAGCGCGACGCGAACGGCCGGGGCGATCTGCACAAGACAAACCTTATCTGGGTCTTGCAACGCCGTCCAGACCTTCTTGGTCTCGTCGTTTTCGTAAATCGCGCCGACCGGGCAGTGCGCCGAGCACTGACCGCACTTGATGCAAGGCGATTCGGCGAGCTTGACGCCAGCGGCCGGAGCCATCACCGTCTTTTCGCCGCGGCCGATGAATTCGAGCGCCCAGACGTTCTGCATGTTCTGGCAGACGTCGGCGCAACGGCCGCACTTGATGCACTTGTCGGGGTTGAGAATGATCGAAGGCGTGGAATTGTCGACGTCGCGATGAATGACCTCGCGCGGGAACGGCACCTCGCGAATTCCGAAATCGGCCGCCAACGCCTGCAATTCGCAGGAACCGGAACGCGGACACTGCAAGCAGTCGTTCGGATGATTCGAGAGAATAAGTTCCAACACCGTACGGCGAACCTGCACGATATCGGGGTCGTGGGTGATTATTTTCATCCCCGGCATCGCCTCGGTAGTGCAAGCGCGGAGCAACTTCGGACTCGGCACGAACTTGCCGGGTTCGGTACGGCTCGGCACGAGTTGGCGCACGACGCAGATTCCGCAGCTCGCGCCCGGCTTCAGGTCGGGATGGTAGCACAGCGTCGGAATCTTGATGTTCGCCGCCTTGGCCGCGACAAGCAGATTCGACCCCTTCGGCACGCTGACCGCGACGCCGTTAACTTCGAGAGAAATCATTTCCGTTTCCATGATGTTAAGACCTTTCGCTTTCTATTTCCCTCAACCGTGGCTGATGGCGCCGAACTTGCACGTCGCCTCACACGCGCCGCACTTCACGCACTTCGCGGGATCGATGACGTGGGGGTTCTTGACCGTACCCGAAATCGCCCCCGCGGGGCATTTCTTCGCGCACATCGTGCAACCCTTGCACTTCGCGGGATCGATCTTGTAGGCAACCAGCTTCGAGCACTTGCCCGCGCGGCACTTCTTGTCGTTGATGTGCTCCATGTATTCGTCCATGAAGTAGCGGAGCGTCGAGCGAACCGGATTCGAGGCCGTCTGCCCGAGACCGCAGAGCGAGGCCTTGTTCATCGCGTCGCAGATCTGCTGCATATCGACGATATCCTGCTCCGTGCCGCGGCCCTCGCTGATCTTCTTCAGGTAGTTGAGGAGCTTGCGACCGCCGATGCGACACGGCGCGCACTTGCCGCAACTCTCGTCGACCGTAAAGTCGAGATAGAACTTCGCGATATCGACGACGCAGTCAGTTTCGTCCATGACGATAAGACCGCCCGAGCCCATGATCGAACCAATCTTGGCAAGCGACTCGTAGTCGATCGGCGTATCGAGGAACTGCGGCGGAATAATGCCGCCGGAAGGCCCGCCGGTCTGCGCGGCCTTGAACTGATGCCCGCCGCGAATACCGCCGCCGATGTCGAAGATGATCTCGCGGAGAGTCGTCCCCATCGGAACTTCGATAAGACCCGAGTTGTTGACCTTGCCGGTCAGGGCGAACACCTTGGTGCCCTTCGTGGTCGCCGTACCGATCTTGTTGAACCAGTCGGCGCCCTTGTTGATGATAACCGGAATGTTGGCCAAAGTCTCGACGTTGTTGATCACCGTCGGCCGACCCCAAAGACCCTTGACCGCCGGGAACGGAGGACGCGGACGCGGCATTCCGCGAAGACCCTCGATCGACTGCAACAGCGCGGTTTCCTCGCCGCAGACGAACGCGCCCGCACCGAAGCGAAGCTCGATGTCGAACGAAAAGCCGCTGCCGAGAATGTCGTCGCCGAGCAACCCCAGTTCCTTCGCCTGCTTGATCGCGACTTCCAAACGGTGAATCGCAAGCGGATACTCCGCGCGGATGTAGATGAAGCCCTTCGACGCGCCGATCGCGTAGCCCGCGATCGTCATCGCCTCCAAAACGCTGTGAGGATCGCCTTCGAGCGTCGAGCGGTCCATGTACGCGCCTGGGTCGCCCTCGTCGGCGTTGCAGACCATGTACTTTTGGCCCTTGGGTTGCTGTTGCGCAAACTTCCACTTCATTCCCGTCGGGAAGCCGGCGCCGCCGCGACCGCGAAGACCCGACTTGAGAATTTCCTCGACGACCTGCTCCGGGGTCATCTCGAAAAGCACCTTCTCGATCGCCTTGTAGCCGTCGCGCGCGATATAGTCGTCGATCTTCTCGGGATCGATCACGCCGCAGTTGCGGAGGACGATGCGGTACTGCTTCTGATAGAACGGGATGTTCGCCTCGGAGACCAGCTTCTTCGCCTGCTCCGGGTCGTAGCAGAGACGCTGCACGACGCGGCCCTTCACGAGGTGTTCGGCGACGATCTCCTTGACGTCCACCTCCTTCACCTGCACGTAGAACGTGCCCTGCGGGAGGATCTTGACGATCGGCCCCTGCTCGCAGAAGCCGAGGCAGCCGGTCGTCACGACCTGCACGGTCTCGTCGAGCTTCTGCTCCGCCAGGATCTTCTTGAACTCCGCAGCGATCTTGTCGCCGCCGCCCGAGCAGCACGCCGTGCCGCCGCAAATCAACACATAACTCTGATAAGCCATTTCCCTAACTCCTTAAGCGTTCTTCACGATGTCGATCGACGGCTTGTCGAGGATCTTGCCCTCGATCAGCTCGTGGCCGACGATGTGCTTCTCGACGATCTCCTTCGCCGTCGCCGCGTCGACGTGGCCGTAGATGACGGTCGGCATGCCGGGAGCGACGACCTCGACGGTCGGCTCGGAGTGGCAGAGGCCCATGCAGCCGGTCTGACGGATGAGGACGTTGGTGAGCCCCTTCTCGGCGAGCGTGTCCACCAGCGCCGTGAACGCCTCCTTCGCGCCGGCGGCAATGCCGCAGGTGCCCATGCCGACGATGACCTGCACGTCCTTGTTCGAGGAATCGCGCATCTCCATCGCCTTCTGCTTCTCGTCGCGCATCTTGCGCAGATCCGCCAATGTAAGCTTAGCCATAACTTTTCAACCTTTCAACTTTTAAACTTTTCAACCGAGCTTGCGGTACTTTTCGATGATGCCCGCGATGTTCTTCGTCTCGAGCTTGCCGTGGACCTCGCCGTTCACCACGATGACCGGCGCAAGACCGCAGCAGCCGAGGCAGCGGACCGCCTCGATCGAGAAGAGTCCGTCGGGCGTGGTGCCGTTGACGCCGATCCCCAGCTGGCGCTCGAGCTCCTTCATGAGGTCGTCGCCGCCGCGCAGATAGCAGGCCGTGCCGAGACAGACCTGGATGATGTACTTGCCGGCCTTCTGCAGCTTGAAGAAGTTGTAGAACGTGACAACGCCATAGATTTTGGCGAGCGGAACGTTCAGCAGCTCGGACACCTCGATCGCGACTTCGCGCGGGATGTACCCGTAGGTCTGCTGGACCTGATGGAGAACCATGATCAGATTCCCCGGCTTCTCCTTCCATTCTTCGATGAACGCCTTGAGTTCGGGCGTCAACTGCGCTAGCTCTTTGCTCACTGTACTTCTCCTTTGGGTTTAGAAATCAATGCGAGTATTATACCACGGAACGCGGCGAAATTTCAACCGATACGCAGTTGAAAATATTTTGTGACTTGTAAAAGTAAATGCCACTAGTTTGGGCCTGATTCGCCCGAGGTGGCATTTACTCTTACCGAAAAGACATTTACTCTTACCGAAAACGACGTTGTGGAGTGCTGGAGGATGTCGTTTGGACGTGGAGGAGGCG